>NZ_JBEYUY010000029.1:0-133891 GCF_040643775.1 Streptomyces sp. NPDC047081 | reverse complement strand
ATGCAGATCATCCTGACCAAGCTGCCGGTCAGCCTGTCGCGGGTGATCGGCGCGATGGTGCTCTGGCTGCTGCTGGGCGTCGGCACGGGCGTCCGCCTGCTTCTACAGCGCGCCGAAGCCCACCTTGCGGGGGGCCGGCTCGCCGAGCTCTACGTAGGCGAGGCGCTCGGCCGGGACGAGGACCTTGCGGCCGTGCTCGTCCACGAGGGAGAGCAGCTGCGACTTCCCCGCCAGGGCGTCGGCCACGATCCGCTCGACCTCCTCGGCACTCTGACCGCTCTCCAGAACGATCTCGCGGGGCGCGTGCTGCACGCCGATCTTGACCTCCACGGCTATGTCCCTCCGACGGTCATTAAGTGCGCGACCATTCCGCGCCGTACCCAGCACACATTAGCCCGGTGAGGGGACGTACACGCTCCGCGCCTGAACGCCAGGAGCGAACAGCGAGCGGGAACAAACGGCCCCCACGCGCGCGTGCGTGTCAGTGGTGCTGCTCGATGCCGTGCAGCGGGAAGCCCGCGATGCCACGCCAGGCCAGCGAGGTCAGCAGCTGAACCGCCTGGTCGCGCGGGACGCTGCGGTCGCTGTGCAGCCAGGAGCGGGCCACCACCTGGGCGAGGCCGCCCAGGCCCGAGGCCAGCAGCATCGACTCCGCGCGGGAGAGGCCGGTGTCCTCGGCGATGACCTCGCAGATCGCCTCCGCGCACTCGTTCGTCACCTTGTCGACGCGCTCGCGGACCGCGGGCTCGTTCGTCAGGTCCGACTCGAAGACCAGGCGGAAGGCGCCGCCGTCGTCCTCGACGTACGCGAAGTACGCGTCCATGGTCGCCCGTACGCGCTGCTTGTTGTCGGTGGTCGACGCGAGCGCGCCGCGCACCGCCCCGATCAGTGACTCGCAGTGCTGGTCCAGCAGGGCCAGGTAGAGGTCGAGCTTGCCCGGGAAGTGCTGGTAGAGCACCGGCTTGCTGACGCCGGCGCGCTCGGCGATGTCGTCCATCGCGGCCGCGTGGTAACCCTGCGCCACGAAGACTTCCTGCGCGGCGCCCAGCAGCTGATTCCGTCGGGCACGGCGCGGCAGGCGCGTGCCCCGCGGGCGTGCCGCCTCTGTCTGCTCGATGGCTGTCACGCCGCCTCCAAAATTCGTCCACATGCGGTGTGCGCCGCGCGGCCATCGTACTTTTCGGTAACCCTGGTGTGCGCGGTGCGAGCGCAGAATTTCACGGACCGGACGGCCGCGAAAGCCGCGCATAGGGTTTCAAAACGGGATGCGGCGGGCAGTGACCCGTCTTGTTCCAGCTCAGCGGCACCCTCCCGAGCGGCCGTGTCCCCCGTCAGCGGTAGTCGTCCTCGTCGAGGGAGACCACTCGGCGCTGTTCCACCAGGTCCGCCTCGTTCGCCCGGGCCGGGTCCACGTCCTCCAGCGGCTCGTCACGGTTCGGTGACACGTCGGCGTGCTGCTCCGCCGCGTCGTTCTCCGGGGCCTCGACGTCGAACTCCGGCGCCTCCTGGGCGTCCTGGTCCTCGAAGGTCTCCGGATCGGTGGGGTCGATGGCCATGTCGGGCTCCCTTCCTACGAATGTCCCTGGAAGAAGCAGGGGCCACTACGGGTGCCCTCTGTACGAGCCTAGGAGACACCCGATCGGGACGCTATGCGATGCGCGTACGATCTGTGACGGCTAACACAGGCGAACACATGAGCCTCTACGTGATCGTCTCGTAACATTGCCGCATGTCTTCGACCGAGCTGCCGTCCGTCCCGGCGTCCACCGCGCTGCCGAAGGTGGCGCCCGTCAGGGTCGCCGAGGGTGAGCGGCTCAGGTCGGTCGGACTGCCCGGGATCACCCTGACGATCCGGTCGAGACCACCCGCGCGCGAGGGGCTGCCGCCCGCGCTGTACGTCCATGGCCTCGGCGGTTCCTCGCAGAACTGGTCGGAGCTGATGCAGCAGCTCGAGGGCGTCGTCGACGGCGAGGCCATCGACCTGCCGGGCTTCGGCGACTCCCCGCCGCCGGACGACAGCGACTACTCGGTCACCGGGCACGCGCGTGCGGTGATCCGCTACCTCGACTCCGCCGGGCGCGGTCCCGTGCACGTCTTCGGCAACTCGCTCGGCGGCGCGGTCACCACGCGCGTGGCGGCCCTCCGCCCCGACCTGGTCCGCACGCTCACCCTCGTCTCGCCGGCCCTGCCCGAGATCCTCGTCCAGCGCACCGCCGTGCCCACGGCACTGCTCGCGCTGCCGGGAGTCGCCGGGTTCTTCACCCGGTACACCCGCGGCTGGACGGCCGAACAGCGCGTCCGCGGGGTCCTGGGTCTCTGTTACGGCGATCCCGGGCGGGTGTCGCCGGAAGGTTTCCGCAACGCGGTCGAGGAGATGGAGCGGCGGCTCCAACTGCCGTACTTCTGGGACGCGATGGCGCGTTCCGCGCGCGGGGTGGTGAACGCGTACACGCTGGGCGGCCAGCACGGGCTGTGGCGCCAGGCCGAGCGCGTCCTCGCGCCGACGCTCCTCGTCTACGGCGGCCGCGACCAGCTCGTCGGCTTCCGCATGGCCCGGAAGGCGGCCCGCGCCTTCCCGGACTCCCGCCTCCTGACCCTGCCGGAGGCGGGACACGTGGCGATGATGGAGTACCCGGAGACGGTGGCCCGCGCGTTCGTGGAACTCCTCGGGGAGACCGGGGAGTTGGCGGCCGGGGCGGTCGGCGGGGGCTCGGTGGACGGTACGGCGGCCGTGAACAGGGCCTCGGCTTCGGTCGACGGTACGGCGGCCGTCGACGGGGACCAGTCCGCAGCCGAGAGCGCGGGGAGCTGAGGGCCGACGTGGGACGCCACAGCCGCCGCGGGGGTGCTGCCGCCGCGAAGGGTGACGCAGGGGACATAGACGGGGGCAAGGGGGCCCGGGGGACTGAGGGTTCCGGGAGATCAGTGAGGCCTGGGGGCTCCGAGGCGCCGAGGACGGCGGACGGGACGCCCGCGCGTGGGGTGCCGCGGTTGCCGGACGGTACGCCGGCTCGTGGGGTGCCGAGGACGGCGGATGGCACGCCTGCGCGTGGAGTGCCGAGGACGGCGGATGGGACGCCCGCGCGTGGGATGCCGCGTTTTCCTGACGGGACGCCTGCCCATGGTGTCCCGCGGCTGCCGGACGGGACGCCCGCGCATGGTGTGCCGCGTTACGCCGACGGCACGCCCGCCCGCGGTGTTCCCCAGGTTCGTGGTGGGCATCCCGAGCAGCGTGAAGGCGGAGGCGGCTGGGGGCAGTTGAGGGGGCGGCCGGGAGCCGGGTACGGGCCTGCTGGCGGATCCGGGGCTGCCATTCCCCGGCAGCGGCAGACCCCTCCTGGCGGACCTCGGCAGGACTATCTCGATGCGTTCGGCGACGGTGACGGCGAGGACGTCGACGTATTCGCTCCCCGTGGCGGCGCCTCCGCGTCGCACGCCTCGGACGCGTACCTCTCCACGCATGCCGCCACCTCCACGCACCCCTCCGACCCCTACGCCTCCGTCACCGACTGGGACCCCCGCACCGGAGTCGGCGTCGCGTCCGACGCGGAGGGCGATGGCGACGACCCGCCGCCGAGCGGTGTGCCCGCGCAGGCCAAGGGGGCCAAGGGGCGGACGTTCACCGGGATCGCGGCCGCCGCCGTCACCACCGTGCTGGCCGTCGTGGTCGCCGGTCAGGTCACGCACGGGCGCGACGATTCGGCCATAGGGACGCAGTCGGCCACCGACCAGGCGCGGGACGTGCGCGACTCGTCCTCGCGCGGGGAAGGCCGGCCGACGCCGTCCTCGTCGGCGAGCGTCGCGACATTGACGTACGCGCAGAAGATGGACACGAAGTACACGTTGAGCGCCACGCTCAAGGGATCAGGGAAGTTCGACGCGATCCCCGGGACCGACAAGGCGCCTGGGAAGGGCCAGAAGTACACCTACCGCGTGGACGTGGAGCGGGGGCTCGGCCTCGACGGCGCACTGTTCGCGCAGGCCGTGCAGAAGACGCTCAACGACGACCGGAGCTGGGCCCACGACGGCGCCCGCACCTTCGAGCGCGTCTCCACCGGCAAACCTGACTTCGTGATCACCCTCGCCAGCCCCGGAACCACCGCGACCTGGTGCGCCAAGTCCGGCCTGGACACCACCGAGGACAACGTGTCCTGCGATTCGGCCTCCACCCAGCGCGTCATGATCAATGCGTACAGATGGGCACAGGGATCAACCACATACGGTGATCAGATCCATGCGTACCGGCAGATGTTGATCAATCATGAGGTCGGTCACAGGCTCGGCTACAGCCATGTCACCTGCAGCAAGGACGGTCAGCTCGCGCCGGTCATGCAGCAGCAGACCAAGTTCCTCGACCACGACGGGATCCACTGTCTGCCCAACCCCTGGCCGTATCCCAGGAGTTGACAGGAGCCACATAGGTCACGTTGACATGCGCAGAAAGTTCATACATATTTCTGGGCATGTCGACCCCCCACGCCATCGCACGCGCCGCCATCGAGCTGGCGCTCATCGGCGTGACCCCGCTCTGCGTGGCCGACATCCACTGTCGCTGACGTCCGCCCTCTGGCGTTCGCGTCGCGATTTCTTTCCCCTTCCGTGACTGGGTCACGGTTTTCGACGACCTGACGCCCGGGCAGAGGTCTGTTCGCTTCCGTCTCACTCCTCGTCAATCCGTCTCACTATTCGGGCCATAGGGGTCCGAACCATCCGAGAGGTCGTCATTCCGATGCGTCAACCGTCCGACACAGCGCGCCGAGTGGCCGCGGTATCCGTAGGCCTTGTTCTGGCAGCGGGCGCCGCCGCCTGCGGGCCCAAGGACAACGATGCCAAGGGCTCCGGTGGCGACTCCACGCCGCACAAGGGCGGCACCCTGACGGTGCTGAACTCCAGCCCGCAGGAGAACTTCGACCCGGCCCGGCTGTACACCTCGGGCGGCGGAAACGTCCCGTCCCTGGTCTTCCGTACGCTCACCACCCGCAACCGCGAGGCCGGCGCGGCCGGCGCCAAGGTCGTCCCGGACCTCGCCACCGACACCGGGCGTCCCAACAAGGACGCGACCGTGTGGACGTACACCCTGAAGAAGGGCCTCAAGTACGAGGACGGCACGGCGATCACGTCCGCCGACATCAAGTACGGCATCGAGCGCTCCTTCGCGCCCGAACTGTCCGGTGGCGCGCCCTACCTGCGGGACTGGCTGGTCGGCGCGGCCGACTACCAGGGTCCCTACAAGGACAAGAAGGGCCTGTCGGCGATCGAGACGCCGGACGAGCGGACCATCGTCTTCCACCTGAACAAGCCCGAGGGCGAGTTCCCGTACCTGGCCACGCAGACGCAGTTCACGCCCGTCCCGAAGGCCAAGGACACCGGCACGAAGTACGCCGAGCACCCGGTCTCGTCCGGCCCGTACAAGGTCGTCGAGAATGAGAACAACGGCGAGCACATCGTCCTGGAGCGCAACAAGTACTGGTCGGCCGCGACGGACGCCGAGCGCAAGGCCTACCCGGACAAGGTCGACGTGAAGTCGGGGCTCGACTCCTCCGTGATCAACCAGCGGCTGTCGGCGTCCCAGGGGACGGACGCGACCGCCGTCACGACGGACACCAACCTCGGACCGGCCGAGCTCGCCAAGGTGACCGGTGACAAGGACCTCGCCTCGCGCGTCGGCACCGGCCACTTCGGCTACACGAACTACATAGCGTTCAACCCGACGGTCAAGCCGTTCAACAACATCAAGGTGCGGCAGGCGATCTCGTACGCCGTCGACCGCTCCTCCGTGATCAACGCCGCGGGCGGCTCCGCGCTCGCCGAGGCCGCGACCACCTACCTGCCGAACCAGAAGTCCTTCGGCTACGAGCCCTACGACCTCTTCCCGGCGGGCAAGACCGGCAACGCGGCGAAGGCCAAGGAACTGCTGAAGGAGGCGGGTTACCCGAACGGGCTCACCGTCACGCTGACGCACTCCAACGCCAAGGACTTCGAGACCAGCCCGGAGATCGCGACCGCCATCCAGGACGCGCTCAAGAAGGCCGGCATCACGGTCAAGCTGCAGGGCCTGGAGGACAACGACTACTCCGACACGATCCACAACGTGAAGACCGAGCCGGGCTTCTTCCTCGCCCACTGGGGTGCCGACTGGCCGTCCGGCGGTCCCTTCCTCGCCCCGATCTTCGACGGCCGGCAGATCGTCAAGGACGGCGCGAACTTCAACACGGGCCTGCTCAATGACAAGTCGGTCAATGCCGAGATTGACGCGATCAACAAGTTGACCGATCTTGACGAGGCCGCCAAGAGGTGGGGTGCACTGGACAAGAAGATCGGCGAGCAGGCGCTGACCGTCCCGCTGTTCCACCCCGTCTACAAGCGCCTGGTCGGCAAGGACATCCGCAACGTCGTGATCAGCGACTGGACCGGCGTCCTTGACATCTCGCAGGTCGCGGTCAAGTAGCGCTGTGAGCGAGGCACTTGTCGCCACCCAGGTCCCCGAGGCGTCCGCCTCGGGGACCTCGGGGGCTCGTCAGTTCTGGCGGCGGCTGCGAGCGCAGCGCGCCGCCCTCGTCGCGGCGGCCGTCGTCGCGCTGCTGGTCCTGGTCGCGCTCGCCGCGCCGCTGCTCACGGCGCTCGAGGGCCAGGACCCGACCACCTACCACCCCTCGCTCGTCGACTCCGCGCGCGGAGGCGTGCCGATCGGCTCCTTCGGCGGCATCGGCGGGGACCACTGGCTGGGCGTCGAACCGCAGACCGGACGCGATCTGTTCGCACGGCTGGTGTACGGCGCCCGGGTCTCCCTGGGTGTGGCGCTGGCCGCCACCGCCGTACAGGTCCTCCTCGGTGTCGTCGTGGGTGTCGCGGCCGCGCTCGGCAATCGATGGGTTGATCAACTGTTGAGCCGGATCTCCGACATCATCGTGGCCATGCCGTTGATGATCATGGCGCTGGCGCTGCTGGCCGTCGTGCCCGGCAGCTTCCCCCGGCCCGTCCTGGTCGCGCTCATCATCGGCTTCGTCGCCTGGGGCACGATCGCCAAGATCACCCGAGCCGCGACGCTCTCCCTCAAGGAGCTCGACTACGTGTCCGCCGCCCGGCTCAGCGGCTGGGGCACCTGGCGCATCGCCCGCCGGGAACTGCTGCCCGGCCTCGCCGCGCCCGTCATCACCTACGCGGCCCTGATGGTGCCGGCCAACATCACCATCGAGGCCGCGCTGTCCTTCCTCGGCGTCGGCGTGAAGCCACCCACCCCGTCCTGGGGGCAGATGCTCACCTCGGCCAACGTCTGGTACCAGGCCGCCCCGCAGTATCTGCTGCTGCCCGCGGGCGCGCTCTTCGTGACCGTCCTCGCGCTCACCGTCCTGGGCGACGGCATCCGCACCGCCCTCGACCCGCGCGCGGCTTCCCGGCTGCGTGTGGGCACGGGGCGGAAGCAGGAGGCCAGGGTGGCCGCGGGCGAGGCGAAGGCCGACCCGGCCGGCGGCAAGGAGGCGAAGTCATGAGCGGCTTCGCCGGATTCGCGGTGCGCCGCACCGTGGCCGCCGTGCTCACCCTGCTCGCCCTCTCGGTGATCATCTACGTCGTCTTCTACGCCACCCCCGGCAACGTCGCCCAGATCACCTGCGGCCCGCGCTGCTCGCCGGAACAGGTCCACCAGGTCGCCCAGCAGCTCAGGCTCGACGACCCGCTGTACCTGCGCTACTGGCACTTCCTGGAGGGCATCGTCGTCGGCCAGGACTACTCGACCGGCACGTCCGTCGAGCACTGCTCGGCGCCCTGCCTCGGGCAGTCGTACCAGAGCGACCAGCAGGTCATGCAGATCATCCTGACCAAGCTGCCGGTCAGCCTGTCGCTGGTGATCGGCGCGATGGTGCTCTGGCTGCTGCTGGGCGTCGGCACGGGCGTCCTGTCCGCCTGGCGGCGCGGCCGCCTCACCGAGCGGGTACTGACCGGCATCACCCTGGCCGGCCTCTCCACGCCCGTCTTCGTCATCGGGCTCGTCCTGATGATCGTGGTCTGCGGGCAACTGCAGCTGCTGCCCTTCCCGGAGTACGTCTCCTTCTCCGACGACCCCGAACAGTGGGCCTGGGGCCTCCTGCTGCCCTGGCTGACCCTCGCGCTCGCCGAGGCGGCCTACTTCGCGCGGCTCACGCGCGCGTCGATGCTGGAGACGCTCGCCGAGGACCACATCCGCACCTTCCGCGCCTACGGCGTCGGCGAGCGGTCCATCGTCGGCCGGCACGCCCTGCGCGGCGCCCTGGCGCCGATCATCGCCCTGAACGCCAACGACTTCGGCAGCGCGGTGGGCGGTGCCGTCCTCATCGAGTCGCTGTTCGGCCTTCCCGGCATCGGTCAGGAGCTCGTCCATGCGGTCAATGTGGTCGACCTGCCGGTCGTGGTCGGCATGGTCCTGGTCATCGGCTTCTTCGTGGTCCTCGCCAACGCCGTCGCGGACGTGCTGTACGCGCTGGCCGACCGACGGGTGGTACTGACGTGAGTCTCGTCCAAGTCACGGATCTGACCGTCGAGTTCGGCGACCTGCGGGCCGTCGACGGCCTCTCCTTCGAACTGGCGCCCGGCGCCGCCCTCGCCCTGGTCGGCGAGTCCGGCTCCGGCAAGTCCACGGTCGCCTCGGCCCTGCTGGGCCTGCACCGCGGCACGGGCGCGCGGGTCGGCGGCTCGATCGAGGTCGCCGGCACCGACGTACGGAAGGCGAGCGACGAGGAGCTGCGGCGGCTGCGCGGGGCGAAAGCGGCGATGGTGTTCCAGGACCCGTTGTCGTCCCTCGACCCGTACTACGCGATCGGCGACCAGATCGCCGAGGTGTACCGCGTGCACACGCGCGTGTCGCGACGAGCGGCACGCGCGCGTGCCGTCGAGGTCCTCGACCGGGTTGGAATTCCGGACGCACCACGGCGGTCCCGGTCGCGCCCGCACGAGTTCAGCGGCGGCATGCGCCAGCGCGCGCTCATCGCCATGGCGCTCGCCTGCGAACCCGAGCTGCTGATCGCCGACGAGCCGACCACCGCCCTCGACGTGACCGTCCAGGCCCAGATCCTCGACCTGCTGCACACGCTGCGCGAGGAGACCGGCATGGGGCTGCTGCTCGTCACCCACGACGTCGGCGTCGCCGCCGAGAGCGTCGACCGGGTGCTCGTCATGCAGCACGGGCGCGTGGTCGAACACGGGCCGGTGACGGCCGTACTGGGGTCGCCGGCCGAGGCGTACACGCGGGAGCTCATGGCGGCCGTGCCGCGCGTGGACGACCGGCGCACGCCGTCCGAGGCCTCCGAAGAGGTCGTCCTGGAGGCGACCGGCCTGCGGCGCGAGTTCGGCCGCGGCAAGCGGGTGTTCAGGGCCGTGGACGACGTCTCGCTGACCATCCACCGGGGCGAGACCCTCGGTGTCGTCGGCGAGAGCGGCAGCGGCAAGACGACGCTCGGGCGGATGCTGGTCGGACTCCTGGAGCCGACGGCGGGTGAGGTCCGCTACGACGGCCACGCGCGCGTGGGCGTGAATCCGGCCGTCCAGATGGTCTTCCAGGACCCGGTCTCCTCCCTCAACCCGCGTCGCAGCGTGGGCGAGTCTATTGCCGACCCGCTACGCGCGCGTGGCGAGCGCGACGAGAAGGCCATCAGGGGGCGCGTGCGGGAACTGCTGGAGCGCGTGGGGCTCGAAGGGGCGCACTACGACCGCTATCCGCACGAGTTCAGCGGCGGCCAGCGCCAGCGCGTCGGCATCGCGCGGGCCCTCGCGGCCGACCCGCGCGTGATCGTCTGCGACGAGCCGGTCTCCGCGCTGGACGTCACGACACAGGCCCAGGTCGTCGCCCTGCTCGGCGAACTCCAGCGCGAACTCGGGCTGGCGCTCGTCTTCGTGGCGCACGACCTCGCCGTGGTCCGCCAGGTCAGCGACCGGGTCGCGGTGATGCGCAGCGGCCGGATCGTCGAATCGGGGCCTGCCGACGAGGTGTACGACAACCCCCAGGACCCGTACACCAAGCAGCTGTTGGCCGCCGTACCGGCGCTCGACCCCCAGGTCGCGGCCCGCCGCCGGGCCGCACGGCGGGAGCTGGCCGCAGCCTGACGTAACGTAACTGCTTGATCTCTTAGCGCGATCGAACGCGACCCGCACGGGAAAGTTACGACCGTTCACCCCTTTTGGTGGCGCGATGGACAACCGTCCGTCGCGCCACCGCCTTGTCCGCATACGTTCTTCCCGCTGCGAGCCGTCGGGTCAACGGCGGCTCCCCAAACGGGAGATCGGGGGTGCGCGCGTGCGCATCGGACTGCTTACGGAGGGTGGCTATCCGTATGTGAGCGGTGACGCCAGGCTCTGGTGCGACCGGCTCGTGCGCGGGCTCGAGCAGCACGAGTTCGACATCTACGCGCTCAGCCGCAGTGAGAGCCAGGAGGACGAGGGCTGGGTCCCGCTGCCGCGCCAGGTCGGCCGGGTGCGGACGGCGCCGCTGTGGGCGGCCGAGGACGACGGAGTGGTGTACGGGCGGCGGGCGCGCCGGCGGTTCGCCGAGTGCTACGGCGAGTTGGCGGCCGTGCTGTGCAGGGGGAGCGCCGGAGATGCCCACGGAGCCTCCGAGGAGACGTCCGCCGCTGAGGCGGACCGTTTCAGCAGCGCTCTGTACGGACTCGCCGAACTCGCCCGCGACGAGGGCGGCCTGGTGGGCGCACTCCGATCGGAACGCGCCGTGCGCGCCCTGGAGCGCGCCTGTCGTGCGCCGGGCGCGCTGCAGACGGCTCGCGAGGCGCGCGTACCGGATCTGCTCGCCGTCGCCGCACACCTGGAACGCGCCCTGCGCCCCCTCTCGCTCGACTGGTACGAGGACGGCCTCGACGAGGTCGACCTGTGCCACGCGACCTCGGGCGGCCCGGCGGCCCTGCCCGGGCTGCTCGCCCACCACTTCTCCGGCGTACCGCTGCTGCTGACCGAGTACGGCGTGCGGTTGCGTTCGCACTACCTCGGCGCCAGCGGCGCGCCCCCCGCCGTACGGTCGCTGCTCGCCGCCTTCCACGGCAGGCTCGCCGCCGAGATCTACACCCGGGCCTCCGTCATCACGCCCGGCAACGCGCACGCGCGCCGCTGGCAGGAACGCTGCGGCGCCGACCGCGCCAAGCTCCGCACGGTCTACCCGGGCATGGACGCCTCGCACTTCGCCGAGGTGGGGGAGTCCACGGAGTGCGCGAACCCCGACACGCTGGTCTGGGTCGGCCGCGTCGAACCCGCCAAGGACCTGGTGTCGCTGCTGCACGCTTTCGCCGAGGTCCGCAAGGAGGAGCCGAAGACACGGCTGCGGATCGTCGGCGCCCCGGTCGGCGCCGAGGGCGAGGCCTATCTCGGCCACTGCCGGGCCCTCGCCGCCCAGCTCTTCCCCGACGAGGCGGACGGGCTGCACTCCGTCGGCGACAACCCCGTCTCCTTCGAGGAGATCGGCGGGCCCGAGCTGCCGACGCTCGCCGACGCGTACGCCGCCGGCGCCGTGACCGTGCTGTCCAGCGTGGTCGAGGGCTTCCCCATCAGCCTCGTCGAGGCCATGTTCTGCGGGCGCGCGACCGTCTCCACGGACGTCGGCGCGGTCGTGGAGGTCATCGGCGGTACGGGGCTCGTCGTGCCGCCGCGCAATCCGCGGGCGCTCGCGGAGGCGTGCGTGGCGATGCTGCGCGACCCCGAGCGCCGTGAGCGCCTGGGCGCGGCCGCACGCGCGCGTGCGCTCGAACTGTTCACCGTCGAGCAGAACACCACGGCATTTCACGGCATTTACCTGGAGATCGTGTCGCACACGCCGGTACGCCGGGTCGTCCTCGACGAAACGGGAGAGCCACTGCCGTTCGCCGCCCCCGCCGAGGCGCATGTGCCCGGCCGCTGGACGGACGCGGGGGCTCGTGTGGTGGCGCGGGGAGGGCCGGGGTGGGCGGCGGGGGTGCCTGGGGTGCCTGGGGTGCTGGGAGCGCCGGGGACGCCAGGGGCGACGGTTCGGGCGACGGCTTCGGAGTCGGCAGTGGAAGGGGCGCCTGTACGGGCGACGGCCTCCGAGTCGACCGTGGAGGGGGCGCGATGAGCGGGCTCGGAGAACTGGATCGGCCCGGGATGCCGGAGAGTCCGGGGGCGTGGGACGAGCGCTCGGAGGAGTGGGCCGCGGGGAGCGCCGAGGGGTGTGAGCCGGGGCGCGTGGCGGGGGACGCGTGCGCGGGGGCGCGTGAGGAGGGCGAGGCGAGTGCACGCGCGCGTGCGGAGAGCGAAGGGGGCGTACGCGCGCGTGTCGGCAGGGACGCACTCACCGGCACACCTATCGGAACCCCGGCCGACATGCCCACCGGAATCCCCGCCGACAGGCTTACCGGAAGCCTCGCCGACACGCCCGCCAGCACACCCGCCGGTACAGGCACTGGCGCCGAAGCCGCCTCCGCCCGGCGGCAGCCGCCGGCCCCCCGTCGCACCGCCGCCGACCCCGTCAAAGCCCTGATGCACCGTCACCGGGAGCTGTGCGAGCGGGCCGTGGACCCCCTGGAGATCGCGGCCGGGCTGGAGGCGCACGGTGTCACCGACCGGACCGCGGCGCGATTCCGGCACCGGGACGTCTTCTCCCTCGCCGAGGAGATGTTCGCGCGCGCCGCCCGTGACGAGGAGGCCGCGCCCATCCCTGCCGCCGCCCCGGCACCTCAGGTACGTACCGGCTGGGTCCTGCTCACCCTCCTCCCCGGTGCGCTCGGCACCGCGACCGTGGCCGGTCTGCGGCTCACCCACGGACAGGCCCGCGCGTTCGTGGCTGTCGCCGGCGCCCTCGCCGTGGTCCTCGCCGTGCGCGCCGCGCTCTCCCGCGGCCCCCTCTCCGCGAACGACCGCACGACACCCGGACCCGTCCCGCACGCCCCTTCCACCCGCATCTGGACGTCCTGGCTCCTCGCCTACGCCGTCCTCGGCGACGGACTCCTGCGCGCGGCCGTCTCCGGAGGCCCCGACACCTTGCCCACCGGCGCCGCCGACGGACCGTGGCCCCTCGCGAGTGCCCCCGTCCTGGCCCTCGCCTGGGCCTGCGCCCCCGCGGCCTGGTGCGCCCACCTCTTCGCGGTGCGCGCCCGCCGCAGGCTCGCCGCCAGCCGTGGCCTGGAGGAGTTCGCCGACTCCGTACGACCGCTGCTGCTCGGCACGTTCACCCTCCACCTGTGCGCCCTGGCCGCCCTGCTCGCCCTGTGCGCCACGGTCCTGGGCGAGAGCGCCGTGTACGCCCAGACCGTCACCCTGGGCGCCCTGCTGCTTCTCGCCCGGCTCCTCACCACACACGGTTTCACCCACGCCCCGGCGATCGTCCTGACCGCCGCGGCCTCGGCCGAGGCGACCGCCCTGGTCACCGTCTTCGCGGGCCGCCTCCCCGGCTGCGGCTTCCTCGCCACTCCCGTGGAGTCGCTGGTCGGGGCATGGGGCCCCGGCAGCGTCCCGGCCCTCGTCTGCGGCGCAGCCGCGCTGACCCTGCTCGTCCACGCGGCCCGCACCCTCACCCGGGCCTCCGCCCACGCCCCAGCGGACCGGCCGTGCTGACGCGGCAGCGGCCTCCGGGGCCCTCGCGGGAGCGCGCCCACACGCACTCCGCGGCCCGACGAACCCAGCCCGAGGCGCCCGGTCCCGCCGCTCTGGGCAACGGCACCAACCCCTCTGAAGGAGAACCCCAGATGATCACCTCCCGACCCGAAGCCTCGGCCCCGGGAGCCGCCCGATGAGAGTCCTGCTGATCGGAGCCAACGGCTACCTCGGCCGCTTCGTCGCCGACCGTCTGCTCGCCGACCCGGCCGTCCAGCTCACCGCACTCGGCCGCGGCGACGACGCCGACGTCCGCTTCGACCTCGCCTCGGGCAGCCCCGGCGCCCTCACCCGCTTCCTTGACGCGGTCCACCCCGGCGTCGTGGTCAACTGCGCTGGCGCCACCCGGGGCGGGGCCCGCGAACTCGCCCGGCACAACACCGTCGCCGTCGCCACCGTCTGCGAGGCCCTGCGCCGCAGCGGCTGCGGCGCCCGGCTGGTGCAGATCGGCTGCGGCGCCGAGTACGGCCCCAGCCAGCCCGGCTCCTCCACGGCGGAGGACGCCGTGCCGCGCCCCGGCGGCCCGTACGGCGTCAGCAAGCTCGCCGCCACCGAACTCGTCCTCGGCTCCGGCCTGGACGCCGTCGTGCTGCGTGTCTTCTCCCCGGCCGGCCCCGGCACCCCCGCCGGCTCCCCGCTCGGCCGGCTCGCCGAGGCGATGCGCCGCGCCATGCAGTCCGGCGACGGCGAGCTCAAGCTGGCCGGCCTCGGCGCGCAGCGCGACTTCATCGACGTACGCGACGTGGCGCGCGCCGTGCACGCCGCCTCGCTCTCCGCCGCCCAGGGCGTCATCAACATCGGCTCCGGACGCGCCGTCCGGCTGCGCGACGCCGCCGCGACCCTCGCGCGCGTGGCCGGGTACGGCGGCGCCCTGCACGAACTCGACGGCCCGCCCGGCCCGCTGCGGGCGTCCATCGGCCACCCGCGCGGCGAGTCCGACCACGCGGCCCCGGTCGCGTACCCGTATCCCGACGGCTGCGGCAGCTGGCAGCAGGCCGACGTGCGCACCGCACGCGACCGGCTCGGCTGGCGGCCCCGGATCAACCTCGAGGAATCCCTCGCCGACATCTGGATGGAGGCGGCATGCCGTATGTGACCAGCACCAGGACCAGCACCGCGAGCACCGACGTCCGCACGAGCCTCGGCATCCCGGGCTACGCCCACCCCCTGCTCGCGCCCACCGAATGGGGCGAACTCACCCGCCCCGGCACCCCCTTGCACTGGGTCGTCCTCAATGTCGCCGACGGCCCCGGCAGCCGTCCCGACCCGCACTGTCTGGAGGCGGCCGGCCGGCTGCGCAACGCGGGCGTCCGCGTCCTCGGCCACCTCGACTCCACCTACGGAGCCCGCGGCTTCGGCGAGATCGTCTCCGACGCGAACCGCTACCTCGACTGGTACCAGGTCGACGGCTTCCTGCTGGACCGCTGCCCGACCGAGCGCACCTCGCTCCCCGAGATCCGGCGCACCGTCACCACCCTGCGGGCGATCCGCGACGACGCCCACATCGTCCTCGGCCACGGCACCCACCCCTGCCCCGGCTACGCCGAGAGCGCCGACCAGTTGGTCACCTTCTCGGGGCCGTGGAGCGACTACCGCTGGTCGCAGGTGGCCGAGTGGACCGCCGACTACCCACCCGAGCGCTTCTGCCACTTCGTCCACGGAGTGCCCCGCCCGCATCTGGAGGAGGCGCTGCGGATCGCCCGCTGGCAGGGCGCGTCGACCATCTACTTCACCGACCGCACGGATCGCGGCGGGCGTTGCGACCCCTGGGAGACCCTGCCCGGCTACTGGGACGAAATCGTCTCGCGGATCGGGACGGGTGTCTCGGAATGAAGAAGGCCGTGGCAGTGTTACAGGGAGAACAACTGTAGTGATTGACCGACCAACGGAGTCCCCGTGTCGCTGCCACCCCTGGTCGAGCCCGCATCTGAGCTCACCGTAGACGAGGTCCGCAGGTACTCCCGCCACCTGATCATCCCCGACGTCGGGATGGACGGGCAGAAGCGGCTGAAGAACGCCAAGGTGCTCTGTGTGGGCGCCGGCGGCCTGGGCTCGCCGGCGCTGATGTACCTGGCCGCGGCGGGCGTCGGCACGCTCGGCATCGTGGAGTTCGACGAGGTCGACGAGTCGAACCTGCAGCGCCAGATCATCCACAGCCAGGCCGACATCGGCCGCTCCAAGGCCGAGTCCGCCCGTGACTCCGTCCTCGGCATCAACCCGTACGTGAACGTGATCCTTCACGAAGAGCGGCTCGAGGCCGAGAACGTGATGGACATCTTCAGCCAGTACGACCTGATCGTCGACGGCACCGACAACTTCGCGACCCGCTACCTGGTCAACGACGCCTGCGTGCTGCTGAACAAGCCGTACGTGTGGGGCTCGATCTACCGCTTCGACGGCCAGGCCTCCGTCTTCTGGTCCGAGCACGGCCCCTGCTACCGCTGCCTCTACCCGGAGCCCCCGCCGCCGGGCATGGTCCCCTCCTGCGCCGAGGGCGGCGTGCTTGGCGTGCTGTGCGCGTCCATCGGCTCCATCCAGGTCACCGAGGCGATCAAGGTCCTCACCGGCACCGGTGAGCCCCTCGTCGGCCGCCTGATGATCTACGACGCCCTGGAGATGCAGTACCGCCAGGTCAAGGTCCGCAAGGACCCGAACTGCGCGGTCTGCGGCGAGAACCCGACGGTCACCGAGCTCATCGACTACGAGGCCTTCTGCGGCGTCGTCTCCGAGGAGGCCCAGGAGGCGGCCGCCGGCTCGACCATCACTCCCAAGCAGCTCAAGGAGTGGATCGACGACGGCGAGAACATCGAGATCATCGACGTCCGCGAGATCAACGAGTACGAGATCGTCTCCATCCCGGGCGCCAAGCTGATCCCGAAGAACGAGTTCCTCATGGGCACCGCCCTGGAGGGCCTCCCGCAGGACAAGAAGATCGTCCTGCACTGCAAGACGGGTGTGCGCAGCGCGGAGGTCCTCGCGGTCCTGAAGTCCGCGGGCTTCGCCGACGCCGTGCACGTCGGCGGCGGCGTGATCGGCTGGGTCAACCAGATCGAACCGCACAAGCCGGTCTACTAGGCACAGGCCTTCCCGGCAGGGGCTCGGCACCATGGGTGCCGGGCCCCTCGTCGTCGCCCCTACGAGGCGCAGACCTTGCCGTCGTCCGGCGCCGTGCCGTTCAGCAGATACGTGTTCACCGTCGAGTCGACGCAGTCGCTCCCGCTGCCGTACGCCCCGTGACCCTCGCCCTTCCAGGTGAGCTCCACCCCGACGCCCTTGCCCAGTTCGTCGGCCATCTTCCGGGCGCCCTCGTACGGTGTCGCCGGGTCGCCGGTGTTGCCGACCACCAGGATCGGCGCCGCGCCCGGTGCGCTCACCTCCGGGTTGTCGAACTGCCCGGCCACCGGCCAGTCGTGGCACCAGCCGGCCGAGTCCCAGCCGAGGAAGTCCCCGAACACGGGCGAGATCTTCTCGAACGCGGGCAGCCGCTTCTTCGTCTCCTCCGCCGTCGGCCGCTGCTTGTCGTCCAGGCACGATATGACTCGTTGCGAGTGGGTCGTCGTGCCGTAGTGCCCCGAGTCGTCGCGCTCGTTGTAGCCGTCCGCCAGCGCCAGCAGCTCCGTGCCGTCACCCTGCTCCGCCGCGTCCAGCGCGCTGGTCAGCGTCGGCCAGCCGGACTTGCTGTACAGCGGCAGGACGATACCGGTGACCGCGAGCGACTGCGTCAGCTCGCGCCCGGACGAGGTCGGCAGCGGCTTGGCGTCGAGCCGCTTCAGCAGGTCCGCGATCTTCTGTGTGCCCTGCTTCGGCTCCTGGCCGGTCGACTTCAGATAGTCGTCCAGGGCGCGCTGGAAGCCCTTGGCCTGGTTCTCCGCGTGCCCCACCGAGTCGGCGCTCGGGTCGACCACCGCGTCGAGGATCAGCCGCCCGACCTTCTTCGGGAACAAGTGGGCGTACACACCACCCAGTTCGGTGCCGTACGAGATGCCGAAGTAGTGCATGGTCGAATCGCCCAGTACCTGCCGCATCAGGTCCATGTCGCGGGCGGTGTCCGTGGTCGAGACGTGCGCCATCAGGTTTCCGGCGGCCTTCTGGCAGCCCTTGCCGAAGTCGACGGCGTCCTGGAAGTACGCCTTCTCCTCGGCCGGGGTGTCCGGTGTGGCATCGATGTCCTCGGCGGCCTGGATCGCCTTGTCGCTGCGGCAGCGCACGCCCTCGCTGGCGCCCACCCCGCGCGGGTCCCAGCTGACCAGGTCGTACCGCTCGTGCAGCTTGGAGACGGTGGGTGCGTACGACGGCATGTAGTCGACGCCCGAGCCGCCCGGACCGCCGAAGTTGAACAGCAGGGAGCCGATGCGGTCGCCGCCGGTCGCCTTCGAGCGGATCAGTGCGAGATCGATCGTCCTGCCCTCGGGCTTCGACCAGTCCAGCGGCGCCTTGAGCGTCGCGCACTGCCAGTCGCTGCCGGGCGCGGCGGAGCCCGCGGTCGCCTTGCAGCGCCCCCAGGCGAGCTTCTGCGCGGTCAGGGAGGAGGGCAGCGCGGCGGTCGTACCGGAGGAGCCGGTCGTCGGTGAAGCGGCCCCGCTCGTCCTCCCATCCCCCTTTCCGTCCCCGCCGTCCGACGACGAGCCGCTGCTGCAGCCCGCCACCAGGAGTCCGGCGGCCGCCCCCAGAGCCGCCCAGCGTGCGATTCGTGCCATGTGCTGTCCCCCCATGTGAGCCGTCCGCACCGAGCAGCAGACGGCGGTCAGGCCATGGTAGGCACATCGAGCCGTAACTGCGTTGGCCTGTGGATAACCGTCTGACCTGCACGTTTATCCGGAATGGGGGTCGGTCACTAGGAGCAGACCGTTCCGGCCGCCGGTACCTTCCCGTCCAGCAGATAGCCGTTCACCGCGCTCTGCACGCACTTGTTCTTGCTGTCGTAGGCGCCGTGCCCCTGGCCTTTGTAGGTCAGCTCGACGCCCACACCCTTGCCCAGCGCGTCCACCATCTTCCGCGCGCCCTCGTACGGGGTCGCCGGGTCGCCGGTGTTGCCCACGACGAGGATCGGCGCCGAGCCGGCCGCGCTCACGTCGGGATGCTCGGCGGCGCCCGCGACGGCCCAGTCGGTGCAGCTGATCATTCCCCAGGCCAGGAAGTCGCCGAACAGAGGCGAGGCGGCCCGGAACTCCGGCAGCTTCTGCTCGACGTAGGCGGAGTCGTACCGGGACTTGTCGTCGGCGCAGTTGATGGAGATGTTGGCCGCGGTGATGTTGCTGTACTCGCCGTTCTCGCTGCGCCCGTTCATCGAGTCGGACAGGGCGAGGAGGATCTTGCCGTCACCGTCGTACGCCTGCTCCAGGCCCTCGGTGAGGTACTGCCAGAAGTCCTTCGAGTACAGCGCCTGGGCGATGCCGTTGGTCGCGGCGGTCTGGGTCAGCTCGCGCGGGAAGATGCCCGGGATCGGCTTCTTGTCGAGGTCCGCCAGCAGCTTGGCGATACGGTCCTTCACGTCCTGGGCGGTGTCGCCGACCGGGCAGTCCTCGGTCTTCGACGTGCAGTCCTCGGCGAAGTTGTCCAAGGCCAGCTGGAAGCCCTTGGCCTGGCCGAGCGAGCCCTGCTCGGCGTCCTGCGTCGGGTCGACGACCGCGTCGAAGACGGCCCTGCCGACCTTTTTCGGGAACAAGTGGGCGTACACGCCGCCGAGTTCGGTGCCGTACGAGATGCCGAAGTAGTACAGCTTGTCGTCGCCGAGGACCTGCCGCATGAGGTCCATGTCGCGGGCCGCGTCGGTGGTGCGCACGTGCGGCAGCACTTTCTTGGAGTTCTTCTCGCAGGCGGCGTTGAACTCCTTGGTGTTGTCCAGCAGTTTGGTGCGCTCGGCCGCGTCGTCGGGGGTCGCGTCCTGCTGGAAGTAGGCGTCGAGCTGCTGGTCGCTCTCGCACTTCACGGGGGCGCTGCGGCCGACTCCGCGCGGGTCGAAGCTGACCAGGTCGTAGCGGGTGCGCAGCTTCGCGTAGTCCTCGCCGAAGGCGGGCAGCGTGGTGACGCCCGAGCCGCCGGGGCCGCCGAAGTTGAAGACGAGCGAGCCGATGCGCCTGCTCGCGCTGCCGCTGGTCTTAGCCCGGATCAGGGCGATGCCGATCGTGTCGCCCTTGGGCTTGTTCCAGTCGAGGGGCGCCTTCATGGTGGCGCACTGCCACTTCGTGCCGTTCGGCAGCGGTGACGGGGCATCGCCGCCGCCCTCCGCCTGGGACGGTGCCGTGCAGTCCTTCCAGTCCAGCTTCTGGGCCGACAGGTCCTCGTCGTCCTTGGAGTCGCCGCTGCAGCCCGCCAGCAGGGAGGACAGCAGCACGGCGGTGGCGGTCAGGGCAGCGGCACGCGCGCGGGGAGGCTTCGGCATGCCTCCATCCTGCGGGCGCCCGAGGCGTGATGCTCGGGGCACGGGCCGTATGAGGTACGCGCGCGTAAGGCCGTCGTACCAAAAAGGGCGTAGTGCAAGCGGACGCGACAGAAGCGGACGTATCGGAAACGGTCGTACTAGAGCGAGCCCTTGCGGGAGAGCTGGTTGAAGGCGAGCCAGCCCGGGAGGACGGGCAGCCACAGCGTCAGCAGACGGAACAGCAGGACGGCGGGGGCCGCGACCTCCTTGGGGAGGCCGACGGCGATCAGACCGACCGTCAGGGTCGCCTCGACCGCGCCGACGCCGCCCGGGGTCGGGGCCGCCGAACCGAGCGCGTTGCCCGCGAGGAAGACGACCGCGACGCTGGCGATGCTCAGCGAGGTCCCCTGCTGGCCGAACGCGCGGATCGAGGCGTCCAGGCACATCACGAAGCAGGCGGTCAGCAGGAGCATGCCGCCGATGCCGGTGACCAGTTTCTGCGGCCGCTGCAGCACGTCCAGCATGCGCGGCACGACACCGGCGAAGAGCGAGCGCACGCGCGTGACGACGAATTTCCGCAGGAACGGCACCGAGGTGACCACCAGGACGAGCACCGCCACCGTCAGCAGGCCCGCGATGACCGTCCGGGACGGCGACAGCGATGGCGTCTTCTCGGTGCCGGTCAGATAGCCGAAGGACAGCAGCATCAGGATGTGGCAGCCGAGCCCGAAGAGCTGCGAGGCGCCGACGCTCGCGACCGCGAGGCCGGGACGCACCCCGGAGCGCTGCAGGAAGCGCGTGTTGAGCGCGACACCGCCCACCGCCGCCGGCGCGACGATCTTGACGAACGACCCGGCCACCTGCGCCGCCACCGTCCGCAGGAACGGCACCCGCTCGGGCACGAACCCCAGCAGCGCCATCGCCGCCGCGAAGTAGCTGGCCGCCGAGAACGCCACGGCCGCCAGCACCCAGCCCCACTGGGCGTTCTCGATCAGCGGCCCGAACTCGATGTGGGTGAGCTGCGTCAGCAGGAAGTACGCGCCGATCGCGCCCGCGATGAAACTGATCAGCGTCCGCGGCCGCACCCGCTCGAGGCGGGCCGGCTCGACCGGTGCCTGCGGCCGGATCAGCAGCACCTGGTGCCGGATCTGCGTGAGCAGATCCTCCTCGCGCGCCTCGTCGAGTGCCTCGTCGATGGCCCGCTTCTCGGCCCGCTGCTCGGCCCGTACGGCCTTCTTGTCGGGCTTTTCGAGTACGGGCTTGGTGTCGTCGTCCCCGGCCGCCTCCAGGCGGGCCTGCTTGGCCTGCCGGGACGCCTCCAGGACCGCCTCCCGCTCCCGCTGGGCGCGTTCCCGGGCCAGCTTGCGCAGGGTCGCGCGGGAGGTGCGGCTGAGCGCGATGGGCTGCAGCATCGGCAGACAGTCGGCCACCGCGTCCGGGCCGAGCACGCCCACCGCCGACGCCACCGCGCGCTCCGCGCCCACCCGCAGGCCGAGCGTCACCAGGAGCTGCGAGACGTCCATGCGCAGCAGCAGATCACCGGCCGCGATCTCACCGACGCGCAGGTCGGTCAGGATGACCGTGCCGGAACGATCCACCAGAATCGCGTCACCGACCAGCCTGCGATGCGCGATCCGGCGGGACTGCAGCGCACGCACCTGGTGCCAGGTGTCGTGCAGCAGCTCGTCGGTGATCTGGTCGTCCGAGAGGGAGTCGAGGGTGCGCCCGCCGGTGTGCTCGTAGACGAGCATGACGGCGTCGGGGCCGAGCTCGGAGGTCGCGATCAGCTTGGGCGCGTTGGCGCCAGCCGCGATGGCCGCGTACGCGAGCAGCGCCTCCTGCTCCAGGGCCTGGCGCAGCGACTGGAGGCTGCTGCGGGTCGCGAAGCCGCGCAGGGTCAGATTCCGCCATGCGCGGTAGAAGAACCCCTGCGCCTGCTGCTCCCGGTCGACCACCGTGACGTCCAGCGGCGGGCCGTCCTCCAGGGTGACGAAGTAGCGCCGGCCGCGGTCGCCCGTCTCCGGGTTCTCCGGCATCTCCTCGCGCGCGGCGCTCACCGGGCGGAAGCCGACGTGCCTGAGGCCCGCCATCAGGGTCCGCCCGGTCGGACGGACGTTGGGGGAGCCCACCGCGTACAGCGTGCCGTACGCCACGCTCCAGCCGATCAGCACCGTCAGGATGATCGAGAACGGCGTGGTGTAGCCGGTGACGAGCATCGAGAACGCGTCCAGGAGCAGCACGATCCACAGCACCGCGCGCCAGCGCGGTCGCCGGGACATGCCGACGGCCGTCATGTACGCGATGACCGGGGCGAGATAGCCGTGCACCGGATCGGTCAGCGCGTGGATGTCGCCGGGGGAGGGCTGGGTGAGCGCCTCCTGGATAGAGTCGGGGGCGGCCTTGGCGACCCACAGGTCCGTCGCCAGGGTCACGCCGTGCGCGAGGACCGCCGCGAGCACGCCGTCGGCGATGCGCAGCCCGTCGCGCTTGATCAGCCGCTCGATCGCGAACGCGACCGGCACCAGCAGGATCGCGATGCTGGAGGCCAGGCCGGCGATCTTGATCAGCAGGTCGGGCGCCTGTCCGGTGCCCTTGTTGATGTCCTGTTCGAGCCCCGAGGTGGTGCCGTGCGCGAACGCGGCGATCGCCAGCAGTACGACGATCGCCAGCAGGCCCACCAGGAGGCGCATCAGGTCGGAAGGGCGGTGCACGCGCGCGGGGAGCAGCGGTTCGTCGCCCTCGACCTCGTCGGCGTGCGCCTCGTCGAGGCACTCCGCGTCGTCCTTGTGCGCGTCCTCCGCGCGCGTGTCGGCCGCAGCCTTCTCGGGGGTCTCCGTGTCCTCTCCGCCGGTGTCCGGGCGCGACGAAGCGTCAGACGCGCTCTGCGCGTCCTCTGGGTGCACACCCTGCTGCTTCATCGTCTCTTCTTGATCTCGTATCACCGGTCACCGCCCGCACGATGGTGGCATGCCCCACCGACACACGGGGGCATCAGGGTGGAAAGGCGGGGGCGCACAGTCTGCCCGAAGCGCCGCCCCGGGGCGAGGGATACGCACGGTGGCGGGCCCGTCACACTGTCGGTGGCGTGCGGCAGGATGGGGCGGATGAGCGAGGAGAGCCTGCCGCCCGAGGACCGCCCCGACGCGCTGCCCGAGTACGCCGAGCGCGTCCTGGAGGTCGCCGAACTGATCCCGCCCGGGCGTGTCATGACGTACGGGGACGTGGCCGAATGGCTGGAGGAGGGCGGTCCGCGGCAGGTCGGCCGGGTGATGGCCCTCTATGGCGGCGCCGTCCCCTGGTGGCGTGTCGTCCGCTCGGACGGCGTCCTGCTCCCGGGGCACGAACTGAGGGCGCTCGACCACTACCGCGCCGAGGGCACGCCCCTGAAGGAGGCGAGCCGGGCCGCCGAGGGCCATCTGCCGCGCCTCGACATGAGGCGGGCGCGCTGGGACGGCGGCGGACGCGCTGAGGGTCACACCTGACAGCTTCCGCCATACGGCGGTCCCGTGTGTGGCCTGTGCTCCGTACGGGGGAACAGGGGCACGTCCGTGGCATGCCGTACGTTCGTGAGGCGAGGGGCCCGCGTGCCGCGAGTGCCGTGAGGGCGGGAAGAGATGGAGGGGAAGAAGGGGAAGCCCTGCTTCCGCAACACCCGTCGGCGTAGCGTCGGCTGCACGAGTCCCCCTCACCCCCAGATCACCGCCCTGCACGCGCGGTGGTCCGACAACCAGTACGACCACCAGGACCGGCGAACCACGTGAGCTCCTCTTCCTCCACCAGGCGCCTGCCGCACCCCCAGGTGCGGCAGGGGAACCGTGGCGCTTACCGACTGGTCCGTACCCCGCCGACCCGACCGGATCCCCCTCGTCTGGACGCCGCACAGCGCTCCGTGGTTGACCACAAGGGTGGTCCGCTGCTCGTCCTCGCAGGTCCGGGCACCGGAAAGACCACCACGCTCGTCGAGTCGGTGGCGGCGCGGATCGCCCGCGGCGGGGATCCCGAGCGCATCCTGGTGCTGACGTTCAGCCGCAAGGCGGCCGTCGAGCTGCGCGACCGCATGGCGCTGCGTGTGGGGGCGGCCCGCGCGCCCCGGGCGACGACGTTCCACTCGTTCTGCTACGCCCTGGTCCGCGCCCACCAGGACAGCGATCTGTTCGTGGAGCCACTGCGGCTGCTGTCCGGCCCCGAGCAGGACGTCGCCGTCCGTGAACTGCTCGCCGGGCAGCCCGACCTGGAGCGGCTCGGCCTCGCGCACGTGCGCTGGCCGGACGAACTGCGCGCGTGCCTGACCACCCGCGGCTTCGCCGACGAGGTCCGCGCGGTTCTTGCCCGCAGCCGTGAACTGGGCCTGGACCCGGGCGCCCTGGACGCCTTCGCGCGCGGCATCGGCCGGCCCGACTGGCGCGCGGCGGCCGCCTTCCTCGCCGAGTACCTCGACGTCCTCGACCTCCAGGGCGTCCTCGACTACGCGGAACTGGTCCACCGCGCGGTCCTCCTCGCCCGCCGCCCCGAGGTCGCCGAGAAGCTCGCCGCTCAGTACGACGCCGTACTCGTGGACGAGTACCAGGACACGGACGCGGCGCAGGTACGGCTGCTGCACGCGCTCGCGGGCGGGGGCCGCACCCTGGTCGCGTACGGCGACCCGGACCAGTCGATCTACGCGTTCCGGGGCGCCGACGTGAACGGCATCCTGGAGTTCCCGCACGCCTTTCCGCGCGCGGACGGCCGTCCGGCGCCCGTGGAGGTCCTGCGCACCTCCCGCCGCTCCGGCGCCGCGCTGCTGGCCGGGACCCGGCTGCTCACCCAGCGCATGCCGCTGACCCGGCTCCCGGCGGAGAAGGTACGCGCGCACCGCGAGCTCGCGCCCGTGCGGGACGGCGGACGTATCGAGGTGTACACGTACCCGACGGCCGGCACGGAGCTGGACAACATCGCCGACATCCTGCGCCGCGCGCACCTGGAGGACGGCGTCCCCTGGCGCGAGATGGCCGTCCTGGTGCGCGCCGGATCCCGGACGATCCCGACGGTACGCCGCGCGCTCACGGCCGCGGGCGTCCCCCTCGACATAGACGGCGACGACTTGCCGTTGCGCCACGAACCGGCGGTCGCGCCCTTGCTGACGGCCCTACGGGCGGTGGCCACGGCGGAGGCGGCCGACGGAGACCCACGCGCGCGTGGCGAGGCGGCGGAGGTGGCGCCGACGGCCGAGGGAGAGGAAGGCGCGCCGGAGGGCGGCCAAGGCGGCGCGGCTGAGGCGCCGGAGGGCGGGGAACGTGACGCGGCTGAGGCGTTCGGCGACGGCGAGCGTGACGCGGCTGAGGCGCTGAACGGGGGCGAACATGGCGCGGCTGAGGCGCCGGGCGGTGAGCGTGACGCGGTTGAGCCAGTGGACGGCGGCGAAGGCGGCGCGGCCGATGCGGTGGCCTCCTGCTGGCTCGACACCGAGACCGCCCTCACGCTGCTCGCCTCACCCCTCGGCGGCATGGACGCGGCCGATCTGCGGCGGCTCGGACGGGCCCTGCGGGACGAGGAGCGGGCCGCCGGGAACGCTCTGCCGCCGCCCTCGGACGAGTTGCTCGCGCGGGCGCTGGCCGAGCCCGAGCGGCTGGCCGTGCACGACCCCGCGTACGCGCGTGGCGCCCAGCGGCTCGGCGCGCTGCTGCGCAAGGCCCGTGAGCGCCTCGCGGGCGGCGGTACGGCCGAGGAGGCGCTGTGGGAGCTGTGGGACGGCACGCCCTGGCCCGGGCGCCTGGAGCGGTCCGCCCGGCGCGGCGGCGCGGCAGGGCGCAACGCCGACCGCGATCTGGACGCCGTGTGCGCGCTGTTCGCGACCGCCGCGCGCGCGGAGGAGCGCACCGGCGGCCGGGGCGCCCTCAACTTCCTGGAGGAGATCGACGCCGAGGACATCGCCGCCGACATCCTCGCCCGGCGTGCCGTACGCCCCGACGCCGTACGCCTGATGACCGCGCACCGCTCCAAGGGCCTGGAGTGGCGCCTGGTCGTCGTCGCCGGCGTCCAGGAGGGCCTGTGGCCCGATCTGCGGCGCCGCGGCTCCCTCCTTGAGGCGGACCGCATCGGCCGCGACGGACTCGCCGAACCGCTCACCCCGGGAGCACTGCTCGCCGAGGAGCGCCGCCTGTTCTACGTCGCCGCCACGCGCGCGCGTGAACGGCTCGTCGTCACCGCCGTGAAGGCCCCCGCCGACGACGGCGACCAGCCTTCCCGCTTCCTCACCGAACTCGGCGTCGAACCCAAGGACGTCACGGGCCGCCCCCGCCGGCCGCTGTCCGTCGCCGCGCTCGTCGCCGAATTGCGCGCCGCGACCGTCGATCCGCGCGTCTCCGACACCCTCAGGGAGGCCGCCGCGCACCGGCTGGCCCGGCTCGCCGCGCTCGCCGACGAGGACGGCCGCCCGCTCGTCCCGTCGGCCCACCCCTACCGCTGGTGGGGCATGTGGGACCCGACCGAGTCCAAGGTGCCGCTGCGCAACCGCGACCAGCCCGTCGTGCTCTCCGGCAGTGCCCTCGACCAGCTCGCCAACACCTGCGCCCTGCAGTGGTTCCTGGGCCGCGAGGTGAAGGCCGACGCGCCCGCCACGGCCGCCCAGGGCTTCGGCAACGTGGTGCACGTCCTCGCCGACGAGGTCGCCTCCGGGCACACCCCGGCCGACCTCGCCGTCCTCATGGAGCGCCTCGACTCCGTGTGGAACGCGCTCGCCTTCGACGCGCCCTGGAAGTCGGCGCAGGAGAAGGAGAACGCGCGCGTGGCGCTCGAACGCTTCCTGAAGTGGCACGTCATGGACCGCACCGGACGCACGCCGGTCGCCAGCGAGCACGACTTCGACGTAACCCTCGAAGCGGGTGACTACGAGGTGCGCATCCGCGGCCAGATGGACCGCGTCGAGGCGGACGGCGACGGCCGCGCCTATGTCGTCGACTTCAAGACCGGCAAACAGGCGCCCACCGCGCGCGAGGTGGAGCACCATCCGCAACTCGCGGTCTACCAGCTCGCCGTCCGCGAGGGCGCCGTCGACGAGGCCTTCGACGGGGTGCGCCCCGAGCCGGGCGGTGCCGAACTGGTCCAGCTGCGCCAGGGCGCGGCCCAGCGCGACGGCGGCGAGACACTGCCCAAGGTGCAGGCCCAGGAGCCGCTGGAGGGCGAGTGGGTCGGCGACCTGCTGGCGACGGCGGCCGGCAAGGTTCTCGACGAACGGTTCACCCCGACCGCCGGACAACACTGCACACACTGCGCGTTCCGGGCGTCCTGCAGCGCCCGGCCCGAGGGGCGGCACGTGGTCGAGTGACCCGGGTGAGCGACGACACCACCCGTGCTGACCTGCGCTTCTCCTCACCCCGAGGCCGATCTGTCCGCCGCTGTCAGTGGTCGCCGCTAGCCTCTCTGACGTGCCGCCTCGTATCACCGATCCCGATCAGCTCAAGGAGCTCCTCGGGATCCCGTTCACCCCGGAGCAGACGGCCTGCATCGTCGCGCCGCCCGCCCCGCAGGTGATCGTGGCCGGAGCCGGCTCGGGCAAGACCACGGTGATGGCGGCACGCGTGGTGTGGCTGGTCGGCACCGGCCAGGTCGCCCCCGAACAGGTCCTAGGCCTCACCTTCACCAACAAGGCGGCCGGCGAACTCGCCGAGCGCGTCCGCAAGGCGCTCATCAGGGCCGGCGTCACCGACCCCGACGTCATCGACCCGGACAACCCGCCGGGCGAGCCGGTGATCTCGACGTACCACGCCTTCGCGGGCCGCCTGCTGACCGACCACGGCCTGCGCATCGGCCTCGAACCCACCTCCCGGCTGCTCGCCGACGCCACCCGCTACCAACTCGCCGCGCGCGTCCTGCGGGAGTCCCCGGGCCCCTACCCCGCCCTCACCCGCTCCTTCGCCGACCTGGTCAGCGACCTGCTCGCCCTCGACGCCGAACTCGCCGAGCACCTCGTACGACCCGAGGACCTGCGCCGGTACGACGCCGGGCTGCTGCGCACCCTGGAGGGCGCCAAGCTCACCAACGCCGATCTGCGCAAGGTCCCCGAGGCGGCGGCGGCCCGGCGTGAACTCGCCGACCTGGTGGTGCGTTACCGGGCCGCCAAGCGCGAGCGCGATCTGCTCGACTTCGGCGACCAGATCGCCCTGTCCGCGCAGCTCGCGCAGATCCCCGAGGTCGGCCGCATCCTGCGCGACGAGTTCCGCGTGGTCCTGCTCGACGAGTACCAGGACACCTCGGTGGCCCAACGCATCCTCCTGGCGGGCCTGTTCGGCGGCGGCACGGGCCACCCCGTGACCGCGGTCGGCGACCCCTGCCAGGCGATCTACGGCTGGCGCGGCGCCTCCGTCGCCAACCTGGACGACTTCCCGGAGCACTTCGCGCACCCCGACGGGCGCCCGGCCACCCGGCAGGCGCTCAGCGAGAACCGCCGCAGCGGCGGCCGCCTCCTCGACCTCGCCAACGGCCTCGCCGAGCCCCTGCGCGCCATGCACGCGGGCGTGGAGGCCCTCCGCCCGGCCCCCGGCGCCGAGCGCGACGGCACGGTCCGCTGCGCGCTGCTGACCACCCACGCCGAGGAGATCGAGTGGCTCGCCGACTCGATCGCCCACCTGGTGAACACCGGCAGGGCACCCGGCGAGATCGCCGTCCTGTGCCGTACGGCGACCGACTTCGCGGAGATCCAGGGCGCGCTCGTCGCCCGCGATGTCCCCGTCGAGGTCGTCGGCCTGTCCGGGCTGCTGCACCTGCCGGAGATCGCCGACCTCGTCGCCGTCTGCGAGGTCCTCCAGGATCCCGGAGCCAACGCCTCCCTGGTCCGCCTGCTCACCGGCCCGCGCTGGCGCATCGGCCCGCGCGACCTCGCCCTGCTGGGCCGGCGCGCCCGGCGACTCGTCGCCCACGCGCGCGTGGAGGGCGACGAGGACCGGGACCGCAGGCTCGCGGAGGCCGTCGAGGGGGTCGACCCGTCCGAGGTGATATCGCTGGCGGACGCCCTCGACACCTTCCTGGAGCTGCCGCTCGACGCCGATCAGGAGGACGACGGGCTGCCGTTCTCGCCGGACGCGCGCGTGCGGTTCGCCCGCCTGGCCACCGAACTGCGCGACCTGCGCCGGTCGTTGTCCGATCCCCTGATGGACGTCCTGCACCGCGTCCTCGCCGTCACCGGCCTGGAGGTGGAACTGTCGGCGTCCCCGCACGCGCTGGCCGCCCGCCGCCGCGAGACCCTGTCCAACTTCCTGGACATCGCCGCCTCCTTCGCCGCCGGCGACGGCGAGGCGACCCTGCTCGCCTTCCTGGGGTTCCTGCGCACCGCCGCCCAGTACGAGAAGGGCCTCGACAACGCGCTGCCGGGCGGCGAGAACACCGTCAAGGTCCTCACCGCGCACAAGTCCAAGGGCCTCGAATGGGACGTCGTCGCCGTCCCCGGACTGGTCACCGGCACCTTCCCCAGCACCCAGGGCCGCGAGAAGTGGACCGCCCAGGGCAAGGTGCTGCCGCACGAGCTGCGCGGCGACGCCGACACCCTGCCCGACGTCGAGGCCTGGGACTCACGCGGCCTGAAGGCCTTCCAGGAGGCCATGAAGGAACACCAGCACACCGAGGAACTCCGCCTCGGTTACGTCACCTTCACCCGCCCCCGCTCCCTCCTCCTGGGCTCCGGCCACTGGTGGGGCCCCACCCAGAAGAAGCCGCGCGGCCCGTCCGGCTTCCTGCTGGACCTGTACGAGCACTGCGAGCGGGGTTACGGCGAGATCGAGGCCTGGGCGGACGAGCCGGCCGAGGACGAGGAGAACCCGGCCCTGCACGCGGCGAGCGCCGACCAGGTCTGGCCCCTGCCCCTGGACGAGGCGTCCCTCGCCCGCCGCCGGGCCGCCGCCGAAACCGTCCTTGCCCACCTGGAGGACCTCGCCTCCCACCAGGACGGCGAACCCGCGGCCGTACACGACCCGGACGACCACGAGGACCCCGAGTGGCCTCCCCCGCCGGACGACGAGGAGCCAGCGTACGAGGACGAGGAACTGCCGGACGACGAGGACCCGTTCGCGGAGGGCGAGCCGGACGACTGGGACACCTGGTCGACGGACCGCCCGAGCGTGCCGCACCAGGCGGCGTCTGCGGAGGGCGGTGAGGAGACGGGCGTACGCGCGCGTGCCGGCACCGGTCGCACCCCGGGGGACAGGCCCGCGTACTCACGCCTCACCCCGGAGGAGGCCCGCACCCTCGCCTCCTGGGACCGTGACCTCGACGCCCTCACCGGTGAGCTCCTACGTGCGCGTGAAGCCGTCACGGACGTGCCGCTGCCCGCCGCCCTCACCGCCTCACAGGTGCTGCGGCTGGCCGCCGACCCGGACGGGTTCGCGCAGGAGCTCGCCCGCCCCATGCCGCGCCCCCCGCAGCCGGCCGCGCGCCGGGGCACCCGGTTCCACGCCTGGGTCGAGGCCCGCTTCGAAGAGCTGACCCTGCCCGTGCTGGAGCCGGAGGAGCTGCCCGGCAGCGAGGCCGAGATCGCCGACGAGCGTGACCTGGAGGCCCTCAAGGACGCCTTCGAACGCACCGAGTACGCACACCGCACGCCCCACCGAGTCGAGGCGCCCTTCCAGCTCGCCATCGCCGGCCGCGTGGTCCGGGGCCGGATCGACGCCGTCTACAAGGAGGGCGACGGCGACGGGACGACGTACGAGATCGTGGACTGGAAGACCAACCGCACGCGCACCGCCGACCCGCTCCAGCTCGCCCTCTACCGGCTCGCCTGGGCCGAGCAGCAGGGTGTTCCCCTGGACTCCGTCAACGCCGCGTTCCTGTACGTACGTACTGGTGAGGTTGTACGACCGGAGGGCCTGCCGGACCGGGCGGCGCTGGAGCGGCTGCTGCTGGGGGAGCCGAACGCACAAGCAAACTGTGAGGAACCGCCCACCGAGGATGTCGGTGCGGGCCGATAGGCTCGTGACCATGAGCCATCCCGTTGACAGCGTCGTCAGCGCCGTCCGTACGTACATCGATCAGTACCGCGCCGTCTTCCTCGACGACCTCGCCGAGTGGCTGCGCATCCCGTCCGTGTCGGCCCAGCCCGACCACGCCGCCGACGTACGCCGCAGCGCCGACTGGCTCGCCGCCAAGCTCCGGGAGACAGGCTTCCCGACCAGCGAGGTCTGGGACACCCCGGGCGCCCCGGCCGTGTTCGCCGAGTGGCCCGCCGCCGACCCCGAGGCGCCGACGGTCCTGGTCTACGGCCATCACGACGTACAGCCCGCCGCCCGCGAGGACGGCTGGGACAGCGAACCCTTCGAGCCCGTCGTCCGCGAGAACCGCCTCCACGCGCGCGGGGCGGCCGACGACAAGGGCCAGGTGTTCTTCCACACACTCGGCGTCCGAGCCCACCTCGCCGCCACCGGCCGCACCGCCCCCGCCGTCAACCTCAAGCTGCTGATCGAGGGCGAGGAGGAGTCCGGCTCCCCGCACTTCCGCGCACTGGTCGAGCAGCACGCCGACCGGCTCGCCGCCGACGCCGTGATCGTCTCCGACACCGGCATGTGGTCCGAGGACACCCCCACGGTGTGCACCGGCATGCGCGGCCTCGCGGAGTGCGAGATCACGCTGCACGGCCCCGACCAGGACATCCACTCCGGTTCCTTCGGCGGCGCCGTGCCCAACCCGGCGACCGCGGCCGCCCGCCTGGTCGCCGCCCTGCACGACGAGCACGCACGCGTGGCGGTCCCCGGCTTCTACGACGGCATCGTCGAGCTCACCGACCGCGAGCGCGAACTCTTCGCCGAGCTGCCCTTCGACGAGCAGCAGTGGCTTCGCACCGCCAGGTCGTACGCCGCCCAGGGCGAGGCCGGGCACAGCACCCTCGAGCGCATCTGGGCCCGTCCCACCGCCGAGGTCAACGGCATCGGCGGCGGCTACCAGGGCCCCGGCAGCAAGACGATCATCCCGTCCTCGGCGATGGTGAAGCTCTCGTTCCGGCTCGTCGCCGGCCAGGATCCGGACCGCGTCGAGAAGGCCGTCCGCGCGTGGGCCGCCGAGCAGGTGCCCGCCGGGATCCGGCACGAGATCACGTTCGGTGCCGCCACGCGCCCGTGCCTGACGCCGCTGGACCACCCGGCCCTGCAGTCCGTCGTCCGCGCCATGGGCCTCGCCTTCGACAAGCCGGTGCGCTTCACGCGCGAGGGCGGCTCCGGCCCTGCCGCCGACCTCCAGGAGGTACTGGGTGCCCCGGTGCTCTTCCTGGGCATCTCCGTGCCCTCCGACGGCTGGCACGCGCCGAACGAGAAGGTCGAGCTCGACCTGCTGCTCAAGGGCGTCGAGACCACCGCGTACCTGTGGGGCGACCTCGCGGAGAACTGGCGCCATGCGCCCTGAGCGCCCGGCGCCGTCCGGAGCGGCAGCGCGCGGGGAGCACACTGGAAGGGCCGCCCCGCACCGCCCGACCCCACCGGACCCGGCCGCCTCCCACCGCACGTCCCGCCGAACCGCCCGCCGAAACAATCCGTTCCACTGGGGGAGTTGGAAGCACCCGTGACCACCTGGACCGACCACACCGCCGACCGCCCCATCTCGCTCACCGCCCCCAGCGGCATCGACCGCGCCGCCCACCACCGCCTCGACGAGGCCTGGCTCGCGGCGGCTTGGAGCCACCCCACGACGCGCTGCTTCGTGGTCTCCGGCGGCCAGGTCCTCATCGACGAGACGGCCGACGGCCGTACCGAACTCGTCATGACGCCCTCGTTCGAAGCCCCCTTGACCGAGGCGCACCGCTACTTCCTGGGCACCGACGAGGACGGCGTCAGCTACTTCGCCCTCCAGAAGGACGCGCTGCCCGGCCGCATCGACCAGTCCGCGCGCGCGGCGGGCCTGCGCGAGGCCGGACTGCTCCTCTCGGCCCGTGACGTCGGCCTCATGGTGCACGCGGTCGGCCTGGAGAACTGGCAGCGCACCCACCGCTTCTGCTCCCGCTGCGGCGAGCGCACGGTGATCGCGGCGGCCGGCCACATCCGCCGCTGCCCCGCCTGCGGCGCCGAGCACTACCCGCGCACCGACCCCGCCGTGATCATGGCCGTCACCGACGCCGACGACCGCATCCTGCTCGGCCGGCAGGTCCACTGGCCCGAGGGACGCTTCTCGACGCTGGCCGGCTTCGTCGAGCCCGGCGAGTCCATCGAGCAGGCGGTGCGCCGTGAGGTCTTCGAGGAGGCCGGCATCGCGGTCGGCCAGGTCGAGTACGTCGCCAGCCAGCCCTGGCCGTTCCCGTCCAGCCTGATGCTCGGCTTCATGGCCCACGCCACCTCGACCGAGATCAACGTCGACGGCGACGAGATCCACGAGGCCCGCTGGTTCTCCCGCGACGAGCTGGGCGCCGCCTTCGAGTCCGGCGAGGTCCTGCCGCCCTACGGCATCTCCATCGCGGCCCGTCTGATCGAGATGTGGTACGGCAAGCCGCTGCCGACGCGAAGCTTCGTCTGAGGGCTCGCACCACAAGCGAGAAGGCGGTCCCTGAGTTGAACTCAGGGACCGCCTTCCGGGTGAAACCGCGGAGCGACTACACGCCGATCTTCTGCTTCACCTGCGCCAGCGACGGGTTCGTGAGCGTCGAACCGTCGGCGAACAGCACGGTCGGCACCGTCTGGTTTCCGCCATTCGCCTTCTCCACGAACGCCGCGGACTCCGGGTCCTGCTCGATGTTGATCTCGTTGTACGTGATGCCCTCGCGGTCCATCTGGCTCTTCAGCCGGCGGCAGTAGCCGCACCACGTGGTGCTGTACATCGTCACAGTGCCCGGCATGTCTCTCGCTCTCCTCAGCTGCTGGGGGATCGGTCCTCGCAGTCAGGGAACGTACTTGAAAGAGCCACCATTCCCACACGCGGTGCCCCACCCGACGTGACGCCTGCCGCATTGGTACGACTAATGGTGCCTGCCTGTGGACAAGCGCCGCTCCCGTCTCCGGCGACCTGGCAGCATGGCCGTGTGACAGCAGCAACGCACTCCACGCTCTTCCCGCAGGTTCCGGCATCGGCCGACGCGGTGCTCGAGGGGCTCGACCCCGAGCAGCGCGCCGTGGCCACCGCCCTGCGCGGCCCGGTGTGCGTGCTGGCGGGCGCCGGCACGGGCAAGACCCGGGCGATCACCCACCGGATCGCCTACGGGGTGCGGGCCGGGATCCTCCAGCCCTCCAGCGTGCTGGCCGTCACGTTCACCAACCGCGCCGCCGGAGAGATGCGCGGCCGGCTGCGGCAGCTCGGCGCCGCCGGTGTCCAGGCCCGTACGTTCCACTCCGCGGCCCTGCGCCAGCTCCAGTACTTCTGGCCGAAAGCGGTCGGCGGCTCCATGCCCCGGCTCGTCGACCGCAAGATCCAGCTCGTCGCCGACGCGGCCGCCGCCTGCCGTATCCGCCTCGACCGGGGTGAGCTGCGGGACGTCACCGCCGAGATCGAGTGGTCCAAGGTCACCCAGACCGTCCCCGCCGACTACACCGCGGCCGCCGCCAAGGCCGGCCGTGAGGCCCCCCGCGACCCGGCCGAGATCGCCCAGCTCTACTCCGTCTACGAGGACCTCAAGCGGGACCGCTCCGTCATCGACTTCGAGGACGTCCTGCTGCTGACCGTGGCCGTCCTGCAGGACCGCCACGACATCGCCGAACAGGTCCGCGCCCAGTACCAGCACTTCGTCGTCGACGAGTACCAGGACGTCAGCCCGCTCCAGCAGCGTCTGCTGGACCTGTGGCTCGGCGAGCGGGACAACCTCTGCGTGGTCGGTGACGCCAGCCAGACGATCTACTCGTTCACCGGCGCGACCCCCGACCACCTGCTCGACTTCCGCACCCGCCACCCCGGCGCCACCGTCGTCAAGCTGGTCCGCGACTACCGCTCCACCCCCCAGGTCGTCCACCTCGCCAACGGCCTCCTCGCCCAGGCCCGCGGCCGCGCCGCCGACCACCGCCTGGAGCTGGTCTCCCAGCGCGCCGCGGGCCCCGAACCCGGCTACACCGAGTACGTCGACGAGCCGGCCGAGGCCGAGGGCGCGGCCCGCCGCATCCGCGAGCTCATCGACGCGGGCGTCCCGGCGGCCGAGATCGCCATCCTGTTCCGCACGAACGCCCAGTCCGAGACCTACGAGCAGGCCCTCGCCGACGCCGGGGTGCCCTACCAACTGCGCGGCGCCGAGCGGTTCTTCGACCGGCCCGAGGTACGCAGGGCGATCGTCGCCCTGCGCGGCTCGGCCCGCTTCGGCGGCAACAACTCCCTGCTCGACGACGCCGTCGACCTGCCCTCCCAGGTCCGCGCCGTGCTGTCGGGGGAGGGCTGGACATCGCAGCCCCCGGCCGGGTCCGGCGCGGTCAGAGAGCGCTGGGAGTCGCTGGCCGCCCTGGTGAACCTCGCGCAGGACTTCACCGCCGCCAAGCCCGGCGCCACCCTCGGCGACCTCGTCGCCGAGCTCGACGAGCGGGCGAACGCGCAGCACGCCCCGACGGTCCAGGGCGTCACCCTGGCCTCCCTGCACTCGGCCAAGGGCCTGGAGTGGGACGTCGTCTTCCTGGTCGGTGTCGCCGAGGGCATGATGCCGATCACCTACGCGAAGACCGACGAACAGATCGAGGAGGAGCGCCGCCTCCTGTACGTCGGCGTCACCCGCGCCCGTGAGCGCCTCCATGTCTCCTGGTCCCTGTCCCGCTCGCCCGGCGGCCGCCCCAACCGCCGCCCGAGCCGCTTCCTGGACGGGCTGCGTCCCGGCTCCACCGCCACCGTCGGCCGCGGCGCGGCGGCGGGCCCCGGCGGGGTCGAGCGCGGCTTCGCCGGGAGACCGGACGTCGTCCCGCGGCGCACCCAGCGCAGCCCGGCCCGCTGCCGGGTGTGCGGGCGGACGCTCACCGACGCCGGTGAGATGAAGCTGATGCGCTGCGAGGACTGCCCGTCCGACATGGACGAGGGCCTGTACGAGCGGTTGCGCGAGTGGCGGGCGGACCAGGCGCGGCGCAGCGGGCAGCCGGCCTTCTGCGTCTTCACCGACAAGACGCTGATGGCGATCGCCGAGGCCGTCCCCGACGACGAGCACGAGCTGGCCCGGATCCCCGGCGTCGGAGCGCGCAAGTTCAACCGCTACGGGGCCGATGTGCTGGCCATCTGCGCAGGCCGGGACGTCGGGGAGGACGACGAGGAGGGCTGAGGGAAACTCGTCGAAAAAATAGTTTGCGCATGCCCCAGCAATCCCCATAGGTTCTTAGCCACGGGGACGGAGGCCTTCTCGGAGGCCCCGATTCCGTGTTCTACTTGCATTTCCGTCGGGCTGGTTCATCCCAGTCCCCTTAGACGCCGAGAGGAGGCGAGTCCAGTGATCAGCATCAAGAAGAGCTCCATCAGCACCGTCAAAATGACCGATCGCTCGGTCGTCGCCTCCCTGTGCATGCTCGGCGCCTCCATCCCGGGCACCGGTCTGTCCGGCATTCGTGCCGTCCGGCCGGCGTCCTCCGTGTCTCTCGCGGGTCTTCCCGTTCGTGAGCGCAATGAGCGACCGACGAAGGCACTGGAAGCAGTAGCGGCACAGGCGCAGGCCTATGCCTTTACGGCGGCTGGTGCCGGAAACCGGAAGCAGACGACGCAGCACCACCTGATGTGGGCCTTCCGTGGGCCAGAACCCTGGAGTGATCCAGCCTGATCAATCAGGCCGGCGCCTTCAGGGCCGCGGAACCCCATCCGGGATCCGCGGCCCTTCTGTTTGTCCCACCACCGGGACGGACGGGCGAAGGGGCCTCGGGACAAGAAAAGAACCCGGTACCAGCCGCCACCCGGTCCAACAGGACCGGAACGACCAGACGAGGAAGACGAACCGTGCAACTCGAAGCGCACGCCCCGTCCGTACCGCCTTCCGAAACGATCCCCCCGCCCGGCCTCACGGAGGACTCCGCCTTGATCCCGCTCACCGCGCTCACCGCGCTCGACGACGCCATCGAGAACCTCGGCGTACCCGTCCCCTGCCGTTCCTACGACCCGGAGGTCTTCTTCGCCGAGTCGCCGGCCGACGTCGAGTACGCCAAGTCCCTCTGCCGCACCTGCCCGCTGATCGAGGCCTGCCTCGCCGGCGCCAAGGAGCGGCGTGAGCCCTGGGGCGTCTGGGGTGGCGAGCTGTTCGTCCAGGGTGTCGTCGTCGCCCGGAAGCGGCCGCGTGGTCGCCCGCGCAAGAACCCGGTCACGGCATGAACACCGCAGGAACGATCGACCGCCCCCTCACGCACGACCCCAAGAAGCAGGCCCCGATGAAGCCGTCCACCAACGAGCCCGCCGGCTCCGCGATCGAAGACACCACGACTACCGGCACCGCCGGTTCACCCCAGAACAGGACCCGAGAGATGCAACTTCAACCAGAAGCCCTGGCTCGTGCGCATATGCACGACCTGCTGCACGAGGCCGAGCGGGAACGTCAGGCCGTGCGCCTGGTGACCGCCCGCCGGATGCAGCGCCGTGCGGAGCGCGCCTCGCGGCGTGCCCGCCGTGCGCTCGCCATGGCCGTCATGCAGTAACCGACCACACCTGAAGCGGTGGCCTCCCGAGCCCGGGAGGCGATAGCTCCCCGCGGGGGCCGGTCCGTCCGAACGGACCGGCCCCCGCGGGGCGTTGTGCCCGCGCGGGCGCCGACCTCGGCGTATCGTCGCCGCGTGACGAGTCTTTCCGGAGGCAGTGACGACGGCGGCTCCCCGGCGGAGCCCCAGCCCCTGGTGTGTGCACGCTGCGGCACTCGCGCCGAGGGTCCGCAACCCACCTGGATCTGCTCCGTGGAGAACGGCGTCCGCCACTACTTCTGCGACGCCTGCTCCCGGGAGAACCTCCGGGCGATCGAGGGGCGGCTCGACTCGGCCTGGTGGTAGCTCACGCCTCCGCGGCCGACTCTTCCTCCTGCGCCTCCTCCGGGACGAACCCCGGCAGCCACTCCTCCAGCTCGTCCCGCAGCCGGACCGTCGCGCCCAGCTGGCACAGCACACCGATCGTGCTCAGCGTCACCCGGTGTATCAGCAGGTAGGCCGGCGGCAGGTTCAGTTGCTTGCCCAGCTGATAGGCGGGGGAGCGGGGGTCGGCGATGCGGGCCGCCTGGCTGCGCATCCAGCCACGGGTGAAGGTGAACTCGTCGACCTGGGCCGGTTCGATGATCGGCAGGAGGTAATCGAGGACGGCGGCCGGGTCCAGCTCTATGGACTCCTTGACGAAGCCCTCCTCGCAGAGCAGCTCGTAGACCGACTCCGCCTCGCCGTCGAGGGTCATGCGCAGGGAGTCGCCGATCGTGCTCGGCAGGCCGCCCGGGAGGCGATCGACCGTGCCGAAGTCCAGGACGCCCAGCCGCCAGTCGTCCTCGCCGGCCGGACCGCCGGGCAGCAGACGGAAGTTGCCCGGGTGTGGGTCGGCGTGCAGCAGGCCGGTGCGGGCCGGGCCCGAGAAGAGGAAGCGGGCCAGCAGCTGGCCGGCGCGGTCGCGCTGCTCCGTGGTGCCGTCCGCGATGATCTCCGACAGCGGGACGCCGTCGATCCACTCGGTGACCAGCACCTGGTCGCACTGGTGGACCACGCCGGGCACCACGACGTCCGGGTCCCCGGCGAACTCCTCCGCGTGCACCTGCTGGGCCTGGGCCTCCAGGTCGTAGTCCAGCTCCTCCGAGACCCGGTCCCTGAGCTCCGCGATCAGGGGCTTGATGTCCATGCCGGGGATGAGCGGCCCCAGCAGGCGGGCGAAACGGCTCAGTTGGTTCAGGTCGGACAGCAGGGCGTCGCCCGCTCCCGGGTACTGCACCTTGACCGCCACCTCGCGGCCGTCGTGCCAGATACCGCGGTGCACCTGGCCGATGGAGGCCGCGGCGGCCGGCTTGTCCTCGAACTCGAGGAACAGCTCGTGCCAGTCTTCGCCGAGCCGCTCGGCCAGCACCGTGTGCACGGTGCGCGTCGGCATCGGCGGGGCGGCCTCCTGCAGCTTCGTCAGCGCCGCACGGTAGGGTCCGGCGACCTCCTCGGGCAGCGCCGACTCGAAGACGGACAGGGCCTGGCCGAACTTCATCGCGCCGCCCTTGAGCTCGCCGAGCACCTTGAACAGCTGCTCCGCCGTGCGCTGTTGCAGCTCGCGGCCGACGATCTCCGCGGACTCCCCGACGATCCGCTTGCCCAGTCCCCAGGTCGCCCGCCCGGCGAAGCCGAGCGGGAGCGCGGCGAGCTTGGCGGTCCGGGTGACCGCCTTGCGGGGAAGATCAGACATGCGCCCTCCAAGTCCCTGCCGGCCGCGCCGCGTCCGCCTCACGGCGTTCCTTCGACGACCGTTGCTCCTTCATTGTCTCGTGCGGCTTCCCGTCCTCATCGGCCCGTGTCCCCTTCTTACCTTTCTCCGCCGCGCCGCACGGGCATGCCGGGTGCGCCCAGACCGGTCGCGCGTGCCAGGTCAGACCAGGCAGCGACACCTCCCAGCGGGCGCCCGCGGTCGTCGGGACCCGGCCGTCCAGGAAGGCCAGCGCGTGTGCCGCTGCCAGCCCGGCGACCGTAGTGGCCAGAGTCACATCGCAGGCCCGCACCGCGCGGGACCTGCCCGAACCCGAGCGCCACTGCGCCACCAGCCGCGGCCAGGCCGGGTCCCGGTCGGTCCGCCCCTCGTGCAGACAGCCCGCGCAGCCGCTCTCGCCGGGCAGGACCAGGGGGCCGACGACTCCGGTGGCCTCCACGACACCGGCGTACAGATGGGGCGTACCCGAAGCGATGAGGGGTTCGGCGGCGGACGGTGCGGGGGCGTGGACGTCGACGTCGTCGCGGGGGGCGAGGATCACCAGCGCGAAGCCGGGGTCACCTGCCGAGGAGGATGCCACGCGGTCACGGCGTGGCGCGCGGTCCGGGGCCCAGCCGCGCGCGTTCCGCCGGGCGGCCTCGTCCCTGCGGTTCCCGACGGACTCGGCCGGCAGCCCGCCCGGGGCGACGTCCCACGGCTCGACCTCGCCGACGTCACGCACGTCGACCTCGCCGACCCCGGCGGCCGCGAGCAGCGAGGCCAGGATCGCGCCCACCCGGCCCGCGCCCCGCACCTGCACCCGCAGTGAGCGGCGGGCGGCCAGGTGCCCGATCGCGTCGCCCGGTCCCGTGGTGAGCAGGGACAGGGAGGCGAGGTCGGGGCGCAGCCGGTCCAGGACCTCCTTCTTGCCGCGCAGGGCGTCGGCGGCCGGTCCGCCTCCCCTGGCGTCGTCCAGGAGACCCGCCCGCGCCAAGCCGGCGACCAGCCCGTCGACATGACCGTCGGGCAGGTCCATCCGGTGCGCCTCCTCCCGCAGCAGCGGCAGTCCCCGGGTGCCGTTGAGGAGGTCGAGGAAGCTGCCCGTCGCCGGGTCCATCGGACCGAGTGTCATCGCGTGCGCCGGAGTCATCCCGAACTGCACGGTGTTGAGGTCACGCCAGCCACGCCGGAGCGCGGGCTTCACCAGCGGAGCGATCGGCGCCGACGGATGCGCCAGGCCGCCGGCCGCGTCCTCGACATCCGCCGCACTTCTCGCACGGACGGCGCTCCCCGCACGCTTCCCCTCAGCGCTCCCGGCACCCTTCGCGCTCCCCGAACCCTTCGCGTTCGCCGCGTCCTTCGCGCACCCCGTGTCCATCACAGGCCCCCGTAGCCCTCGTAGAACATCCCGTCCGCCGAGGGAGCCCGCTCACGGCGGGTCGGGTCGATGGTCGGTCGACGCCCGTCGCGGTCCCCCGGCGGGATCCAGCATGCCCGGACCCGTCGGCGGACGCCGAAAGTTGTCCACAGGCCGTGGGTATTCGTCGTACAAATCAGACGCTCGGAGGGGGATCGGCACGGAACCGTCCCGGAGTCGGGACTTCCCGCGTGTGCAGCGGGTAACGTCGGGGCGTGCCCGCCGATCCACTGCACAGCGCCGGAATGCCACAGCGCAGCACGACGAGCCAGCCGCCGAGCGGCTCGGGGGCGAGCGCGATCGAGGTCCGCAGGAGCGCCCGGCGACGCCGGACGGTATCCGCGTACCGCGAGGGCGATCGCACCGTCGTACTCATCCCTGCCCGGATGTCCGAGGCGGAGGAGCAGCGCTGGGTCACCGTCATGCTCGACAAACTCGCCGCCCAGGAGAGCAAACGGGTCCTCGGCGACGCCGAGCTGGCGGAGCGGGCCGAGCGGCTGTCGGCGCAGTACTTCGACGGGCGGGCGCGGCCCACCTCGGTGCGGTGGGTCACCAACCAGAACACGCGCTGGGGCTCCTGCACCCCCGCCGAGGGCAGCATCCGGCTGTCGCACCGGCTGCAGGGGATGCCCGAGTACGTCGTCGACTACGTCCTCGTCCACGAGCTGGCGCATCTGCTCGTGCCCGGACACGGGCCCCGTTTCTGGCGGCTCCTGGAGGCGTATCCGCGGACCGAGCGGGCCCGTGGCTACCTCGAAGGAGTGGTCGCCGCCGAGCGGTTGCCGCATCTGCCGGGCGCGCGCGGCGAGTGACGGCCGAGCCCGGTGTTGTGTACCGGGTCTGTACCGACTTCTTCCGGTGTCGGAGTTTGCCGTTAGCCTGGCGCGACGCACTCGCATTCGGGATGGGGGACGGTCGTTACGCATGGCCAGGGAATTCCAACGCGGCCACAAGGCCAGGATCAGTGACCTCACCGCGGGCACCGATCTGTACGTAGGCGTGCAGATCAGCGGCCCCGGACTGACCTTCGACATCAGCTGCTTCGGCCTCGACGCCGACGAACGGCTCTCGGACGACAGTTACTTCGTCTTCTTCAACCAGCCGAAGACCCCTGAGGAGTCGATTCAGCTCCTGGGCGCCCAGGCAGGCGACACGGAGTCCTTCCGGGTCACGCTCGACCGGATCCCGGCGAAGATCCAGAAGCTGTCGTTCACGGCGACGCTCGACGGCGCCGGACAGATGTCGCAGATCGCCCCCGGGTACATCCGCATCGTCGCGGGCGGCGAGGAGGTGGCCCGGTACTCCTTCAACGGTTCGGAGTTCACGACCGAACGGGCCGTGATGCTGGGCGACTTCTACCTGAAGGACGTGTGGCGGTTCGCCGCCGTCGGCCAGGGCTTCGACGGCGGACTGGAGGCGCTGCTGAAGAACTTCGGCGGCGAGGTGATGGAGGAGGAGGCCCCCGCGGCACCCGCTCCGCAGCAGCCGCAGACCGGCGCCGCCCCCAGCTTCGCCCCGCCCGCCCAGGCCACCGCGCCGCCCTCGTTCGGAGCGCCGGCAGCGCCCGCGCCCGCGCCGCCGGCCCCCGCGCCCGCCCCTCAGGGCTTCGCGCCGCCCCCGGGACAGACCCCGCCCCCGGCGCCCGCCCCGGCTCCCGCGCCGAACGTGCACGCCGCGCCCACCATCGTCGCGCCCATGACCCCGCCCGGCGGCGCCCCGGTGCCGCCCCCGGGACCGCCGCCCGGCTACGGCCAGCCGCCGCAGCAGCCGTACGGCCAGCCCGGCGGCCAGAGCGCCCCGCCGCCGCCCGGCTACGGCCAGCCCCCGCAGGCCCCCCAGGCCCCGCACGCCCCGACGGCGCCGCCCGGATACGGCCAGCCGCCTCAGCCCCCCGGCTACGGTCAGCAGCCGCCCCTCGGGCAGGTCCCGGGGCAGCAGCAGGGCTACGGCGTTCCGCAGGGCGCTCCCCAGGGCGGTGCCGGTGTCGGTGCCGCGCTGCAGAAGTTCAAGGAGACGCCCACCGGGCAGCGCTGGACGCAGCAGAACAAGAAGCTCATCCGTGTCGACCTCGGCATCGGCGGCCAGCCCGTGCTCGCCCGGCAGGGCAGCATGGTGCTCTACCAGGGCAAGGTCGACTTCAGCTACAAGGGCGCCGGGTTCGCCGGCCGGATCGTGGGCAACGCGACCGGCCAGGAGATGCAGCTGATGCGCTGCACCGGCCAGGGCCAGGTGTTCCTCGCCGAGAACTCCACCCATCTGCACCCGGTCGAACTCCAGGGCGACGCGATCTGCGTCTCCGCGGAGAACGTCCTCGCCTTCGACGAGAGCCTCCAGTACGAGGTCCGCCGCATCGAGGGCCACGGCATCCCCGGGGGCGCGCTGTTCACGATGCAGTTCCAGGGGACCGGCACGATCGTCGTCAAGACGCACGGCACGCCTGTCGTGCTGCCGGTCACGCCGACCACCTTCGCCGACTGCAACGCCGTCGTGGCCTGGTCGGCCGCCTCCCAGGTGATCGTCTCCAGCCAGGTCCGGATGCGCCGCAACGCCTACCCGGGCGACACCGGGGAGAGCGTCAACCTTCAGTTCCGGGGCGCGCCCGGCAACTTCATCGTCGTCCAGCCGTACGAGGTCTGAGGGAGCCCGTCATGAACCAGCCGCTCGCGGGCTACGCTCCCGCACCCGTCACCGCCCGCATGGAGAACCACGGCAACAACATGCTGAAGGTCGCCATGCAGACCGGAAACGACCTCCTCGCGCGCGTGGGGTCGATGGTCGCCTACGAAGGCTTCATCCAGTACGAGCCCAACCCGCCGGCCGTGCGCCAGATCGCCCGCGACTGGATGACCGGCGAGGGCGCGCCCCTGATGAAGTGCTCCGGCGACGGCCTGCTCTACCTCGCCGACTACGGCGCCGACGTCGTCGTGATCAACCTCAACGGCGACGGCATCTCCGTCAACGCCACCAACCTGCTCGCCTTCGACGCGTCCCTCACCTGGGGCGTCGAGCGGGTCAAGGGCCTCGCGAAGTTCGCCGGTCAGGGCCTGTGGAACACCAAGATCTCCGGGAACGGCTGGGTCGCGCTGACCTCCCGGGGCAAGCCGATCGTCGTCGACTGCGGCGGTGGCGAGGACGAGACGTACGTCGACCCGGACGCGCTCGTCGCCTGGTCCCCGAACCTCAAGGTGAAGGGCAAGCGCAGCTTCAAGGCGCAGTCGCTGATCGGCCGCGGCAGCGGCGAGGCCTACCAGATGGCCTTCTCCGGTCAGGGCATCGTCGTCGTCCAGCCCAGCGAGGACAGCACCGACCGCCTGCGGTTCCGGGGCTGAGGGGGAGCCAGAACGCCATGCAGAGTCCGCTTTTCGCCTTCAACGACTCGCAGTCCCAGGACCGCTACAGCCTGCAGAACAAGCAGATGCTGCGGGTCAACCTGGAGGGTCACGACGACATCCTGGCCCGCAAGGGCACGATGGTCGCCTACCAGGGGCTCGTCGAGTTCGACGCGGAGTACCAGAGCACCCAGCAGGCCTACGCGCGTGCGGCCACCGGCGAGGGCCTCAGCCTGATGCGCTGCCACGGGCAGGGCACGGTCTTCTTCGCCAACCTCGCCCAGCACATCCATGTGGTGGACGTGGAGCAGGACGGCCTCACCGTCGACAGCAGCTACGTCCTCGCGATGGACTCCTCGCTGCACCACGAGGTCATCGCCGTCGACAGCCAGTACGGCATCTCCGGCTCCGGCAAGTACCAGCTCAACATCACCGGCCGCGGCAAGGTCGCCCTGATGACCTCGGGCGCGCCGCTGATGATGCAGGTGACGCCCGACAAGTACGTCAACTGCGACGCCGACGCGATCGTCGCCTGGTCGACCGGGCTGCGCGTCCAGATGCAGGCACAGACGCACTCCTCCGGGGTGTGGCGGCGCCGCGGCAACACCGGTGAGGGCTGGGAGCTCAGCTTCATGGGCAGCGGTTATGCGCTGGTCCAGCCCAGCGAACTGCTGCCGCCGCAGCACGCCCAGATCGGTTCGGGCCTCGCCGCGCAGTTCGGCATGGGGCAGCAGGGGGTGCGGGCGCAGAACCAGGGGAACGTCTGGAGCTGAGCGTCCGGTAAGCCGACGTAAGGGGCGCCCGCAATTGCGGGCGCCCCTTACACGTCCCATGCTCAGAGCCGCTCGGCGCTCACAGCCGTGCCCGCGTCGCTTCCAGCAGTCGTACGACCGAGTCGTCCGCCACGTCCGCCACCTCGCCGTAGGCGAACCAGCGCAGGTCGAGGGACTCGTCGCTGATCTCCTGGACGGCGCCGGGCGGGGCCACGACCGCGTACTGGACGTCGAGGTGCCAGTGGCAGGGCGCCGGGATGGCATGCCGGTCCAGGCGCACCGGCCCGCCCGGCAGCAGGGTCAGCCCCGCGATGCCCGACTCCTCGGTGGCCTCGCGCAGGGCCGCGGCCTCCACGGAGGAGTCCTGCGGCTCACAGTGGCCGCCCATCTGCAGCCACATCCGCAGCTTCTTGTGGAGGGTCAGCAGCACGCGCTCCCGCGCGGGGTCGATCACCAGCGCGCTCGCCGTGATGTGACCCGCGTGGCAGGCCTTCCACATGCCGTCCGGGTGGGCCGCGAGATGGTCCAGGTAGGCCTGGCGCAGCTCTTCCTGGCCCTCGTACCCCTTCAGGACGAGGACCGCGTCGTCGTACAGGCTCACTCGGTGTCGTCGCCCTTGTCGGTGTCCTCGGTGTCGTCCTTCTTCAGGTTCGGCTTGTCGCCGGAGTCGTCCGCGACGCCGCCGAGCAGCTTCTCGATCTCGGAGAAGTCCAGCTGCTCGCGGTGCACGAAGCCGTCCGGGTCGTCCAGGTCGGAGGCCGTCGGCAGCATGTCCGGGTGGGCCCACAGGGCGTCCCGGCCGTCGACCCCGCGCGCGTCCGTGAGCGAGGCCCACAGGCGGGAGGCGTCGCGCAGGCGGCGCGGGCGCAGCTCCAGGCCGATCAGCGTGGCGAAGGTCTGCTCGGCCGGGCCGCCCGTCGCACGGCGGCGGCGCAGGGTCTCGCGCAGCGCGTCGGCGGACGAGAGGCGGGGCTTCGCGGCCGCGTGCACCACCGCGTCCACCCAGCCCTCGACGAGCGCCAGAGCGGTCTCCAGACGGGCCAGGGCCGCCTTCTGCTCGGGCGTGTCCTCCGGCTGGAACATGCCCTGCTGGAGGGCGTCCTGCAGCTGCTCCGGGTTCTGCGGGTCGAACTGGCCGACCACGTCCTCCAGCTTGGCGGTGTCGACCTTGATCCCGCGCGCGTACCCGTCGACGGCGCCGAACAGGTGCGAGCGCAGCCACGGCACGTGCGCGAACAGGCGCTGGTGGGCGGCCTCGCGCAGGGCGAGATACAGCCGCACCTCCTCCTTGGGCACGCCCAGGTCCTTGCCGAACGCCTCGATGTTCACCGGCAGCAGCGCCGCCTTGCCGGCCGGGCCGAGCGGCAGACCGATGTCGGTGGAGCCGACGACCTCGCCCGCGAGCACGCCCACGGCCTGGCCGATCTGGGTGCCGAACATGGCGCCGCCCATGGAGCGCATCATGCCGATCAGCGGGCCCGCCATGGCCTGCATCTCCTCCGGCAGGACGTCACCCATGGCCGCGCCGACGCGCTCGGCGACCGGGTCGACCAGCTCCTGCCACGCGGGCAGGGTCGCCTCGACCCACTCCGCGCGCGACCACGCGACGGCGGAGCCGGCGCCGGACGGCAGGGACGTCGCGCCGTCCAGCCACAGGTCGGCCAAGCGGACGGCCTCCTCGACCGCGCTGCGCTCGGCGGGGCCGATGCTCGAGTCCTTGGTGCCGTCCGGGGTGCCCTGGGAGACCGTCTGGCGGGCGATCTGCTTGGCCATGTCCCAGTTCACCGGCCCGCCCTCGTACGAGAGCATCTGGCCGAGCTGCTGGAAGGCGGCGCCCAGGTCGGTGGGGTTCAGCGAGCCGAACATGGCAGCGAGCGGGTTGTCCCCGCCGGGGCCGCCAAAGCCCCCGGCGCCGGGCAGCCCGCCGAAACCGAACGGGTTGGCCGGGCCCTGACCACCACCGCTCTGCTGGTCCTTCTTCTTGCCCTCGTCGCCGTCTTCCGGCTCCTCCGGCGGAAGGCCGAATCCGAATGGGGTGTCACTCACGGGATTCCTCGGCTGTTAAGGCCGCCGGTTGTCTCCGACGGCACGACTGCCCGATAACACCACCCAGCGTAGACACCGCGGGCCGTTCGGGCCTCGGTGCTTCGCCGACTCTTGGCCTGCGGCAGGATGGATGCCACCTGGTACGGACGCGTCACTCGCGTTCTTACTGAAGACAACCGCTGGAGACGCCCGGTGAGTTCCCCAGATCCGCAGGTTCGCGCAGCGCGAAACGAGTCAACCCCGCCGACGGTCCGCGGACCCGTCGTCGCGGTCACCGGCGCGGCGTCCGGCATCGGCGCGCTGCTCACCGAGCGGCTCGCCGCCTCGGAGGCGATCAAGCAGGTCATCGCCATCGACGAGCGGCGCGGCGAGTGCGCGGGAGCTCAGTGGCAGATCCTGGACGTGCGGGATCCGGCCATCGCGGAGAAGCTGCGCGGGGCCGACGTGGTGGTGCATCTGGCGCTCGACCTGGACCTGGAGACCGACCCCGCCGCCCGGACGGCGTACAACGTGCGCGGGACGCAGACGGTGCTCACGGCCGCCGCGGCCGCGGGCGTCCACCGGGTGGTGCTGTGCACGTCGTCGATGGTCTACGGGGCGCTGCCGGACAACGAGCTGCCGCTTTCGGAGGACGCGGAGCTGCGCGCGACGGCCGAGGCCACCGGCGTGGGCGACCTGCTGGAGATCGAGCGGCTCGCACGGCGCGCGCCCCGGGCGCATCCCGGCCTCAATGTCACCGTCGTACGCCCCGCGGTGCTGATCGGGGGCACCGACACCGCGCTGACCAGGTACTTCGAGTCGCCGCGGCTGCTTGTGGTCGCCGGGTCGCGGCCCGCGTGGCAGTTCTGCCATGTCGAGGATCTGTGCAGCGCGCTGGAGTACGCGGTCCTCGAGAAGGTCGAGGGCGAGCTCGCGGTCGGCTGCGACGGGTGGCTGGAGCAGGAGGAGGTCGAGGAGCTCAGCGGGATCCGCCGGATGGAGCTGCCCTCGGCGGTCGCCCTGGGGGCGGCGGCCCGGCTGCACCGGATCGGGCTGACGCCGTCTCCGGCGGGGGATCTGGCGTACACGATGTACCCCTGGGTGGTGAGCGGGAGCCGGCTGCACGACGCGGGGTGGCGGCCGCAGTGGACCAACGAGGAAGTCCTCGCCGAACTGCTGGAGGAGGTCACCGGGCGGCACACGGTCGCCGGCCGGCGACTCGGGCGCAAGGACGCGACCGCGGCGGGCGCCGCGGGGGCGACGGTCGCCCTGCTGGGCGCGGCGGCCGTGGTGCGGCGGGCCCGGAAGGCGCGGCGGCGCATCTGACACGAGGAACCGAAGCTGTAGGACGCTCCAAAACGGCACACGCGTGTGCCTGGTGAAAGTCGTATTCCGCGTTGTCGGACGCGTGGGGCACGATGGACCCATGGCAGCCACACACGACCACCCCGGCGAGCAGGTCGCGGACGACCCGATCAAGCTCATCGCCATCCGTGAGACCCCGCTCTCCGTCGACGAGGTCTTCCGGGCCGTCGGGGACGACGCCGCCGGTGGGACCACGCTGTTCGTGGGGACCGTGCGCAATCACGACGGCGGTGTCGACGTCGACCGGCTCGGCTACTCCTGCCACCCCAGTGCCGAGGCCGAGATGCGGCGCATCGCCGAGAAGGTCGTCGCGGAGTACCCGGTAAGGGCGCTGGCCGCGGTGCACCGGGTCGGGGATCTGACGGTGGGAGACCTGGCCGTCGTAGTCGCTGTGTCGTGTCCGCACCGGGGCGAGGCCTTCGAGGCGTCCCGGAAGCTGATCGACGACCTCAAGCACGAGGTGCCGATCTGGAAGCACCAGACCTTCTCCGACGGCACCGAGGAGTGGGTCGGCGCCTGCTGAACCCCGGCGCCCGCCCGTCGTCCGAACCCCCTTCGCCACTCCTCCGGTTGCGTAACCGCACCCCTGGCACGAGCGTTGTCAGTGCGGATGGTTAATCTGCTGATCAGTCAGTTCTTGCGGTCGCTCACCGGGGTTGGGAGGTCGGCATGGGTGCGCTCGTCTGGTTGTTGATTCCGCTTGTCGCTGCGGTCGCCGCCGGTCTGTGGGGAAGCTGGGCCAACCGCACCCGCAAGGTGCGCAGCGACGGCCCCGAGCTCGACGGGTACGCGCGGTTCCGCGAGGCCATGGACAAGTCCCACTCCGGTACATGACAGAGGTGGGGCTGACGATGCGCTGACAGTGTCGTCCCGTACTGTCTTGGCATGCCACGCCGCACCGCGACGATGCTCGCCTCCACCCTGATGCTGATCGCGCTCCTGTGCGCGGGAGTGTTCATCCCCGTGCCGTACTCGGAGATGTCTCCCGGGCCGACGGTGAACACGCTCGGGGACCACGACGGCGAGCCGGTGCTGCAGATCTCGGGGCGCAAGACGTACGCGACCAGCGGTCACCTGAACATGACGACCGTGCGCGTCACCAGCGCCGACTACAAGATGAACATCGTCGAGGCCGTCTACGGCTGGCTCGCGCACGACAACAAGGTCGTGCCGCACGACACGCTGTACCCGGACGGCAAGACCGAGGAGCAGTCCACGCAGGAGAACGCCGAGGAGTTCAGCCAGTCCCAGGAGAGCGCCAAGGTCGCCGCCCTGAAGGAGCTGGACATCCCGGTGAAGTCCTGGGTGATCGTCTCGACCGTCGTCAAGGACTCGCCGGCCGAGGGCAAGCTGCACGCCGGTGACGTGATCAAGGCCGTGGACGGTACGACGGTCAAGGAGCCGGCCGACGTCGCCACGCTGGTGACCAAGCACAAGCCGGGCCAGGACGTCGTCTTCACGATCGTGCCGGCCAAGGAGCAGGCCGCCGCCGAGAAGGCGAACAGGACGGCGACGAAGACCGAGAAGATCACCATCAAGACCGCGACCTCGGACGACAGCGGCGCCAAGCGGGCGATCGTGGGGATCTCGGCGGGGACGGACCACACCTTCCCGTTCAGCATCGACATCAAGCTGGCCGACGTCGGCGGACCGAGCGCCGGCCTGATGTTCTCGCTCGGCATCTACGACAAGCTCACCCCGGGCAGCCTCACCGGCGGCAAGTTCGTGGCCGGCACCGGGACCATCGACGACGACGGCAAGGTCGGCCCGATCGGCGGCATCGAGATGAAGACGGTGGGCGCGCGCAGCAAGGGCGCCCAGTACTTCCTGACGCCGGCCGAGAACTGCGCGGCCGCCGCCAAGGACACCCCGAGCGGTCTCACCCTGGTGAAGGTGAACACCATCGAGGACGCCCTCGGCGCGCTGAAGGACATCCGCGGCGGCAAGACCGCCGACCTGCCGAAGTGCACGACCAAGTAGCCGCAGGGGCTACTCCTCGAAGGTCGCCGTCAGGGCCTCCGCGAGGCCCGGCACCAGGTCGGAGCCGGTGAGGACGTCCGTGGGGGTGTCCTTCTCGCGCAGCCTGAGGGCCGATTCGCGGGTGCCGTCGCGCAGGACCGCGACCGTCATCCGGACCTCCTGACGGTCCGGGTGCTCGGCCACCCACTTCGCGAGCCTCTTCTCGTCCATCCCCTCCGGGACGGACGCCTCGGCGGACGGGGGCAGCATCAGCCGCTCCACGGTGAGCGCGCAGCCGGCCACCGCGTCGGGCCAGGCGATGGTCGCGAGGAACTCGTCGAGCGCCTTGCCCGTCGGGATCTCGTCCTGCTCGATCGGGGTGAGTCCGGTGGACTCCTGCTCGTCCGCCAGGCCGAGCTGGGCCGCGAGAGCGGGTTCCTGGGTCCGCAGCCGAGCGGTGTCTACGAGGGCGAAGAGACGGGCGGGCTGGTCCCAGCCGAGGCCGGAGGCGTACTCGTCGATCTCGAGTACGGCCCGGGTGAGCGGGCTCGCCGCCATGGGGGTGTTGGACATGGTCACAATCCTGCCTCGTTCATGGCCGGAATCGGGAACCGAGTAAACGGTGAGTAAGTTGCATAGGTGTGGGCCCGCGATCACGGGGGGCCACGGCGGGCTCGCGAACACGAGGGCCTGACGGATCGACAGCGAACTTCGAGGTGCGCACCTTGGCTTTCCAGATGCCGGACCGCGGCGGAGGCCCGACGGGGCCACGGATCAGAGTGGGCCGCCCGTCCCGGCGTGTCCGGACCCTGCTCATGACACTGGGCGTCCTTGCCGTGCTCGGCATGGCGTTCACCATGTTCGCGGGCTTCTGGACGGACTGGCTCTGGTACCGCTCGGTGCACTACTCGTCCGTCTTCACGACGACGCTGTGGACGAAGATCGGCCTGTTCTTCGTCTTCGGTCTGCTGATGGCCCTCGCGGTCGGCTTCAACATCTGGCTCGCCCACCGCCTGCGGCCGCCGCTGAGCGCCATGTCCATGGAGCAGCAGAGCCTCGACCGGTACCGGATGGGCATCGCGCCCTACAAGCGCTGGCTGCTGCTAGCGATCACCTCGCTGGTGGGCCTGATCGCCGGCGCCTCGGCGTCGAGCCAGTGGCGGACCTGGCTGATGTGGGTCAACGGCGTGCCCTTCCACCAGAAGGACCCGCAGTTCCACCTCGACGTCTCGTTCTACGCCTTCGACCTGCCCTGGTACCGCTTCCTGCTGGGCTTCGGCTTCGCCGCCGCGATCCTCTCCCTGATCGCCGCCGCGCTGACCCATTACCTGTACGGCGGGCTGCGCGTCACCTCCCCGGGCGCGCGGGCCACCGCCGCCGCGACCGGTCATCTCTCCGTGCTGCTCGGCATCTTCGTCGCGCTGAAGGCGGTCGCCTACTGGCTCGACCGCTACGGGCTCGCGGTGAAGTCCAGCGACTTCAAGGCGACGGACAACTGGACGGGCCTGCGCTACGTCGACGCCAACGCGTACCTGCCGGCCAAGACCATCCTGTTCTGCATCGCCGTCATCTGCGCGCTGCTGTTCTTCGCCACCCTGTGGCGGCGCACCTGGCAGCTGCCGGTGATCGGCTTCGGCCTGATGGTGCTCTCGGCGATCCTGATCGGCGGCCTGTATCCGGCGATCGTCCAGAAGTTCCAGGTCCAGCCGAACGAGCAGGCCAAGGAAGCGCCGTACGTCGAGAAGAACCTCAAGGCGACGCGCGAGGCGTACGGCATCGACGGCACCAAGGTCAGCGACTACTCGGGGACGAGCAAGACCAAGGACAAGACGACGCTGCGCGACGACGTCGACTCCACGGCGAGCATCCGCATCCTGGACCCGAACATCGTCTCGCCGACCTTCCAGCAGCTCCAGCAGATCAGGAACTACTACGCGTTCCCGACCAACCTGGACGTCGACCGCTACACCAAGGACGGCAAGGTCCAGGACACCGTCATCGGTCTGCGCGAGCTGAACCTCAACGGCATCCCGAAGAACAACTGGATCAACGACCACTTCCGCTACACCCACGGCTACGGCGTGGTCGCCGCCAAGGGCACCGCCGCCGACGCCAACGGCCAGCCGGTCTTCACCGAGTCCGACCTGCCGTCCACCGGTGACCTGGGGACGTACGAGCAGCAGATCTACTACGGCGAGAAGACCACCACGTACTCGATCGTCGGCGGTCCCCAGAAGGAGATCGACTACTCCGACGACAGCGGCGAGAAGACCACCAGCTACAAGGGCAAGAGCGGCGTCAACCTCGCCAACCCGATCAACCGGGCGGCGTACGCGGTGGCGTTCAGCGAGCCGCAGATCCTCTACTCCGGGGCGATCGGCGAGGGTTCGCGGATCCTCTACAACCGCACGCCCAAGGAGCGGGTCGAGGCGGTGGCGCCGTGGCTGACCATCGACGGCGACGCGTATCCGGCGGTGGTGGACGGCCGTATCCAGTGGATCGTGGACGCGTACACGACGACGAACGGATACCCGTACGCCTCCCGTACGACCCTCGGTGACACGACGGCCGACTCGCTGACCGCGACCAACAACTCGCGCGCGGTGGTGGCCCAGCAGAACCAGGTCAACTACATCCGCAACTCGGTGAAGGCGACCGTCGACGCGTACACCGGCGAGGTCAAGCTCTACCAGTGGGACACCGAGGACCCGGTGCTGAAGACCTGGATGAAGGCCTTCCCCGGGACGGTGCAGCCCAAGGGCGCGATCTCCAAGTCGCTGCTGGCCCATCTGCGTTATCCGCAGGACCTGTTCAAGGTCCAGCGCGAGCTGCTGACCCGGTACCACGTCACCAACCCGACCACCTTCCTCACCGGCAGCGAGGTGTGGCAGGTGCCGGACGACCCGACCAACAAGTCGGGCAACGCGGTGCCGCCGTACTACCTGAGCATGAAGATGCCCGACCAGACGTCCCAGGCGTTCTCGCTGACGACGACGTTCACACCCAACGGCCGGGACAACCTCAGTGCGTTCATGACGGTCGACGCCCAGGCGGACTCCAGCGACTACGGCAAGATCAGAATCCTGAAACTGCCGACCAGTACGACGGTCGACGGGCCCAAACAGGTGCAGAGCCAGTTCAACTCCGAACAGGACATCGCCGAGTCGATCAAGCTGCTCAAGGGCGGCGACTCCGACATCGAGTACGGCAACCTGCTGACGGTGCCGCTCGACGGAGGACTGCTGTACGTGGAGCCGGTCTACGTACGCGGTGGTGGACTCAAGTACCCGCTGCTGCGCAAGGTGTTGGTCAGCTACGGCGACAAGACCGCCTTCGAGGACACCCTCGACGAGGCGCTCAACAAGGTCTTCGGAGCGGAGAGTTCGACCACCCCGCCACCGGACGAGGGGACGACCACGCCACCGACGTCCAGCAATCCCACGGTCCAGGAGGCGCTGAACGACGCCCAGAAGGCCTTCGACGAGGGCCAGGCGGCCCTGAAGAAGGGTGACTGGCAGGCGTACGGCCAGGCGCAGAAGGACCTGGAGGACGCGCTGAAGCGGGCCGAGGCCGCGCAGTCCAAGGCCGACAAGACGAGCAGCGCCAGCCCCAGTCCCAGCACCAGTGCCGGCCCGAGCAGCAGTCCGAGTCCGAGCAAGAGCTCCGGCAGCGGCTGATCAAATGCCCGTCCCGCGTCGTGATACGGTTGCCGAACAACGACGCGGGGTGGAGCAGCTCGGTAGCTCGCTGGGCTCATAACCCAGAGGTCGCAGGTTCAAATCCTGTCCCCGCTACTGAAGTCGAAGGCCCGGATCCTCACGGATCCGGGCCTTTGTGATGTGCGAACGCATGTGCCGACAGGGGATTCGCCGTGCCGCCGTGGGGAGTTGGGTGATGTGTGTTTGACTTGTCTCTCTGTGGGCATGTCGACAAAACGCTGAAGTGACCTCACTGGCTGCGGTATACCAGGTGTACCCAGGTTGCAGGTGGTGCGACGATGGACGTTATGGGGGACAAGGCAACTCTGTTCGAGACAGGGCGATTTGTGCAGCCCTCCGGCCCGGAACAAGCCGAGGCCGGGGAGGAGGCTGCCGAGCAGGCTGCCGAGCAGGCTGCCGAGGAACTGCGTCAGCGGCTCGCCGCGGAGGCCGGCGACGTCGAGGCGATGAGTGTCCTCGGGGCCATGCTGCTGCGCCGCGGTGATCTCGACGGAGCCGAGCCCCAGCTGCGTGCCGCCACCGCCGCGGGTGACCGTGCCGCCGCCAACAACCTGGGAGTCCTTCTTCACCAGCGCGGGTACGCCGACGAGGCCGCCGGATGGTGGCGGATCGCCGCCGTCGCCGGTTCCGCCGCTGCCGCGCACGCGCTGGGCCGGCACCACCGCGAGCGCGGGGACGAGCCGGCCGCCGAGTACTGGCTGCGCCAGTCCGCCGAGCAGGGGCACGCCCTGGGGGCGTACGCGCTGGCGGATCTGCTGGAGCACCGCGGGGACGCCGGGGCCGCGGAGTGGATGCGGGCCGCGGCCGAGCGGGGGCACCGCGAGGCGGCGTACCGGCTGGCGCGCGCTCTTGATCGCAAGGCGGTGAGCGAGGGCGAGGGCGGCTCTGACAACGGTGTCGAACTGCTGGCCCAGGCCGAGCAGTTCTACCGCCAGGCCGCCGCGCGCGGGCACCGGCGGGCCGCGCTGCACCTCGGCGCGATCCTGGAGAAGCGCGGCGAGCTCAAGGAGGCCGGGCGCTGGTACCTGACCTCCGCCAAGGACGGCGAGGCGCGGGCCGCGTGCGCCCTGGGCTTCCTGCTGCGCGACGCCGGGGACACCGAGAGCGCGGCCGTGTGGTGGCTGCGTGCCGCCCAGGACGGGGACGGGAACGCCGCCAACGCGCTGGGTGCGCTGCACGCCGAGCGGGGCGAGACGCAGACCGCCGAGCGGTGGTACCGGGCGGCGATGGACGCCGGGGACGACAACGGCGCGTACAACCTCGGGCTGCTCTGCGCCGAGCAGGGGCGGACCGCGCCGGCCGAGCAGTGGTACCGGCGGGCCGCCTACGCCGGGCACCGGGAGGCCGCCAACGCGCTCGCCATTCTGCTGCTGCAGGGTGGGGACGCGACCGGGGCCGAGCCGTGGTTCTCCAAGGCCGCGGAGGCCGGGAGCGTGGACGCCGCGTTCAACCTGGGGATTCTCTTCGCCGGGCGGGGCGAGGACGGCGTCGCGCTGCGGTGGTACGAGCGTGCCGCTGCCGCCGGGCACACGGAGGCCGCGCTGCAGGTCGGGATCGCCCGGCTGCGGGACGGGGACGAGGGTGCGGCCGAGCGGCATCTGCGGTGCGCGGCCGGGGGTGGCAGCGCGGAGGGGGCGTACCGGCTGGCGACCGTGCTGGACGCGCGGCGGCCGCCGGAGCCCGCGCATGAGCTGGGCGAGACGGTGCACGAGAAGACCGAGTGCGAGGAGTGGTACGAGCGGGCGGCTTCCCTGGGGCATCGGCGGGCGCAGGTGCGGGTGGGGATGATGGCGGCGGCTCGGGGTGACGTGGTGGAGGCGGCTCGGTGGTACCGGGAGGCGGCCGAGGCCGGGTCCCGCAACGGCGCCTTCAATCTCGGGCTGCTGCTGGCCCGGGAGGGGAGTGAGCCCGAGGCGGCGGTGTGGTGGACCCGGGCCGCAGACGCCGGGCACGGACGGGCGGCGCTCCGGCTGGCCCTGGTCTACGCGCGTCGGGGTGAGCTGGCGGAGGGGCAGCGGTGGGCGGACCGGGCGGTGTCCCTGGGGCCGGCGGAGGTCTCGGAGCGGGCGGCACGGCTGCGGGACGCGCTGCGGGAGGAGCTGTCGGCGTGAGGGCACGGTGAGTGTGCGAGCCGAAAGCGATTTGCTTCTGTCGGCGTCCTTCACGTAACGTTGCGTTCACCGACGCGGGGTGGAGCAGCTCGGTAGCTCGCTGGGCTCATAACCCAGAGGTCGCAGGTTCAAATCCTGTCCCCGCTACTGAAGGCCTGGGGCCGGAATCCAGAAATGGGTTCCGGCCCCAAGTCATTTACGGGCCCCAAGTTATTTACGTCGCGTGACCCACCGCCTCCTCGTACAGGGACCGGTCCACCGTCTTCGACTCGGGAAGCGCGTCGCCGTCCGCGACCGCCCCCTGCGCCGCGTACGCCGACTGCAGACGCGTCGTCGTGCCCGCGCGGATCTCCCAGTCCATGCGCAGGGACGGGGTCGATTTCAGGATCGTCTCGTCGGTCTTCAGGAGTTTCGCCAGGTAGGTGACGAAGGTCGCGTCCGTCTTGTAGTCCGACGCGAAGTACGTGTTCACCGTGCGGATGTACGCCCTCAGCAACGCCACCCCCGCGTCCACGTCGGCGTTCAGCAGGGAACGGCCGTACAACATGCCCCCGAGCGGCTCGCCCCGCGGCTGGCCGCCGAGGAAGGCGTAGCCGGGCTTGCCGTCGACGTTGCGCCAGACCGGGTCGAGCAGCCAGGCCGAGTCGACGCCGCCGTTCTGGAGGGCCGTGAGGACGTCGGCCGAGCCCAGCTGGCGGTACTGGATCTTGTCCAGGCCGCCGCCGTGCGAGGCGAGCGCCTTCTGCATGGGGTACGCGATCACCGAGCCCTTGCCGATCATCGTGCCCAGTGTGCGTCCGGCCATTGGGACGGACGCCGCGCTCTCGCCCTTCTTCAGCCGCACCCACAGCCCGCTCTTCGAACCGGCCGCGGGTGAGAAGTTCCCGGCGACCCACTTGATGTCGAAGCCGCCCCGGATACCGTTCATGACGGCCGCCTCCGGAGCCGCCCACAGCGCGTCGATGTCGCCCTTGGCCAGCAGTGGCAGCGCGTCCGGCGTCGGCAGGACCTTCAGCGTGACGTCCAGCCCCTCCTTCTTGAACTCGCCCTTGTCGAGGGCGACTTCAAGGGGCGCAACGTACTCGGCGCTCAGCGTTCCCGTCGCGATGGTGAGTTTGCGGGTCTTGGGGAGGGGCTTCGGGGCGGGGGTCCCGGGGGAGCAACGGGCCGGTGCGCGGGTGGGGGAGAGGTCCGCCGGGTCCGTCCAGGACTTCGCGCCGCAGCCCTCCATCGGGCTGACCGTGCGCTGCCGTGCGCCCGCCTGCGTGGCCGAGTCGTCCGTGTGCGACGCCGAGCACGCCGCCGACGCCAGCAGCGCCGCCACGGCGACGACGGCGCCGTATGCACGTCTCTTCATGACTGGCCCCTTCCGCGGTCCCTCGGTGCCCACGGGGTGAGCAACCGGCCCAGCAGTCTGATGAGTTCGGAGAAGAGCACGCCGAGGATCGCCACGCAGACGATGCCGACGAACATCACGTCGTTCTGGAACAGCGCGCGCGAGTCGAAGATGAGATGGCCCAGGCCGTTCGTCGCGGCGATCTGTTCCGAGGCGACGATCACCAGGACGGCCACGCCCGCCGCGATGCGCGCGCCCACCAGGACCGACGGGAGGGAGGCCGGCAGCAGGACGTGGCGGAACATCTGCCAGGGGGAGGCGCCGAAGACGCGGCCCGCGTCGCGGTGGCCGGACGGGATCGCGATCACCGCCGACATCGTGGAGATCCAGACGAAGAAGAAGACCGTGGTCGCGACCAACGCGATCTGCGGGCCCTCGCCCAGGCCGAACATGTTCAGGAAGACCGGGAGCAGGGCGAGCTTCGGGACCACGTACAGGGCGTCCAGGAGGGGTTCGAGGGCGGCTCGTACGAGGGAGAGGGAGCCCATCAGGAGGCCCAGGAGGTAGCCCGCGGCCGTGCCGAGCGCGTAGCCGGCGAGGACGCGCTTGAGGGTCGCCCACACGTCCGGCCACAGGTCGCCGGCCGCCGCGCGGTCCCAGCCGTCGGACAGGATCGTGGAGGGGGCGGGGTAGACGCGGTCGTCGATCCAGCCCTGGGCGGCGGCCAGTTGCCAGCACAGGAGCAGGACCAGCGGGACGGCCACCGCGAGCGACAGCTGCAGGGCGCGCCTGCGGCGGTGGGTGCGGGACGGGTGGAGTTCCTCCGGGCCCGGGCGGCGGACCAGGACCGATTCCTTCCCCGGTTCCTTCTCGGGGGCGATCGTCGTCATGCCGGTGCCGTCTCCTTCCGCAGCAGGTCCCACAGCTCGCTCTTCAGCGCCGTGAACTCGGGGTCGGTGCGCACGTCGCCGGTGCGCGGGCGCGGGAACGGTGGATGGTGCTCGGCGATGATCCGGCCGGGGCGGGCGGACATCACCAGGACCCGGTCGCCGAGGACGATCGCCTCCTCCAGACTGTGGGTGATGAAGAGGGTGGTGGTCCGCAGGGTCTGGGTGAGGGCGAGGAGTTCGTCCTGGAGGATCGTGCGGAGTTGCGCGTCCAGGGCGGCGAACGGCTCGTCCATCAGCAGCAGTTCGGGTTCCACGGCGAGGGCGCGGGCGATCGCCACGCGCTGGCGCATGCCGCCCGACAGGGCCGCCGGGTAGGCGTCGGCGAAGTCGGCCAGGCCCAGACGGGCCAGCCAGGCGTCGGCACGCGCGTTCGCCTCGCGACGCGGGACGCGCTGGACGTCCAGGCCGAAGCGGACGTTGGCGCGGACCGACTTCCAGTCGTAGATGCCGTAGTCCTGGAAGATCATGGCGGCGGGGCGCGGACTCGACGTGCGGATCCGCAACTCGCCGGTGCTGGGCCGCAGCAGGCCCGCCGCGATACGCAGCAGCGTGGACTTGCCGCAGCCCGACGGTCCGACGACGCACACGAACTCGCCGGGGGCGACGGCCAGTTCGAGCGGGCCGAGCGCGTCGACGACATGGGGTGGGCGGCCGAAGCTGCGGGTGAGGCCGGTGGCTTGGAGTTCGGGGTGCGGGTCTCCCATAATGGAACGAAGATATGACGGCCCGTCAGATTCGGGAAGCCTGCAGACAGCACGAAGCCCCGGCTCTCATGGGAGGTCGGGGCTCTTCGCGATGAAGGGTTACGCCGTCGCCGCGCAGTTCGGGCAGATGCCGCGGTAGGTCACCTCGACGTCGGAGACCTTGAAGCCGAAGCGCTCCGAGTCGGGCAGGTCGGCCATCGGATTGCCGCTGGGGTGGACGTCCTTGATCTCGCCGCACCGGGCGCAGACCAGGTGGTGGTGCGGCCGGTGCGCGTTCGGGTCGTACCGCTTGGCGCGCTTGTCGGTGGCGACCTCGAGGACCTCGCCGAGGGAGACCAGCTCACCCAGCGTGTTGTAGACGGTCGCCCGGGAGATCTCCGGCAGCTTGGCGACGGCCCTGGCGTGGACCTCGTCGGCCGTCAGATGGACGTGCTCACCGTCGAGAACCTCGGCCACGACGCGCCGCTGTGCGGTCATCCGCCAGCCGCGTCCGCGCAGCCGTTCCAGAAGGTCGCTCATACGACCCAGCCTAACAGAAGGGGACCAGGTCGCGAACGGATATGGTTTTGGACTCGGTCTAATGCCGGGAATGGTCTGTCAATGCAGGAGGGCCACCTGCTGTCGTGCGGGTGCCCAGCAGCGGATGATGTCGCGGACCGAGACGATCCCGGCCGTCTCGCCGCGGTCCATGACGACGAGGTGGCGGAAGCCGCCGTGCGCCATGGCCTGGGCCGCCTCCTCCAGGGTCCAGGACGGGGCGGCGAACACCACCTCGGTGGTGGTGTGGGCGGCCGCGAGTTCCGTGTCCGGGTTCTGGCCCAGGCCCACGGAGTTGAGGATGTCGCGTTCGGTGAGGATGCCGATGCCGCCGGCGTCGGGGTCGAGGACCACCGCCGCGCCGACCCGGCGGGCGGACATCAGGGCGGCTGCCTGACGGAGGGTGTGGGCGGGGCCGATGGTCAGGACCACCGTGCTCATGGCGTCGCGGACGAGCATGGATGGAGCCACCTCCTCGGGAATCCGAGTGTTAGTTCACGGATTCACAAATTCACAAGTGGGGGGACTCTCAGAGTGGCAGGTAAAGCGGGGGTCAACAAGGGGGCGCGGGCAGCCAATTGAGGGCGCGTGCGCTCATATGTGCCCTACATGTGTCGCTCAGTAGCGCTGGTTCAGGTACCCCAGCAGCTCGTCGTGGAGCAGGCCGTTCGACGCGGCGGCGTTGCCGCTGTGCGGGCCCGGGCGGCCGTCGAGGCCGGTGAAGGTGCCGCCCGACTCGGTCACGATGATCGCGTTGGCGGCCATGTCCCACAGGGACAGCTCGGGCTCCGCGCAGATGTCCACGGCGCCCTCGGCGACCAGCATGTAGGGCCAGAAGTCGCCGTACGCGCGCGTGCGCCACACCTCGCGGGTCAGGTCCAGGAAGCCGCCCAGCCGGCCCTGCTCCTCCCAGCCGGAGAGCGAGGAGTACGCGAACGAGGCGTCCGTCAGCTTCGAGACGCGGGAGACGTGCAGGCGGGAGGCGGAGGACAGGCTGCGCCCGGTGAACGCGCCGTGGCTCTTCGCGGCCCACCAGCGGCGGCCGAGCGCGGGCGCGGAGACGACGCCGACCACGGGCTGGAAGCCGGTCTCGCCGGCCTCCATCAGGGAGATCAGCGTGGCCCACACCGGGACACCGCGGACGTAGTTCTTGGTGCCGTCGATCGGGTCGATCACCCAGCGCCGGGGGCCGGTGCCCTCGACGCCGTACTCCTCGCCGAGGATCGCGTCCCGCGGCCGGGCGCGGCCCAGCTGGCCGCGGATGAGTTCCTCCGCGGCCTTGTCCGCCTCGCTCACCGGTGTCATGTCCGGCTTCGTCTCGACCTTGAGGTCGAGAGCCTTGAAGCGGTTCATGGTGGCCGCGTCGGCGGCGTCCGCGAGGACGTGGGCGAAACGGAGGTCGTCGAGGTAGTCCGGCATGGAACGAACGCTATCCGCCGTGGTCCGGATGGGGCTACCGGGCCTTGGTCACGGTTTAGGGCCTGTCCGGCGGATCGGGTCGGCTATAAGAAACGGCGCCTCCTGGCTTACCCGAGCGGGGTCTGGTGCGTGCAGCTGCAAGGCGGAGGAGCGAGTCGACGCGGAGCGATGGGGGTACCCCCGCGCGAGCGAAGCCGAGCGTGGGGGAGAGTGACGACAACGCGGCAGATGTGCGTGCCAGACCCCGCGACGCCGAGCTGGTCCGCCGGACAGGCCCTAACGGCACATGGTGACGTACGGGCGCCCCCGCATGCCTCCGCGAACCCTTGACAGTGCTCCCGTGCGCGTCAAATCTGGGCGCAGAGTCGCTCCGCCCCAGGGAGGCGATGATGCCTGCAGCGCGGGAATCCCTACTGGACGCCGCGTACACGGCGCTGGCGCGCCGGCCGTGGTCCGCCGTACGGATGGTGGACGTGGCCGCGGCGGCCGGAGTGTCCCGGCAGACCCTCTACAACGAGTTCGGCAGCAAGGAGGGGCTCGCCAGGGCGCTTGTGAGAAGGGAGGCGGACGCCTACCTCGCGGGGGTCGAGCGTGCGCTCGCCACCCACAGCGACGCCCGGGACCGGCTGACCGCGACCGCCGAGTGGACCGCGTCCACGGCCCGCGAGAACGCGCTGGTACGGGCCATGCTGACCGGCTGCTGGAGCGAGCGGCTGCCCTCCCCGACGCTGTCCGCGGTGCCGTCCTCCTCCGCGGTGCCGGCGCAGCGCCGGGCCGACGGTCCGCTGCCCTCGCCCGGCGACTTCGTGGCGATCGTCCGCGACCGGGCGGTGGCGGTGCTGTCGGGACCCGCGGTCGGCAAGCCGGACACGGCCGAACTCGCCCGCTCCTGCGAGCTGGTGGTCCGTATCGCACTGTCCTGCGTGGCGGCCCCACCGGGCGAGGGCGGAGTCTCGGACCTGGTCCGCACGGCCCTGCCGAGGCAGGCGGTCTGAGCGGCTAGTGCGCCGAGCCCGACAGCTGGAGGCCGATCACGCCGACGATCACCAGGCTGATCGACACCAGCTTCAGGGTCGAGACCAGGTCGCCGAGGAAGATCATGCCGTAGATCGCGGTGCCCGCCGCGCCGATGCCGGTCCACACGGCGTAGGCGGGGCCGACGTCGAGTTTGCGCAGGGAGAGGGTGAGGAGGCCGAAGCTGCCGAGGGCGAAGACGCAGAAGGCGATCGTCGGCCAGAGCCTGGTGAAGCCGTGCGAGAGCTTGAGACACACCGCGAACCCGGTTTCCAGCAACCCGGCCACCACCACCAGCAGCCACGCCATGTGCTGTCCTCCCGTATGTCCGGCTCGGTGCGATTATGCACTTACCGAACTCGCGTACAGCCAAACAACGCGGAGGTCAGTCGCCTTCCTTGCGCTCCCGGGTCGCCAGCAGGCGGCGTAGCGAATACAGGCGGGCCGGATCCGCGTGCCCCTCCGCGACCCATTCGTCCAGCGCGCAGTCCGGCTCATCATGACTGCACGCGCGCGGGCAGCCCTCGGTTCCCGGTTCCAGGTCCGGGAAGGCGTGGATGACCCGGGACGGGTCGATGTGCGCGAGACCGAAGGAACGGACGCCCGGGGTGTCGATCACCCAGCCGCCGTCCCCGAGGAGCGGGAGCGCGAGGGCCGAGGTGGTGGTGTGGCGGCCGCGGCCCGTCACCGCGTTCACATGGCCGGTCAGCCGCCTGCGCTCCTCCGGTACGAGGGCGTTGACCAGGGTCGTCTTGCCGACGCCGGAGTGGCCGACGAACGCCGTGACCTTGCCGTCGAGTTCCTCGCGCACCCGCTCGGCCGCGTCGCCGTTCTCCAGCTCCTCGCGGCTGGTGACCACAAACGGGATGTCCAGATCGCCGTACAGCTCAAGGAGTTTGTCGGGCGGGGCGAGGTCCGACTTCGTCATCACCAGCAGCGGTTCGAGGCCGCCGTCGTACGCCGCCACCAGGCAGCGGTCGATCAGGCGCGGGCGCGGTTCCGGGTCGGCCAGGGCGGTGACGATGGCGAGCTGGTCGGCGTTGGCGACGACCACGCGCTCGAACGGGTCGTCGTCGTCGGCCGTGCGGCGCAGCACCGAGGTGCGCTCCTCGATGCGGACGATGCGCGCGAGGGTGTCCTTCTTGCCGGACAGGTCGCCGACGAGGGCCACCCGGTCGCCGACCACCGCCGCCTTGCGGCCCAGTTCGCGGGCCTTCATCGCCAGTACGATCCGGTCGTCGACCAGACAGGTCAGCCGGCCCCGGTCCACGGTGAGGACCAGGCCCTCGGCCGCGTCCTCGTGCTTGGGGCGGATGTTGGTGCGGGGCCGGTTGCCCTTGCGGTTGGGGCGGCTGCGGATGTCGTCCTCGTCGGTGTGCTTGCCGTAGCGGCGCATCTCCGTAACGCCCCTACGCCCCGAGCATCCCGGTCCACAGGTCGGGGAAGTCCGGCAGGGTCTTCGCCGTCGTCGCCACGTTCTCGATCTGCACACCCTCGACCGCGAGGCCGATGATCGCGCCGGCCGTCGCCATGCGGTGGTCCTCGTACGTGTGGAAGATGCCGCCGTGCAGCCGGCGCGGGCGGACGTGCAGGCCGTCGGCGGTCTCCGTGACGTCACCGCCGAGCTCGTTGATCTCCTTGGTGAGCGCGGCCAGCCGGTCCGTCTCGTGCAGGCGCAGGTGGGCGACGCCGCGCAGGGTCGAGGGGGAGTCCGCGAGGGCGGCGACCGCCGCGATGCCGGGGGTCAGCTCGCCGACCTCGCCGAGGTCCACGTCGATACCGTGGATGGCACCCGAACCGGTGAACTCCAGCCCGTACTCGGTGAGTTCGCAGGAACCACCCATCTCGGTGAAGATCTCCCGCAGCCGGTCGCCGGGCTGCGTCGTCCGCGCGGGCCAGTCCGGGATCACGACCTTGCCGCCGGTCACCAGGGCGGCGGCAAGGAAGGGCTGGGCGTTGGACAGGTCCGGCTCGATGGTCAGGTCGCGGCCGAGCAGCGCGCCCGGCGTCACCCGCCACACGTTCGGCTCGCCGCCTGACTCCGGAGTGTCCACCTGGGCGCCGACCGCGCGCAGCATGTCGACGGTCATGCGGATGTGGGGGAGGGAGGGGAGGGAGCTGCCGATGTGACGGACCTCCACGCCCTGGTTGAAGCGCGGGCCGGAGAGGAGGAGCGCGGACACGAACTGCGACGACGAGGACGCGTCGATCTCCACCGGGCCGCCGTCCAGGGCGCCCCCGCCGTGGACCGTCAACGGCAGCGCACCGCGGCCGTCGTCGTCGATGCGGGCGCCGAGGACGCGCAGAGCGTCGATCACGCCGTGGAGGGGGCGCTCGTACGACCTGGGGTCGCCGTCGAAGCGGATCTCGCCGTCGGCGAGGGCGGCGACGGGGGGCAGGAAACGCATCACGGTGCCGGCGTTGCCGACGTCGACGGTGGCCGGGCCGTGCAGGCCGGTGGGGAGTACGCGCCAGGTCTCGCCGGTGCCGTCGGGGCCCACGCCCTCCTCGATGGCGACGCCCATGGTGCGCAGGGCGCCGGCCATCAGGAGCGTGTCGCGGGAGCGGAGGGGGCGGCGCAGCCAGCCGGGTTCGGAGGCGAGGGCGGCGAGGACGAGGGCGCGGTTGGTGACTGACTTCGACCCCGGTACGTGGACCGTCGCGTCGACGGCTCCGCTCGCGTGGGGGGCGGGCCAGAGGGCGGTGTCTGCGGGGTTCGGGACCATGGGTCCACTCTATAAGCCGGGGGTTCTACGGGCCGTCGTGCGTGTGCGGCGCCGTCGTGGCTGGTCGCGCCCCGCGGCGAAGCCGCTGATCGATACAGCCCCGCGCCCCTATGACTGCGTCCCTTCGGGACGCAGTCATACCTCCAGGAGCCAGCGCCCCCCACCCATCAGCGAGCACAAGCTCACCGCGTGGAACAGGAACAGCCACAGGCCCGCCGGTACGTGCGTCAGTCGCGACAGCTGGTCCGCGTCCGAGTCGCCCGCGCCGCCCCTGCTTCTCTTCGCCTGGAGTTCGAACGCCGGGCGTACCCCTCCCACCAGCAGGAACCACACCACCGCGTACGCGAACGCCGCCTGGACCTGGGGTCCCGCCAGCCACGACACCAGCAGGAAGGTGCCGCCGGTGAGGACGACCGTCAGCGCGCCGTACGCGTTGCGGATCATCACCAGCATCGCCACCAGCAGGGCCGTCGCCAGCCACAGCAGCAGCGTGATGTGACCGGCGGCCAGCAGGGCCGCGCCGCCGAGGCCGAGCAGCGGGGGAGCGGTGTAGCCGGCGGCCGCGGTGAGGATCATGCCGATGCCGTGCGGTTTGCCGCGGCTGACCGTCAGGCCGCTGGTGTCGGAGTGCAGGCGTATGCCGGTGAGCTGCCGGCCGGTCAGCAGCGCGATCAGGCCGTGGCCGCCCTCGTGGGCGATGGTGATCGCGTTGCGCGAGAGGCGCCAGACGTTGTGCGGGACGGTCACGGCGAGCGCGGCGACGAGGGTCGCGATCACCACCCACAGGTCGGGGTCGGGCTGGATGCCGAAGACCCGGTCCCACAGGGAGGCGAGTGAGGAGGCGGTGCTGTCCATTGTCGGCGGTGGCTCCCATGGCTCTCGGCGGATCTGGCAGTGTGGCACGTATGTGCGGACGGTATGCAGCTAGTCGTAGGCCCGAGGATCTCGCAGGAATCTTTGAGATCGAGAAGTGGGAGCCGGAGGAGGCCCTGGCCCCCGACTACAACGTGGCCCCGACCAAGGAGGTCTACGCCGTCCTCGACCGCCCTCTGAAGGACGCCGACGCTGCAGCCACCAGTTCCTCCGTCACGGGCAACCCGGTTCGCCAGCTGCGCAAGCTGAAGTGGGGTCTGGTCCCGTCCTGGTCGAAGTCCCCCGAGGGCGCCGCCCGGATGATCAACGCCCGCGCCGAGACCATCCACGAGAAGCCCTCGTACAAGCGGGCCTTCTCCTCGCGCCGCTGCATCATCCCCGCCGACGGCTACTACGAGTGGGTCACCGGCAAGGGCGAGCGGGACCTGGAGGTCGCGGGCAGGAAGAAGCGCCCGCGCAAGCAGCCGTACTTCGTGCTGCCCGCCGACGGGTCGGTCTTCGCGATGGCCGGCCTGTACGAGTTCTGGCGCGACAAGACCCTCCCGGACGACCACCCGCAGGCCTGGTGGGTCACCTGTTCGGTCATCACCACGGAGGCCGAGACGACCCCGCTGGCCGTCGCCCCCGCCGAGGGCCCCTTCACCCTCTCCGAGATCCACCCCCGCATGCCGCTGATGCTCACCCCGGACCGCTGGGACAGCTGGCTCGACCCGTCCCGCACCGACCTCGACGACCTGCGGACACTGCTGGAGCCCCCGCCGCCCGGCCTGATGCGCGCCTACCCGGTCTCCACCGCCGTCAGCAACGTCCGCAACAACGGCCCGGAGCTGCTGAAGGAGCTGGAGGGCCCCGAAGAGGGCACACTCTTCTGACGTGAGGACCGAGATCGTTGGTACGGACGCGGGGGACGCCCGCGTCACCTGGCACCCCGCGAAGCAGGCACGGCTGGTGCTGGCCGTGAGCCATGGGGCCGGTGGTGGCATCGAGGCGCGTGATCTGCAGGCGCTGGCCGCCGTGCTGCCGGACCACGGGGTGACCGTCGCCCTCGTCGAGCAGCCCTGGCGGGTGGCCGGGAAGAAGCTGGCGCCCGCCCCGAAGACCCTCGACGTCGGCTGGCGGGGGATCTGGCCGGCCGTGACCAAGCCCGGCCTGCCGGTGATCTCCGGTGGCCGCAGCGCCGGAGCCCGGGTCGCCTGCCGGACGGCCGTCGACCTCGGCGCGCACGCCGTGCTCGCCCTGAGCTTCCCGCTCCACCCGCCGGGCAAGCCGGAGAAGTCCCGCGCCGAGGAGCTGCTCGGATCGGGGGTGCCCACCCTCGTCGTACAAGGAGGGAACGATCCCTTCGGGAAGCCCGAGGAGTTCCCCGACGGGGCGTACACGCTGGTCGAGGTGGACCACGGCGATCACGGCTTCGCCGTGCCCAAGCGGGCGGAGATCTCGCAGGAGCAGGCCGTGGCGCTGATCACGGACGCGGTCGTGGAGTGGACCGGCTCACTGGCGTGACGGGCCGGGAATGTTGCGGGGCGGGCCTGGCGTTGAGCCGGACAGAAGTGCTGAACCACCAGCACCGACGTCGTGGAGAGGAAGTCCGCCGCATGGGTTCGACCGCATGCCCGAGCCGCAGCAGCCGCACTGACCTGGACTGGACGGTGCTGACTGCGGCCAAGACCACCCCTATTCGAGGGGCGGCGGGGACGGGTCGTCGTCTATCCTCCAATTCCGGTGGTACCGGTTTCGGTGCTGCCCGGAATCTTGAGGAGGTGGGTCCGGTCACCGGTACCGACGCAGGGACCGACAACGGCCAGGCGGAGCTGCCCGAGGGCCAGGGCACAGGCGCGGAGTCGACCGCGGAGCGCAGCGCGCGCTTCGAGCGGGACGCGCTCGAGTTCCTCGACCAGATGTACTCGGCCGCGCTGCGCATGACGCGCAACCCGGCCGACGCGGAGGACCTGGTGCAGGAGACGTACGCGAAGGCGTACGCGTCCTTCCACCAGTTCCGCGAAGGCACCAACCTCAAGGCGTGGCTGTACCGGATCCTCACCAACACCTTCATCAACTCCTACCGCAAGAAGCAGCGTGAGCCGCAGCGTTCGGCGGCGGAGGAGATCGAGGACTGGCAGCTCGCCCGTGCCGAGTCGCACATGTCGACCGGTCTGCGCTCCGCGGAGTCGCAGGCGCTCGACCACCTGCCGGACTCGGACGTGAAGGAAGCGCTCCAGGCGATCCCCGAGGAGTTCCGCATCGCCGTCTACCTCGCAGACGTAGAGGGCTTTGCGTACAAGGAGATCGCGGACATCATGGGGACACCCATCGGTACGGTGATGTCCCGGCTGCACCGGGGCCGCCGTCAACTGCGCGGCATGCTCGAGGACTACGCCCGTGAGCGCGGACTGGTCCCGGCCGGCGCCGGAGAGTCGAACGAAGCGAAAGGCTCGGGCTCATGAGCTGCGGAGAGCCGCACGAGACGGACTGCAGCGAGGTCCTCGATCATCTCTACGAGTTCCTCGACAGCGAGATGCCGGACGTCGACCGCGCCAAGTTCAAGCAGCACTTCCGGGAGTGCTCGCCGTGCCTGGAGAAGTACGGCCTGGAAGAGGCCGTGAAGAAGCTGGTCAAGCGGTGCTGCGGGCATGACGACGTCCCCACCGACCTGCGCGCCAAGGTCCTGGGGCGGCTCGACCTGATCCGCTCCGGACAGTCGGTGCCGGACCACGACATCACGGCGGCCCCGCAGGAGTCCTGACTCCGCAGGACCGGACGTGGGGCACTGAGTGTTCGTTCACTCGAATGTGCTAATTCGCGGTTCATAAGCCCGCGCACTCACCCGCACCACCCCTAGGCTCGTCGGCCTGAGCAGGCTCGGCCGGGGAGGGGCGTGATGGAGGTGGTTCCGGCACGGGCACGTGCCTACGTCGCCTGTGCGGTGCTCGGCGCGCTGTGCTGCGTGCTCCCGCTTCCCGAGACGCACACGCCCTGGTGGGCGGTGGCCCTCCTCGCCGCGGTGTACGCGGGCTGCGAACAGGCCGCCGCCCGCTGGCGGTTCGCCGGAACGTTCTACCCCGTGCTGCTCGCCGGTGCCTTCCTGCTGCCGCCGCCCGCCGCCGCGCTGGTCCCGCTCCCGGGCGCGCTGCTCTCCCGGGTCGAGCAACGGCCGTACACGCTACGGCGGATCTGGCGCGCCGCCCAACTGGTGCTCGCCGTCTGGGCAGCCGGCCGTGTGCACTGGGCGCTGGGCGGGCGCGATGCCGTCGTCGGCTCCGACTTCCCCTACGCCCTCGCGCCCGCCGGTGCCGCGGTCCTCGTCTTCTGCCTGGTGCTGACGGTCCTCGACGGCGGGATACTCGCGCTCGCCGAGCGGGTTCCGGTACGGCGTGCCTGGCGCGGTCTGTTCCTACGGTCCCTCGCTCCCGTCGCCGTGCACGGGCTCGCCGGGCTGATGATGGCCGTGCTGTGGCGCAGCCCGTACGGGCCCGTCGCCGCGCTGCTCGTCCTGCTGCCGATGTGCGTGTCCTGGTGGGTGTTCGCGCAGTACCACCGCGAGCGGGCCGCGCACCAGGCGACCATCCGCGCGCTCGTCCAGGCCGTCGACATCAAGGACGGGTACACCCGCGGGCACAGCGAGCGGGTCGGGCAGGCCTCGATGATGATCGCGCGTGAACTGGGCATGGACGACCAGCGCGTCGAGGTGCTCCGCTTCGCCGGGATCCTGCACGACGTCGGCAAACTCGGCGTGCCCACACGGCTGTTGAGGAAGGACGGGCCGCTGACTCCCGAGGAGCGGCGGGTGATCGAGCTGCATCCCGAGTACGGCCACGAGATGGTGCGCGGAATCGGTTTTCTGGGGGAGGCCCGCGCCGCCGTGCTCCACCATCACGAGCGGCTGGACGGGAGCGGGTACCCGTACGGGCTGATGGGTGGTCAAATCCCCGAGTCCGCAAGGGTGGTGGCGGTCGCCGACGCCTTCGACGCGATGACCTCCACGCGCTCCTACCGGCGGGCCCGGCCCGTCGCGGCCGCGCTGGAGGAGCTGGAGCGGTGCGCGGGGGCGCAGTTCGACCCACGGATGGTCACCGCGCTGGTCCGGGCACTCGGACGCCAGGGCTGGCATCCGGCGGTGACGGCCGACGAGGAGCGGGGGCAGGGGCAGGGGCGTGAGGTGCCGGCGCCGTCGGTCGTGGGGCGGTCGGGGGCGCGGCGATGACTCCGGTCGGGGGACCGCTGGTTCGTGGGCTGCCGGGAGGCCGCCGATGACGGTACGTCGGAGCCCGCGCCGCCCGACCCTCACCGGCCTCGTGCACGCCTGCGCCGGTCTCCTCGCCGTCGTCTGCCTAGCCCTCACCCTCTGGAGTGGCGTCCAGGAGCGGCCCACCGCGCTCGCCTTCGGGCTGCTCGTGGCCGTCGGGGAGGTGACGCGGTGGACCGGGGCCCGGGTGCGGGAGGCCGCTCCGCTCGGGGCCGCCGCCGCGCTGTCGTACGCGCTGCTCGGGGCCGATGCCGGGCAGCCCACCCGGCACGGGGTCGCGCAGGTCGTCGCCGTGGTCCTCGCCGCCTCGCTGCTCGGCAGCGTGCCGCACATCGCGCGCGGACAGGGGCCGGTCCTCGACCATCTCGCCCGGCGTGTGCTCACCGTCGGATTCGCCGCCGTCTGCTTCCAACCCCTCTACAACCGGCGTGTGTTCGAGGAGTGGGGCGGCCCGGCCTACGCCCTGCTGCTGCTCGCGCTGCTCACCCTCACCGCCCTGTGCGACTGCGTGCTCGCCGCCGCCCTCGCCCACTCCCGCACCGGCTGGCCCTTCGGCCCCCTGCTGCGGGACGAGCTGCGCGCCCTGCTCGGCATCGGCTCGGCGGTGTGCGCGACCGGCGCGGTCATGGCGCTCGCGGTCGCCGTCGTCGGACTCTGGGCGCTGCCCGTGTTCTCGCTGCCGCTGCTGCTGACCCAGCTGTCCTTCAAGCGGTACGCGGCCGTGCGCACCACCTACCGCCAGACCATCGCCTCCCTGGCCCGCGCCACCGAGATAGCGGGATACACCCCGACCGGCCATGCCCGCCGCGTCGCCGAGCTCAGCCGTGCCGTCGGCCGCGACCTCGGGCTCACGCGCCCCGAGCTGACCGTCCTGGAGTACGCCGCCCTCATGCACGACATCGGTCAGCTCAGCCTGGTCGACCCGGTCCCGGCCGGCGCCACCGCCGTACTGCCCGGAGCGGAGCAGCGCCGGATCGCACTGCTCGGCGGGGCCGTCGTACGGCAGACCGGGGTCGACCCGTCGGTCGCCGTCGTGGTGGAGCGGCAGGCCGACCCCTACCGGGAGCAGCCGGTCGCCGCCCGGATCGTACGGGCCGTGAACGCGTACGAGGAGAAGGTGCGGGACGCCGGTCCGGGCGGGCCGTTCACCGCGCTGGAGGAGCTGCGCCTCGCCACCGCCGGGGACTACGCGCCCGAGGTCGTGGAGTCGCTGGCCCGCGTCCTCGCCCGGGACCGTCTGACCCTCCCCTCGGCTGGGTAACCCATGGGTAATGAGCGCCCTTCCAGCCGCACGTGGTTGGATGCGAATGAGAGGGTGTCCGGGGGCGGTGTTAGCCAGCCCACTCCACGGAACTGGCAGGCGGGAATCGTGAGGATCTTCGGCAAGGGACGGCACCGGCCCTCCGCCTCCTGGCGGCAGGCCACAGACCGCGCGTTCACGCTCATCGGCGACGGCCGGTACGAGGACGCGGGAGCGCTGCTGACACGTGCCGCCGACCTGGAGCCCTGGCTGTCCGAGTCCTGGTTCAACCTCGCCCTGCTGCACAAGTTCCGGCACGACTGGGAGCAGGCCCGCGCGGCCGGGCTGCGCGCCGTCGCCCTGCTCGACCGGGAGACCGGGGCCCCCGACTGGTGGAACGTCGGCATCGCGGCCACCGCCCTCCAGGACTGGCCGCTGGCCCGGCGCGCCTGGCAGGCGTACGGGCTGCGGGTGCCGGGCGTCGTCACCGCCTCCGGCGAGCCGGTGGGCATGGACCTCGGCAGCGCCGCCGTACGGCTGTCCCCGGAGGGGGAGGCCGAGGTGGTGTGGGGGCGGCGGCTGGATCCCGCGCGCATCGAGGTGCTGTCGATCCCGCTGCCCTCGTCCGGGCGGCGCTGGGGTGAGGTCGTGCTGCACGACGGGGTGCCGCATGGTGAGCGGACGACCACCGCCGGGCACGCCTACCCCGTCTTCGACGAGATCGAGCTGTGGGCGCCCTCGCCGGTCCCCACCTGGGTGGTCCTCCTGGAGGCCGCGACCGAGGCGGACCGGGACGCGCTGGAGCAGCTCGCGGCGGACGCGGGCTTCGCGGCCGAGGACTGGTCGTCATCCGTACGGCTGCTGTGCCGGATGTGTTCCGAGTCGCGGATGCCGTCCGACGAGGGCGACGGGGAGCACCTGGACCCGCACGACCACAGCGAACCGGGCCACCCGGGCCCGCTGGGGCACCGCACCGACGGGCAGATGTGGGTGCCGGAGCGGGAGTGCGGGGTGGCTGCGCCGGCTTCGCTGGTACGGGGGCTGCTGGACGGGTGGGTCGCGGACAGCCCGGATTCCCGTGACTGGCGGGATCTCGAAGAGGTCTGCTGATTCTTCGCCGTACCCTGTATCAGCAACTTCACCTGGTTTTGTAGGAAGGCATACGTCGGTCATGGCGCAGCAGGACACCGATCAGCAGCACGCGGGCGTGCTTCCCGTGGACGACGAGGGCTTCGTCATCGACACGCAGGACGCCGAGGAGCGGGAGAACGCCTGGCGGGAGGCCGGGATCTCGCGGCCCATCACGGTCGTCGGCAACCCCGTGCTGCACAAGGAGTGCAAGGACGTCACCGACTTCGGCGACGAGCTCCAGCAGCTGGTCGCGGACATGTTCGCCTCGCAGCGCACCGCCGAGGGCGTGGGCCTGGCCGCCAACCAGATCGGCGTCGACCTCAAGGTCTTCGTGTACGACTGCGGTGACGACGAGGGCGTGCGGCACGTGGGCGTCGTCTGCAACCCCAAGCTCGTCGACCTGCCCGCCGAGAAGCGCCGCCTGGACGACAGCAACGAGGGCTGTCTGTCGGTGCCGACCGCGTACGCGCCGCTGGCCCGCCCCGACTACGCCGAGGTGACCGGGCAGGACGAGAAGGGCAACCCGATCAAGGTCCGCGGCACCGGCTACTTCGCCCGGTGTCTGCAGCACGAGACCGACCATCTGTACGGCTACCTGTACATCGACCGGCTCTCCAAGCGCGAGCGCAAGGACGCGCTGCGGCAGATGGCCGAGAACGAGCCCCGCTACCCCGTGGTCGCCAACGACTGACCCCTCTCGGGCCTCAGGAGCGATCACAACTCCCATACGCACGGCGTCTGTTCGGGTTCACCTCCCCGACCAGGCGCCGTTCGTCTGTCCGTCGCACGTTCGATCGCATGTGCGTGTCTAGTGATCCATAATCAGTCATACAAGGGGAGATTCTCGGCATCTCGGGGTGGTGAATGGAGCAAATCCGTTCCCAGATCGGTCAGTTGTGGTGCTGAATGGAAAGTGCGGGGATACGCAACGGCGCACGCCCGGTATGGCGAAGGGGGTGTGCGCCAACTGGCGGCTGAGAGGGGTTTGTTCGTGCCTGCTTTCCCATACAGCACCACAACGACAGTGACCGCGACCGCGGTCCCACCGTCACTCTCCCTCCCCGTGATCGAGGCTGCGTTTCCCCGGCAAGTGCACCCGTATTGGCCTCGGCTACAGGAGAAGACGCGCACCTGGCTGCTCGAAAAACGGCTGATGCCGCCGGAGAAGGTGGCGGAATATGCCGACGGGCTTTGCTACACCGACCTCATGGCGGGGTGCTACCCGAGCGCCCCGGACGACGTACTGCAGGCGATAGCCGACTACAGCGCGTGGTTCTTCGCCTGGGACGACCGGCACGACCGCGACATCGTCCACCGGCGGCCCGAGGCCTGGCAGCGGCTCCGGCTGTGCCTGCACACGGCCCTGGACTCCCCGCACGAGCACCTGCGCCACCGCGATCCGCTGGTCGCGGCGTTCGCGGACTGCGTGGTGCGCATGTACTCGTTCGTGTCGGCAACGTGGAACGTGCGCTTCGCCCGGCACTTCCACGCGGTGATCGAGGCGTACGACCGGGAGTTCCACAACCGCACCGAGGGGATCATCCCGACCGTCGAGGACTATCTCGCCCTGCGCCGGCTCACCTTCGCGCACTGGATCTGGACCGACCTGCTGGAGGCGAGCGCAGGACGTGAACTCCCGGACCACGTACGGAAACATCCGGCATTCCGGCGGGCGGCGCTGCTCACCCAGGAATTCTCCGCCTGGTACAACGACCTCTGCTCGCTCCCGAAGGAACTGGCGGGCGACGAGGTCCACAACCTCGGAATAAGTCTCATCAAACACGAGGGAATGACGCTGGAGGAAGCGATCGCCGAAGTAAGGCGACGCATTCTGAAATGCGTATCCGATTTCGTCGCGGTGGAACGCAGCACATTGCGGTTCGCGGACGATCTCGACGACGGCACGGTGCGCGGAAAAGAACTCGGCACCGCCGTGCGTGACTGCGTCGGAACCATGCGGGGCTGGTTTCCCGCCGTCTACTGGTTCCACCACGAGTCCGGCCGTTACATGGTCGACAGTTGGGACGACCGGTCCACGCCCCCGTACGTCAACAACGAAGCGGCAGGTGAGAAATGACCGTCGAGTCAGTGAAGTCCGAACCGCAGATATATGCGGAACCGGAAGGGGCACCGGTCGAGCCGCCGTTCGCCGACGGCGGGGTTCCGCTGCTCGGCCACGGCTGGAAACTGGTCCGCGACCCGCTGGCCTTCCTGGCCGGCCTGCGCGAGCACGGCGACGTCGTACGGCTCAGGCTCGGACCCAAGGCGGTGTACGCCGTCACCACACCCGAACTCACCGGAGCCATCGCCCTCAGCCCGGACTACATCATCGCCGGACCACTGTGGGAGTCCCTGGAGAGCCTGCTCGGCAAGGAGGGCGTGGCCACCGCCAACGGCCCGCTGCACCGGCGCCAACGGCGCACGATCCAGCCCGCGTTCCGGCAGGACGCCCTCCACGCCTACGGACCCGTCATGGAGGAGGAGGTCGCCGCGCTCATGGCCCGCTGGCGGTCCGCCGGCACCATCGACGCGACCACCGAGGCCTTCCGGGCGGTCGTCCGGATCTCGGTGAGCTGCCTCATGCGCGGCAGCTGCACCGACGAGCGGGCGGAACGCGTCAGCGCCGCCCTCACCACCCTGTTCAGGGGTATGTACCAACGCATGGTGATCCCCCTGGGACCGCTTTATCGGCTGCCTCTCCCGGCCAACCGCGAATTCAACCGGGCGCTGGCCGATTTGCATCTCCTGGTGGACGAGATCGTCGCCGACCGACGGGCATCCGGTCGGAATCCGGACGATCTGCTGACGGCTTTGCTGGAGGCGAAGGACGAGAATGGCGAGCCGATCGGGCATCAGGAGATCCACGACCAGGTCGTCGCCATGCTCACCGCCGGCAGCGAAACCGTCGGCGCGGTGCTCATCTCACTGCTCCTGGTGCTCACCGAGCGCCCAGAGCTGGCCGACAAGATCCGGGCCGAGGTGAATACGGTCGCGGGGGACGGGCCGATCGCATTCGGGGACGTGCGGAAGCTGACGTACACCGCGAATGTCGTCGTCGAGACAATGCGCCTGTATCCGTCCGTGTGGATATTGACCCGGCGCGCGGTCACCGACACCGAACTCGGCGGATACCGCATTCCCGCCGGCGCCGACATCGTGTACAGCCCGTACGCGATACAGCGCGATCCGCGCTCGTTCGAACGGCACGAGGAGTTCGACCCCGACCGCTGGCTGCCGGGGCGGGACACGGAGGTGCCCAAGTACGCGATGAAGCCCTTCAGCGTCGGCAACCGCAAGTGCCCGGCCGACCACTTCTCGATGGCCGAGCTGACGCTGCTCACCGCGGCGGCGGCCCGCGCCTTCGCGTTCGAGCACGCGCCCGGATCCGACCCGCGGCCGCGCATCGGCATCACTCTGCGTCCCCGCGCGCTGAGGCTGCGGCCGGTCCCACGCAGGAGCGAGTGAGTCAGGCGGCCGCCTCCGGCCCCCTGAACGTGCGCCGGTAGGCGTGCGGGGTGGTCCCGATCGCCTGCACGAACTGGTGACGCAGCGCCGCCGCGTTGCCGAACCCGGTCCGGCCGGCGATCGCGTCCACCGTCTCGTCCGTCGCCTCCAGCAGCCGCTGGGCCTGCAGCACCCGCTGCCGCAGGATCCAGCGGTAGGGAGTCGTCCCGGTCTCCTGCTGGAAGCGGCGGGCGAAGGTGCGCGGCGACATGTGCGCGCGCTCGGCGAGCTGCTCCACGGTGACGTCCTCGTCGAGGTGGCGCTCCATCCACACCAGCACCTCGCCGACGGTGTCGCACGAGTTCTTCGGCAGCGGCCGCTCGATGTACTGCGCCTGCCCGCCGTCCCGGTGCGGCGGTACGACCATCCGCCGGGCGATCTTGTTGGCGACCTCGGGGCCCTGCTCCTTGCGCACGATGTGCAGGCACGCGTCGATGCCGGCGGCGGTGCCCGCGGAGGTGATCACCGGCTCCTCGTCCACGTACAGGACGTCGGGCTCGACGGTCAGCCCCGGGTACGCCCGCGCCAGTTCCTCCGCGTGGTGCCAGTGCACGGCACAGCGCCGGCCGTCCAGCAGCCCGGCCGCGGCCACCACGAAGACGCCGGAGCAGACGCTGAGCACCCGGGCGCCCCGGTCGACCGCGCGCCGCAGGGACTCCAGCAGCTCGGGCGGGAACTCACGCGACTCGAAGCGGGCGCCGGCCGGCACGGCGATGAGATCGGCCTCCTCCAGCCGCTCCAGACCGTGCTCGACCTGCATGGAGAAGCCCGCGCGGGTGTTCAGCACCGGCCCCTCGGCCGAGGCGACCGCGAAGTCGTACTCGGGCAGTCCGTCGTCACTGCGGTCGGTGCCGAACACCTCGCAGACGACGGCCAGTTCGAAGGGGTTCACGCCGTCCAGCACGACGGCGGCGACGTTTTTCAGCATGCTTCCAGTGTGCCTCAAGGTTGGCAGTATTTCGAGGGTCTACGGCAGTCCTGCCACTGTTTGTAAGGAGCTATCAGCGCGACAGTGGTGTACATGGATACGGCACACCTCGAAGGGCTGATCGGAATGCTGACCGTTCTCGGAATCCTCGTTCTCCTGATCCTCCCGTCGATCATCGGCATCGCGCACGACCGTCGGGTCGACCGCCAGATCCGCAAGGCCCAGCAGGCCCACCGCCGCTACTTCACCACCACGGCGACCCACCACTCCTGAATCCCCAGGCACGAGACCCGGCCCGTCTGGGCGGCACACAGCGGCCGCGTGGACTCCAGCCGGGTCCTGCCGTTCTCGACCGCCTTGAACGCGGCGTTCGCGTCGCCCGGCAGCAGCACGATCCCGGCGTTGGTCGCCTCCAGCACGGAACCGCTCCCGGAGACCGGCTTCCACGGCCGCTTGGCGGTCCCGTCCAGGTTGATCCGCAGTGTCTCGCCCACGGCCAGGCACACGGTACGGCCGCTGTCGTGGACGTCGAGCGTCGAGGCCGGCGTGCAGCCCGTGGGGCTCGTGGACGGCGTGCCCGTGGGGCTGGGGGAGGACGACACGGTGCCGCTGTCGCCGCCCTTTCCGCTGTCGGCCTGGCTGCCGCAGCCGGCCAGTACGAGGGTGAGCGCGGCGAGCGCGACGGTCGTGTGGGGGATCGTTCGACGCATGGGGGCCTCCTCTCCCCTGTGACGTGTGACCGGTCGTAACGGATCCACACCCGAGCACACCGGAGCCCCGGCCGCGAAGGCGGCGACCGGGGCCCGGGGGTTTCGCGGTTTCCAGGGGGTCAGCTGGTCGTGACGGCGGTGTCGTCGACGACGAAGCTGGTCTGGAGCGAGGAGTCCTCGACACCGCTGAACTTCAGGGTGACGGTCGAGCCCGCGTAGGAGCTCAGGTCGAAGGACTTCTGCGCGTAGCCGGAAGCGGCGTTGAGGTTCGAGTACGTCGCCAGGGTCGTCGAACCGGCGGTGACCGTCAGCTTGTCGTACGCGGTGCTGGTGGAGGTCTCCGCGGTGTCGATGTGCAGGTAGAAGGTGAAGGTGGCCTTGCAGCCGCTGGGCACGGTCACCGACTGGGAGAGCGTGTCGGTGTGGGTGGAGCCGTACCCGTCGAGCCAGGCCTTGTACGAGCCGGCGTGGGCCGCCTCGCTGCTGGAGTTGGTGATGACCCCGCTGGACGCGGTCCAGGTGGTGTTGCCCGACTCGAAGCCCGGGTTGCCGAGCAGCTGCGCCGAGGTGCAGGTGCCGCTGGAGGAGCCGACGGTCCAGCTGAAGGAGGCCGAGCCGGAGGCGCCGGTGGAGTCGGTCGCGGTGACCGTGACCTGGTAGGTGCCCGCGGTGGACGCCGTACCGGTGATCTTGCCGGTCGAGCTGCTGATGGACAGGCCGGTCGGCAGGCCGCTCGCGCTGTAGGTCAGGGTCGCGCCCGCGCTGTCGGTCGCGCTGATCTGGAGGCTGACCGAGCTGCCGGTCGTCGTCGACTGGCTGCCCGGGTTGGTGACGGTGACCGTGTTGCCGGTGGTGGTGCCGGAGGTGAAGGCGGTGGTGCCGTTGGGGGTGCCCCAGCCGGTCGGGCCGTCGTAGCCGGTGGCGGCGGTGCAGAAGTACGAGGTCGAGCAGGAGCCGTTGTTGCCGCTGGTGACGTCGTACAGGTTGCTGGTGTGCGAGTACGGGTACTTCGCCGGGTAGTCGCTGGAGCCCGGGGTGCCGGCGAGGGCGTACACACCGGCGATGATCGGCGCGGAGGCGCTGGTGCCACCGTAGACCGCCCAGCCGGAGCCGCCGTAGGTGTCGTACACGGCCACACCGGTGGCCGGGTCGGCGACGGCCGAGACGTCGGACTCCATGCGCTTGGTGCAGCCGGTGTCGGTCTGCCAGCTCGGCTTCGCGTCGTACGCCGAGCAGCCGGAGCCGGTGCCCTCGGTGGAGCTGGTCTTCCACACGGACTCGGTCCAGCCGCGGGAGTTGGAGGACGTGGAGAGGGCGGTGCCGCCGACGGCGGTCACGTACTGGGAGGTCGCCGGGTACTCGGCGCCGTAGCCGGAGTCACCCGCGGAGACGGTGATCGCGACACCCGGGTGCTTGAAGTACGAGGTGTCCTCGCTGGTCTGGGAGGAGGACTCGTCGCCGCCCCAGCTGTTGGACACGAACTTGGCGCCGAGGGCCACGGCCTCGTTCTCGGCGGTGCCGAGGTCGGAGTCGGTGGCGGAGTTGGCCTCGACGAGGATGATGTTGCAGTTCGGGCAGACGGCGCTGACCATGTCGATGTCCAGCGCCTCTTCACCCGCCCAGCCGGTGTCGTTGGAGGGCAGCGAGGTCGTGGAACCGGTCTGACTGACCTGCTTGAAGCAGCCGTTGGCCTTGGTGCAGGAGGACAGGCCGTACTGCGAGCGGTAAGTCGCCAGGTCCGACTCGGCGTTGGGGTCGTTGTAGGCGTCGACGACGGCAACCGTCAGGCCGGAACCGCCTGTTGAGGGCAGGTTGTAGGCGCTGTGCAGGTTGGCCGGGCTGAGGCCGGAGGGCGCGGCGGCGGCGACCGCGGAGGCCAGCCGCTGCTTGATGTCGGTACGGCGCTGCGCGAAGCAGGCCGCCTGGCCGGGGGCGGCCGTGGCGCACAGGTGCTTGGTCGGCACCTTCTGCCCGGCCTTGCCGGTGGAGTGGAAGGCCTGCCGGTCGGGGGAGGTGAGGGCCTTGGCGTTCTGGGTGACGCGGGTGGTGTGGGTCGCCGCCGGTGCCGCGTGCGCGGGCGCCGCGACGAGTCCGGCGAGGCCCAGGGCGAGGGCGGGTATGGCGGTGGTCAGGAGTCTTCGCAGACTCCGTCCGGTCTTCTCACGCATGGCGGTACTGCCTCCGTCGTTGGAGTGGGGTTCTCGACGCAGGTGGCAGGCCTGTGACGCGCGTAGCGGCGGCGGTGCGCAATGCCGTCATGGGCATGACACATCTGAGTGTCCTGTGCATGTGTTGTGGACATGGTGGGACGGCCAGAACGTAGCCGGGGCCGAGGATCCGGAGCCAGATGCCCCGGAAGAACTTTGCCGCTCCATAGCAGGTCCATGGGCGGCCCATGGAAGCTCCATGGGCCGCCCCAGGGTCTGGCGGGTTCAGGGACCCGGCGGCTAGAAGTCCTCGTCGAGGTCGACCGTGCCCTCCACGGCGACCTGGTACGCGGACGGGCGGCGCTCGAAGAAGTTGGTCAGCTCCTGGACGCCCTGCAACTCCATGAAGGAGAAGGGGTTCTCCGAGCCGTACACCGGGGCGAAGCCGAGGCGGGTGAGGCGCTGGTCGGCGACGCACTCCAGGTACTGGCGCATCGACTCGGTGTTCATGCCCGGCAGCCCGTCGCCGCACAGGTCGCGCCCGAACTGCAGCTCGGCCTCGACGGCTTCGCGCAGCATGTCCGTGACCTGCTGCTGGAGCTGGTCGTCGAAGAGCTCCGGCTCCTCCTTGCGGACGGTGTCGACCACGTCGAACGCGAAGGACATGTGCATGGTCTCGTCGCGGAACACCCAGTTGGTGCCGGTCGCGAGACCGTGCAGCAGACCCCGGCTGCGGAACCAGTAGACGTAGGCGAAGGCGCCGTAGAAGAAGAGCCCCTCGATGCACGCGGCGAAGCAGATGAGGTTGAGGAGGAACCGGCGGCGGTCGGCCTTGGACTCCAGGCGGTCCAGCTTCTCCACCGAGTCCATCCACTTGAAGCAGAACTGCGCCTTCTCGCGGATGGAGGGGATGTTCTCCACCGCCGCGAAGGCGGCGGCGCGGTCCTCCGGGTCGGGGAGATAGGTGTCCAGGAGGGTCAGATAGAACTGGACGTGCACCGCCTCCTCGAAGAGCTGCCTGCTCAGGTACAGGCGAGCCTCGGGGGAGTTGATGTGCTTGTACAGCGTCAGCACCAGGTTGTTCGCGACGATCGAGTCGCCCGTCGCGAAGAAGGCCACCAGGCGGCCGATCAGGTGCTGTTCGGCGGGCGTGAGCTTCGCGAGGTCGGCCACGTCCGAGTGGAGGTCGACCTCCTCCACGGTCCAGGTGTTCTTGATGGCGTCCCGGTAGCGCTCGTAGAAGTCGGGGTAGCGCATGGGGCGCAGCGTCAGCTCGAAGCCGGGGTCGAGCAGGTTCTGGTTGCTGGGCATTACTGGCAGGCCTCGCAGGACTCGGGGTTTTCCAGGGAGCAGGCGACGGCGTCCACGGTCTGTACCGGGACGGTCGCCTGGGCGGCGCGGGCGATGCGGGTCGCCGGGCGCGAGCGCAGGTAGTACGTGGTCTTCAGGCCCCGCTTCCAGGCGTACGCGTACATCGACGAGAGCTTGCCGATGGTCGGTGTCTCCAGGAACAGGTTCAGGGACTGGGACTGGTCGAGGTAGGGCGTGCGGGCCGCGGCCATGTCGATCAGGCCGCGCTGCGGGATCTCCCACGCCGTGCGGTACAGCGCCTTCACCTCGGCCGGGATCCAGGCGAAGTCCTGCACCGAGCCGTTGGCGTCGCGCAGCGCCTCACGGGTGCGGGCGTCCCAGACGCCGAGCTCCTTGAGGTCGTTCACCAGGTACGAGTTGACCTGGAGGAACTCGCCGGAGAGGGTCTCGCGCTTGAAGAGGTTGGAGACCTGCGGCTCGATGCACTCGTAGACGCCGGCGATCGAGGCGATGGTGGCGGTGGGAGCGATCGCGAGGAGCAGGCTGTTGCGCATGCCGACCGCCGCGATCCGCTCGCGCAGGGCCGCCCAGCGCTCCGGCCAGTTCGGCTCGACGCCGTAGTGGTCGGGGTGCAGGACTCCGCGGGCGGTACGGGTCTTGTCCCAGGCCGGCAGCGGGCCGTTGCGCTCGGCCAGGTCGGCGGAGGCCTCGTACGCGGCGAGCATGATCCGCTCGGCGATCCGCGTGGAGAGGGCCTTGGCCTCGGGGGAGTCGAAGGGCAGCCGCAGTTTGAAGAAGACGTCCTGGAGGCCCATCGCGCCGAGGCCGACGGGACGCCACTTGGCGTTGGACCGGCCCGCCTGCTCGGTCGGGTAGAAGTTGATGTCGACCACGCGGTCGAGGAAGGTGACGGCCGTACGGACCGTCCCGTCCAGGCGCTCCCAGTCGATGTCCCCGGTCGTCGTGTCGACAAAGGCACCCAGGTTCACCGAACCGAGGTTGCAGACCGCCGTTTCCCCGTCGTCGGTGACCTCCAGGATCTCCGTGCAGAGGTTGGAGGAGTGGACGACATGGCCCGGCTCGGCCGTCTGGTTCGCCGTGCGGTTGGCGGCGTCCTTGAAGGTCATCCAGCCGTTGCCGGTCTGGGCGAGGGTGCGCATCATGCGGCCGTACAGGTCACGGGCGGGGATGGTCCTGCGCGCGAGCCCCTGCTCTTCGGCCTTCCTGTACGCGGCGTCGAACTCCTCGCCCCACAGGTCCACCAGCTCGGGCACGTCCGCGGGGGAGAACAGCGACCACTGGGCGTCCGCGTTCACCCGGCGCATGAACTCGTCCGGGATCCAGTGCGCGAGGTTCAGGTTGTGCGTACGGCGGGCGTCCTCGCCGGTGTTGTCGCGCAGCTCCAGGAACTCCTCGATGTCGGAGTGCCAGGTCTCCAGGTAGACGGCGGCGGCACCCTTGCGCCGGCCGCCCTGGTTCACGGCGGCGACGCTCGCGTCCAGCGTCTTCAGGAACGGGACGATGCCGTTGGAGTGCCCGTTGGTGCCGCGGATCAGCGAACCCCGGCTGCGGACACGGGAGTAGGCGATGCCGATGCCGCCGGCGTGCTTGGAGAGCCGGGCGACCTGGTGGTAGCGGTCGTAGATGGAGTCCAGCTCGTCGACCGGGGAGTCGAGGAGGTAGCAGGACGACATCTGGGGGTGCCGGGTGCCGGAGTTGAAGAGGGTGGGGGAGGAGGGGAGGTAGTCGAGGCGGCTCATCAGGCCGTAGAGCGCGGCGACTTCGTCGAGGGCCCTGACCGTGTCGTCCTCGGCGAGCCCGGAGGCCACCCGGAGCATGAAGTGCTGGGGTGTCTCGATGACCTTGCGGGTGATCGGGTGCCGGAGCAGGTAGCGGCTGTGCAGGGTACGCAGGCCGAAGTAGCCGAAGCGGTCGTCGCCCTGAGGGTCGATCAGCGCGTCGAGGCGGTCGGCGTGGACCCGCACGAACTCCGCCGTGCGGTCCGCGATGAGGCCCTCGCGATGGCCGACGGCCACCGAGCAGGTGAAGCTGGTGACGCCCTGGGACGCGGCCTCGGCGGCGACGGAGATGGTGAGGAGCCTGGCCGCCAGCCTGCTGTACGCCGGGTCCTCGGAGATGAGCCCGGCCGCGGCCTCCGTGGCCAGCTCACGCAGCTCCGACTCGTCGGCCCGCGCCGAGCGGCCGCGGAGAGCGGCGGCGGCGACCCGGCCGGGGTCGGCGTCGGGGAGGTCGGCGGTCAGCTCGGTCAGGGTCCGCAGCAACGCGGTTCCGGGACCGTCCACTTCCACAGGGGTGATCGCTGAGGCCGGGTCGGCTGGCGCGATGGTCACGTGGGGCTCTCCCTCGCTGGGCACGGGGGCCTTGCGGAGGGCAGGGGGCAGCTCACGAGCGCGCACGGCGTCGCGTCCACCGGCCCATTCCACGAGGCCCGGACGTCATGGCACCCGGGCCACGGCGGCCGGGCGCACTGTCGGCAGGTCCTCGGACTGACTCCTGTACACGCCCAAGGCATGCACAAGTACACCGTTGCGGGACAGTTCCGGATTCGCACCGGATTCCCCTGCGGCGACAGCGAGCATGAGCATACATCTTGTGCCGGGGGAGAACGGCAACCCCATATGTTGTGTCGCGTGTCGTCTCAGAGCGTCAACTCGTAGGTGAGGAGAGTGAACTCGTCCCCGGGGATCGGGTTCCAGTCGCGGCCGGGTACGCGGCGGAAGCCGAGGCGTTCGTAGATGCGGTGGGCGGCGTGCATCGTGTGCTGGGTCGACAGGACGACTCCGGTGCACCCGGCGGCTCGCGCGCGGTCGACGCAGGCACGGACGAGGGCCTCGCCGGCGCCTCGGCCGCGGGCGGCGTGGGCGACGGCGAGCATGCGGATCTCCGCCTCTCCGGGGCGGGCGAGGTCGGCCATGGGGCCGGGGGCGGGGACGAAGGTGACGCCGCCGAGCAGTTCCGTGTGGGACACGGCGACCAGGACTTCGGCGTGGGCGGCGCGCTTCGCCACGTCGTTGAGCTCGCGGAGGTACCAGTCGTCCTCGTCTCCGAAGGCGAGGAGGCCGTCCTGGAGGTAGGCCTGGGCGGTGATCTCGCCGAGCGGTTCGTATTCGGTGGGATTCGCTGTCCGGATGAGGATGTCCATGTGGGCGAGTGTGCACGAAAGCGGGCCGCCGATGGTCTTGCTTTTCGGCGGCCCGCTGCGGGTTCGTCGTGGCTGGTCGCGCAGTTCCCCGCGCCCCTTTGGGGCGCCTAGTGTGAGGCCCCTGCCGTGGCCGGCGGGAGCTCCACCTCCACGCCCGGGTCGCCCGCGTCCGCCGTGTAGTCCCGCGGGTTGGTCTCGTCGATGCCCTCCGGGGCCTTCAGCGCCTTCAGGGCGAAGGTCAGAACCACCGTCACCAGCACGTTCAGGACGAACGACGTCAGGCCGATGTAGCCGATCTCGCCGATGCCGGGGATCTCCGCGTTGGAGCCGCCGAAGTGCTTCTGGTCGGGGTTGGTCGGCGAGGCCACGTCGTACGCGGCGATCGTGCCGTAGATCATGCCCGTCGCCCAGCCCGCCAGCAGCGCCCAGCGGTGGAACCAGCGCGTGAACAGGCCGCCGACCAGCGCCGGGAAGGTCTGCAGGATCCAGATGCCGCCCAGGAGCTGGAAGTTGATGGCCACGGTCTTGTCCATGGTCAGGACGAAGACCAGCGCGCCGACCTTCACCAGCAGCGAGACCAGCTTGGAGACCTTGGTCTCCTGCTCCGGTGTCGCGTCCGGCTTGATGAAGTCCTTGTAGATGTTGCGGGTGAAGAGGTTCGCGGCCGCGATCGACATGATGGCCGCCGGCACCAGCGCACCGATGCCGATCGCCGCGAAGGCGACGCCCGCGAACCAGCTCGGGAACATGTCCTCGAAGAGCTGGGGGATGGCCAGTTGGGGGTTGGTGACGTCGACCCCGCTCTTGATCGCCATGAAGCCCAGCAGCGCGAGCAGGCCCAGCATCAGCGAGTACAGCGGCAGGATCGTGGTGTTGCGGCGGATCACCTCACGGCTCTTGGAGGAGAGCGTCGCGGTGATCGAGTGCGGGTACATGAACAGCGCGAGCGCGGAGCCCAACGCCAGCGTGGCGTACGTCCATTGGGCCGCCGGGGGTGAGACGAGGGCGCCCGCACCGGCCTTCGTGAACTTGTCGTTCGCCGAGGCGAAGATGTCGTCGAAGCCGCCCAGCTTGATCGGGATGTAGATGATCGCCACCGCGATGACGATGTAGATCAGCGCGTCCTTGACGAACGCGATCAGCGCGGGCGCCCGCAGGCCCGACGAGTAGGTGTACGCGGCCAGCACGCCGAAGGCGATCAGCAGCGGCAGGTCCTTCACGAACCAGTTGGAGTCCGTACCGCCGCCGATGCCCATGACGTCCAGCACGGCCTGGATGCCGACCAGTTGGAGCGCGATGTACGGCATCGTCGCCAGGATGCCGGTGACCGCCACCGCCAGCGACAGCCCCTTCGAGCCGAAGCGCCCGCGCACGAAGTCGGAGGTGGTGACGTACCCGTGGCGGTGCGAGACCGACCACAGCCGGGGCAGGAAGGTGAAGATCAGCGGGTACACCAGGATCGTGTACGGCACCGCGAAGAAGCCGGCCGCGCCCGCCGCGTAGATCGCCGCCGGTACGGCGACGAAGGTGTACGCCGTGTACAGGTCGCCGCCGAGCAGGAACCAGGTGATCCAGGTGCCGAACGACCGTCCGCCCAGCCCCCATTCGTCGAGGCTCGCAGCACTTGCTTCGTGCTCGGCCTTGCGCCAGCGCGCCGCCAGGAAGCCCATGACCGTCACGGCCAGGAAGAAGAAGATGAAGACGCCGAGCGCGACGCCGTTCACGCCGTCCTTCACTGCGACGCACCGCCCTTCTCGGAAGCGCGGGCGCGCTGGTCACGCTGCCACAGCTGGTACGCGGTCATGGTCAGCGCCGTGGAGATCAGCACCCACAGCATCTGGTACCAGTAGAAGAACGGGATGCCGATGAACGCCGGGTCCGTCTTGGCGTACGAGCCGACCCAGAGCATCGCCACGAAGGGCGCGATCAGGCAGACGGCGATGACCACCCGGACCGGTGTCACCAACGGTGGTCTCACTTCAGGCACTTCAGACATACCGCGGCTCCGTCCCCTCACTGATCACCTGTGTAACGCGCAGGCAATCTAGGTCACGGTGTCGCGTGAGCGGAAGACCTCATCCGCATATCGGTATGTCGATTCTGTGAAGGTGCTCAACAGCAGCGGAACCCCTGCCGCGGATCCTCCTCCTGCCGGTCGGTCCGCATCCGCTCGAACTCGCGCCGGGACGGAACTTCGGCCTGTGGATGGTCCTTTCGTACGTGCGCCACGTACCGGTCGTACGCCGACTCGTCGGTCAGCTCACGCACGTACCAGCGCACACTCCTAGCCGCCCGAACCAGCGCCGACCGCATGGTGGGCCTCCTCCTTCTCCTCCCGGGTCGGGATCAGCCCGGCCGGTGCGGTGATCCGGGACTCGACGTACGGTGCCTCGCTCAGCGTGGACAGGGCGGGGCGGCGGACATGGCGGACGCAGACGCGCAGCGCGTCCGCGATGACGACGACGATCAGGACCGCGAGAACGGCCGAAAGTACGCCGTCCACCGTGGAGTTGGTGACCACGGTGTGCATGTCGTCCATGTTCTTGGCCGGTGGCAGCACCTTCCCGGCGTCGATCGCGTCCTGGAAGACCGAACGCTGCTTGAAGAAGCCGACCTTGGGGTCGCTGGAGAACACCTTCTGGTAGCTGGCGGTCAGCGTGACCGTGGCGTCCCAGGCGAGCGGAATCCCCGTGATCCAGGCCCACTTGAGGCGTCCGGACTTCACCAGCAGGGTCGTGCAGACGGCCAGGGCGACGGCTGCGAGGAGCTGGTTGGAGATGCCGAAGATCGGGAAGAGCTGGTTGATCCCACCGAGCGGCTCGTGCACGCCGACCCAGAGGAAGTAGCCCCACAGGGCGCAGACGATCCCGCTGGTGATGACCAGGCCGGGCTTCCAACTCACGTTCTTGAACGGCCGGATGATGTTGCCCAGCGTGTCCTGGAGCATGAACCGGCCCACCCGGGTGCCCGCGTCGATCGCGGTGAGGATGAACAGTGCCTCGAACATGATCGCGAAGTGGTACCAGAAGGCGCGCAGGCTCCCGCCGGTGACCTTGGAGAAGATCTCCGAGACGCCGATCGCGAGGGTGGGCGCGCCGCCGGTGCGGGACAGCAGGGTCGACTCCTCGACGTTCTTGGCGGCCTGCGCGAGGTCGGCGGGGGAGATGTGGTAGCCCCAACCGGTCACCACCTGCGAGGCGTTGTCCACGGTGGTGCCGATCACGCCGGCCGGCGCGTTCATCGCGAAGTACAGGCCCGGGTCGATGATGCTCGCCGCGACCAGCGCCATGATCGCGACCGACGACTCCATCAGCATGGAGCCGTAGCCGATCATGCGGACCTGCGTCTCCTTCTGGATCATCTTCGGCGTCGTACCGCTCGATATGAGCGAGTGGAAGCCGGACAGCGCCCCGCAGGCGATGGTGATGAACACGAAGGGGAAGAGGGAGCCGGCGAAGACCGGGCCGTCGCCGCGCGAGGCGAAGTCCGTGACCGCGTCCATCTTCAGCGTCGGCAGCGCGATCACAACGCCCAGTGCCAGCAGGGCGATCGTGCCGATCTTCATGAAGGTGGAGAGGTAGTCGCGGGGTGCGAGGAGCATCCACACCGGCAGGATCGAGGCGATGAAGCCGTACGCCACCAGCCAGACGACCAGTGTCGAGGGCGCCAGCGTGAACGCGTCCGCCCAGGACGACTCGGCGACCCAGCGGCCGGCGACGAGGGCGAGCAGCAGGAGCGCCACGCCGATCAGCGAGACCTCGGCGACCCGGCCGGGGCGGAGTACCCGTAGGTAGAAGCCCATCAGCAGGGCGATCGGGATGGTCATCGCGATGGAGAAGGTGCCCCAGGGGGAGGCGGCGAGGGCGTTGACGACGACCAGTGCCAGCACGCCGAGCAGGATGATCATGATGGCGAAGGCGGCGATCAGCGCCGCCGCGCCGCCGAAGGGGCCGATCTCCTCGCGGGCCATCTGGCCCAGGGAGCGGCCGTCGCGCCGGGTCGAGAAGAACAGCACGACCATGTCCTGCACGGCCCCGGCGAAGATCACCCCCGCGATGATCCAGATGGTGCCGGGCAGGTATCCCATCTGCGCGGCGAGCACGGGGCCGACGAGCGGGCCGGCGCCGGCGATCGCCGCGAAGTGGTGGCCGAGCAGTACACGGCGGTCGGTGGGGTGGAAGTCGATGCCGTTGTCGAGGCGTTCGGCCGGGGTGGCCCGGGTGCCGTCGACCTTCAGCACCCTGTTCGCGATGAACTTCGCGTAGAAGCGGTAGCCGATCGCGTACGAGCCGAGGGCGGCCGCCACCATCCAGGCGGCCGAGACGTCCTCGCCCCGGGCCAGTGCCAGGACGGCCCAGCCGGTGGCGCCGATCAGCGCGACGAGGGTCCAGATGACGATGGTGCGGACGTTCGCGGTACGCACAGCGAGGTCCTCCCGTCCATACGGAGACGGGAGGACCGTAGAGCAGGAAGCGTGGTTGCGCTACACCGGCTGCACTACTCGGCAGGCCGCTTCAGCCGTGCCACGAACTTGTAGCGGTCCCCCCGGTACACCGAGCGCACCCACTCCACCGGTTCGCCCGTCCTGTCGTACGAGTGCCGGGAGAGCATCAGCATCGGCAGGCCCACGTCCGTGCCGAGGAGGCCCGCCTCGCGCGGGGTGGCCAGGGAGGTCTCGATGGTCTCCTCGGCCTCGGCGAGGTGGACGTCGTAGACCTCGGCCAACGCCGTGTAGAGGGACGTGTACTTGACCAGCGAGCGGCGCAGGGCCGGGAAGCGCTTGGCGCTGAGGTGGGTGGTCTCGATGGCCATCGGTTCCGCGTTGGCCATGCGGAGGCGCTCGATGCGCAGGACCCGGCCGCCGGCCGTGATGTCGAGGAGTTCGGCGAGGCGATCGTCGGCGGTGATGTAGCCGATGTCCAGGAGCTGTGAGGTGGGTTCGAGGCCCTGGGCCCGCATGTCCTCGGTGTAAGAGGTGAGTTGCAGCGCCTGCGACACCTTCGGCTTGGCGACGAACGTGCCCTTGCCCTGGATGCGTTCGAGGCGTCCCTCGACGACCAGCTCCTGGAGCGCCTGGCGCACGGTCGTGCGGGAGGTGTCGAACTCGGCGGCGAGGGTGCGCTCGGGCGGTACCGGGGTGCCGGGCGACTGGGTCTCCGTCATGTCGAGCAGGTGTTTCTTCAGGCGGTAGTACTTGGGCACGCGCGCGGTACGGACGCCTGCGCCGCCCTCGTTGTCCGCACTGCTGACGTCGCTGCTCATGCTCTGCCTTCCCGGCTCCGGATGCGGGTCACATCGTGATCCTTCTGTATACCGTCGCCGCTTCTGTTGGTCTAGTCCACGGGGCCAAGTGGTCTAGCGGACGAGATTACTCCGGCGGTGCTGTTTTCGCTGGCTTCTTACTTAAAGGTTCCTGCATATGTAGGTCGCATAACGGCTGGTCAGGGCCGTTTCGAGGACTCTTGACAGGCTTCGTGGTCTGGTCCAAGCTCCCCGTACTGGTCTACACCATTGGTTCAGGTCCCGGCGCATGAGCGGGGAGGTGTGGGCATCCCTGAGGAGGGTGGCGTGAAGCGCAAGCTCATAGCCGCGATCGGTATCGCGGGCATGATGGTCTCCATCGCGGCGTGCGGGGGCAAGGACAACGGTTCGTCGGGCGGGGGCGCCGACGCCAAGGAACTGACGGTCTGGCTGACCGTGGACGCTCAGAACAACTGGCCGAACCTGGTGAAGGCGGCCGACGCGGCCGTCCAGAAGGCCCACCCCGGCATCAAGATCAAGCACGAGTACTACGGCTGGCCGGACAAGAACACCAAGCTCGACGCGGTCCTCGCCACCGACAAGGCGCCGGACGTGGTCGAGATGGGCAACACCGAGATGCTCAGCTACATGGTCAAGGGCGCCTTCGCCCCCGTGGACGCCTCGAAGTTCACCAACTCCTCCGCCTGGCTCGACGGCCTCAAGGCCTCCGTGACCTACCAGGGCAAGACCTACGGCGTCCCGTACTACGCCGGTGGTCGCGTCGCCAACTGGCGCAAGGACCTCTTCGCCTCGGTCGGCGTCAAGACCGCGCCGACGACGTACGCCGAGCTCACCGCGGCCCTGGACAAGGTGCAGAAGAAGGAGGGGAACAAGTTCTCCGCCTGGTACCAGCCCACCCGTGACTGGTACGCGGCCATGTCCTTCGTCTACGACGCCGGCGGCTCCATCGCCACCGAGTCGGGCGGTCAGTGGAAGGGCAACCTGTCCTCGCCGGAGTCCATCAAGGGCCTGACCGAGTTCAAGAACGTCATCGACAAGTACATGCACGGTGACAAGACCAAGGACGAGTCCGACCGTTACATCGTCTACGGCCAGGGCAAGTCCGGCATGATCTTCGGCGCCGCGTGGGAGGGCGCGACCGCGGCCGACCCGAAGAACGACAAGACCGGCAAGCTCAAGGACAACCTCGAGAACTTCGTGATGCCGGGTCCGTCCGGCAAGAACATGCCCGTCTTCCTGGGCGGTTCGGACCTCGCGATCCCGGTCAAGTCCAAGGCGCAGGGCGTCGCCGCCGAGTGGATCAACGCCTTCACCGGCCCCTCCGGCCAGAAGGGCCTGATGGCCAAGGGCAACCTGCCCAACAACAAGACCGACCTCGCGACCCTGAAGAACGACCCCGCGACGGCGGTCCCGGCCACCGCGGCCGAGTCCAACTGGTTCGTCCCGATGGCGCCCGGCTGGGGCCAGGTCGAGAAGGCCCAGGTCCTGCAGACGATGCTGCAGAACATCGGCACCGGCAAGGAGACGGTCGAGGCCGCCGCGAAGGAAGCGGACGCCGCGATCGACAAGGTCATCAACACCAAGTGACCTACGAGCAGGGCCCCGTACGGCCTCCTTCGCGGAGGACGGGGCCCTGCTCCTCGTACGACCAGAGGGACCGCTGAGGAGCGCGCGATGAGTGCCGCAGACACGACCACACCCGCCAAGGTGCCGCCCCCGCGTCAGGCGCCGCCACCACCGGCCGCCCCGATCAGGCCACGCAGAGGCCGGACTTCGGGCGGCGCGGCCACGCCGTGGCTGCTGCTCGCACCCTGTCTGGCGATCCTCGCCCTGGTCATGGGCTATCCGCTGGTCCGCCTTGTCACGCTGTCCTTCCAGAAGTTCGGGCAGTCCCAGCTGTGGGGCTTCCAGCCGGCCGAGTCGGTGGGCTTCGACAACTTCAGCAACGTGCTCAGCGACAGCGAGTTCTGGCAGGTCGTCGTCCGTACGATCGTCTTCGCGGCCAGCTGCGTGATCTTCACGATGGTCGCCGGCATGCTGATCGCGCTGCTGCTGCAGCGGGTCTCCGGCTGGGTGAAGACCCTCGTCAACATCGCGCTCGTGGCCAGCTGGGGCATGCCGATCATCGTCGCCACCACGGTCTTCAAGTGGCTGTTCGACGCGGACTACGGCATCCTCAACGCGCTGCTCAGCAAGCTGCCGGGCGTGGACCTGATCGGCCACAACTGGTTCGCGAGCGGCCCACAGGGTCTCGCCGTCATCATGCTGCTGGTGGTCTGGGGCGCCGTGCCCTTCGTCGTGATCACCCTCAGCGCCGGACTCACCCAGGTCCCCGCCGAGCTGGAGGAGGCGGCCCGCCTCGACGGCGCGGGCGCCTGGGGCGTCTTCCGGTACGTCACCCTGCCCATCCTCAAGCCGATCGTCGTGATGCTCACGACCCTGTCGGTCATCTGGGACATGGGCGTCTTCCCGCAGGTCTTCGTGATGCGCAACGGCCATCCCGAGCAGGAGTTCCAGCTCCTGACCACCTACTCCTACGACCGCGCCTTCGTCGTCAACGACTACGCGCAGGGCTCGGCGATCGCCCTGATCACCGTCGTACTGCTGCTGGGTGTGGTCGCGGTGTACATGCGGCAGATGCTGAAGATCGGAGAGGTCGAATGACCATCATGAACGCGGTGGCGACCACCGGGAGCAGCTCGCGGCGCCGCAAGTCCAAGCTCGGCTGGAACCTGCTCGGTCTCCTGGTCTTCCTGGCCGCCGGCTTCCCGGTCTACTGGATGCTCAACACGGCCTTCAAGCCGGCCAAGGACGCCATCGACCCGGACCCGAGTCTGCTGCCCACGGGCTTCACCCTCTCCAACTTCCGCCGGGCGCTGGACATCGCCGACTTCTGGGGCCCGGTCGGCCGCAGCCTCATCGTGTCGCTGACGGTCGTCGCGATCGGCATCGTCGTCGGCATGCTGGCCGCGCTCGCCATCTCCCGGTTCGCCTTCCGCGGCCGCAAGATCGTGATCGTCGGCATCCTCGCGGTGCAGATGGTCCCGCTGGTCGCGATGATCATCCCGGTCTTCCTGCTCCTGAACGACCTGGGCCAGTACGACAAGCTCTCGGGCCTGATCATCACGTACCTGACCTTCATTCTCCCGTTCACGGTGTGGACCCTGCGCGGCTTCATCGTCAACATCCCGAAGGAGCTGGAGGAGGCGGCGATGGTCGACGGCTGCTCCCGCACCGGCGCCTTCATCCGCGTGGTCTTCCCGCTGCTCGCTCCCGGCATGGTCGCCACCTCGGTCTACGCCTTCATCCAGGCGTGGAACGAGTACCTCTACGCCCTGATGCTGCTGAGCCAGGAGAACCAGACGGCGACCGTCTGGCTCGGCAACTTCACCACCAAGCACGGCACGGAATACGCGCCGATGATGGCCGGTGCCACGATGATGGCGGTGCCGATCGTCGTCCTGTTCCTGCTCGTCCAGCGCAAGATGGCCGCGGGTCTCACCGCCGGCGCCGTGAAGGGATAACGCGACCGATGACGACATTCGCCAGCGGCACCGACACCCTCACCCGCGACGCCCTGACGGTCCTGCAGCCTGGCTTCACCGGCACCACGGCCCCCGACTGGCTGCTGCGCCGCCTCGGCGAGGGCCTCGCCTCGGTCGGCCTGTTCGGCCGCAACATCGCCACGCCCGAGCAAGTGGCGGCGCTGACCGCCCAGTTGCGCGCCGAGCGGGACGACGTCCTGGTCGCCATCGACGAGGAGGGCGGCGATGTCACCCGCCTGGAGGTGCGCACCGGCTCGTCCTTCCCCGGCAACAACGCGCTGGGCGCGGTGGACGACGCCGAGCTGACGCGCGAGGTCGCCGCGGAACTCGGCCGCCGCCTGGCGGCCTGCGGTGTGAACTTCAACTGGGCCCCCTCGGCCGACGTGAACTCCAACCCCGCCAACCCGGTCATCGGCGTGCGCTCCTTCGGCGCCACCCCGGACCTGGTCGCCCGCCACACCGCGGCCTACGTCACCGGCCTCCAGTCCGCCGGCGTGGCCGCCTGCACCAAGCACTTCCCCGGCCACGGCGACACGGCGGTCGACTCCCACCACGCGATGCCGCGCATCGACGCGACGCCCGAGATCCTCGCCGACCGCGAACTGCCGCCGTTCCGCGCGGCGATCGCCGCCGGCAGCCGGGCGATCATGACCGCGCACATCCTGGTCCCGGCCCTGGACCCGGACCACCCGGCGACCCTGTCCCACCGCATCCTCACCGAACTGCTGCGCGGCGAACTCGGCTACGACGGCCTGATCGTCACCGACGGCATGGAGATGCAGGCCATCGCAGCGACCTACGGCATCGAACGCGGCAGCGTCCTCGCGATCGCCGCCGGCGCGGACGCGATCTGCGTGGGCGGCGGCCTCTCGGACGAGGAGACGGTACGCCGCCTGCGCGACGCCCTGGTCGCGGCGGTCCGCACGGGCGAACTCCCGGAGGAACGCCTCGCGGAGGCGGCGGAACGGGTACGGGCGTTGGCTCGCTGGACGGCCGAGGCGGCGGGCGCGGCGAGGCTGGCCGGGGGAGCGGAGGCTTCGGCTGGGGCTGCGGCGGCTTCGGCTGGAGCCGGGGCTGCCGGGGCTGCTGCGGCTGAGGGCGGTGGGAAGCGCGGCGCCGGTGTGCCCGTCGATGACGAGGTCGGTCTGCGTGCGGCGCGGCGGGCCTTGCGGATCACCGGCCCGGACGGCGGCCCGGGCGGCGGCCTGGACGGCTTCACCCCGCTCACCGAACCGCCCTACGTCGCCGCCTTCACCCCCATGGCCAACATCGCGGTGGGCGACGAGACCCCCTGGGGCGTGGCCGCGGAACTCTCCCGCCTGCTCCCCGGCACGGAGACCGGCACCTTCACGGGCGACGACGCGGGCATGGCCGCCCTGGCCGCGGCGGGCCCCCGCCGCATCGTGGCCGTGGTCCGCGACGAACACCGCCACGCCTGGATGACCAAGGCCCTGGACACCCTCCTCCGCACCCGCCCCGACACCATCATCATCGAAATGGGCCTGCCCCAGTCGCCGACCCGAGGCGCCCTCCACATCGCCACCCACGGCGCGGCGAGGGTGTGCGGAAGGGCGGCGGCGGAGGTCATCGCGGGGGAGTAGCTGTTACGACGACGCAGGCGCCGGTCCCATCCAGGGGCCGGCGCCTGCGGTGCACCAAGGGGTGTGGGGCTGTGTACCGATCCCGGCAGACAAGCCCGCTAAATCCCCTGCCACTCCGGCTTGTTGACGAACGTGTGCCGGAAGTAGTCCGCCAGCTTCAACTTCGAAGCAGCCCCCTCATCGACAACCACCGTCGCATGCGGATGCAACTGCAACGCCGACGCCGGACACACCGCGGCCACCGGCCCCTCGACCGTCGCCGCGACCGCGTCGGCCTTCCCCTCACCCGTCGCCAGCAGCACCAGATGCCGAGCCTCGAGAATCGTCCCGATCCCCTGAGTGATCACGTGATGCGGCACCTGGTCGATGTCGCCCTCGAAGAACCGCGCGTTGTCCACCCGGGTCTGCTCGGTCAGCGTCTTGATCCGCGTCCGCGAGGCCAGCGAGGAACACGGCTCGTTGAACCCGATGTGCCCGTCCGTCCCGATCCCGAGCAGCTGCAGATCCACCCCGCCCGCTTCCCCGAGCGCCGCGTCATACGCCTCGCACGCCCCCTGCACGTCCGCCGCCGTCCCGTCCGGCCCCATGAACGCGTCCATCCCGATCCCGAGCGGCTCCAGCACCTCCCGCCGCAGCACCGACCGGTACGACTCCGGATGCTCGGCCGGCAGCCCCACGTACTCGTCGAGCTGAGCGATCCGCGCCCGCGAGGCGTCCACGGCCCCGGACCGCACCTTCGCCGCCAGCGCCTCGTAAATGGGCAGCGGGGTCGACCCGGTGGCCACTCCGAGCAACGCGTCCGGCTTGCGCCGCAGGAGCCGTGCCATTGCCTCGGCGATGAGCTCGCCGCCCGACTTGGCGTCCGGAACGATCACAACTTCCACGCTGGGCCTGCCGATCTGAAGGGCTATGTGGTTTAGACCAATCTAACAGAGGCGCCCCCTGACGCCCAGGTGGAATTGACGCAGGAAGGAGAGGCGCAGGCGCAGGAAGAGGAATCGAAGGTGCAGGAAGGATGGGCGAAGGTGAGCGAGCGGCACCGTGAATCCACGCAGAGGACAGGCGTCATTCGCCCGGGGGGAGTGAAATAGGGCCAGCCCGTCGCACATCGCCCCACCCGGAGGACCCACCATGACCGCCACGACCCCGGCCCCCACGAACGACGTCCCCGGCCGGATCATGGCCCGCGAGATGGGCGAGCAGCCCGCAGTGCTGCGCCGGCTGCTTGAGGAGGGCGCCCCCGGCATCCGGCAGGTGGCCCAGGAGATCGCCGCCCGCAACCCCCGCTTCGTCCTGCTCACCGCCCGCGGCACCTCCGACAACGCCGCCCTCTACGCCAAGTACCTCCTGGAGATCCGCCTCGGCCTGCCCTGCGGTCTCACCTCGATGTCCACCACCACGGCCTACGGTGCCCGCCCCGACCTCACCGACGTCCTGGTGATCACCGTCAGCCAGTCCGGCGGCTCCCCGGACCTGGTCGCCTCGACCCGCGCCGCCCGCGAGGCCGGCGCGATCACCCTGGCCGTCACCAACAACCCCGACTCACCGCTGGCCGGCGTCTCCGAGTACCACGTCGACATCATGGCCGGCCCGGAGAAGGCCCTCCCGGCCACCAAGACGTACACGGCCTCCCTCCTCGCGCTCTACCTCTTCGTCGAGGGTCTGCGCGGCGGCGACGGCGGTGCCGCCAAGCCGCTCCCCGACCTCGCCGAGCAACTGCTCGCCCGCCAGGACGAGATCCGCGCCCTCGCCGCCCGCTACCGTTTCGCCGAGCGCATGGTCATCACCTCCCGCGGCTACGGCTACCCCACCGCCAAGGAAGCCGCGCTCAAGCTCATGGAGACCAGCTACATCCCCGCCCTCTCCTACTCCGGCGCCGACCTCCTGCACGGCCCCCTCGCCATGGTCGACAACGTCTCCCCGGTCATCGCGGTCGTCACCGACGGCAAGGGCGGCGAAGCACTCCAGCCCGTGCTCGACCGGCTGCGCGGCCGCGGCGCCGACCTGTTCGTCGTCGGTCCCCGGCACCAGGTCGAGCAGGCCTCCGCCGGCTTCGTGCTGCCCACGGAGGGCGTGGCCGAGGAGGTCCAGCCGATCCTGGAGATCATCCCCCTCCAACTGCTGGCGTACGAGGTCACCATCGCCCGCGGCCAGGACCCGGACGCACCCCGCGCCTTGGCGAAGGTCACCGAGACCCACTGAGCCGGGGTCCGCTGGGTTGGGGCCTGCCGAGCCTGGCATCCGCCGAGCCGAGGCCCAGTGAGCCCGGTCCCCTGAGCCGGGGCCCGCCGAGCCGGCCATCCCCCGAGCCTGGCATCCGCCGAGCCGGCCATCCCCCGAGCCAGACATCAGTCAAGCCGCGCATCCGCCAGGCCCGCCCACCCCAAGCCGCGCATCCGCCAAGCCCGCCCGCCCCCCAAGCCCGTCCACACAAGAGCATCTACACCAGCGAACCCCCGGTCACATCCACCCAACCCCCCGTCACCCACCGCCCCCCGTCCGACGCCAGGAACGCCACCACCTCCGCGACGTCGGCCGTCTCGCCCACCCGGCCCAGTGCGGAGTACGCCGCCGCCTGTGCCCAGCCGTCCGGGCTGCCGTACAGCAGTTCCGCCGTGTTGTCCGTGTCGATGATCCCGGGCGCCACCGAGTTCACCGTGATGCCCCGGGGGCCCAGCACCTTGGACAGGTCCCGTGTGAAGACGTCCAGCGCGCCCTTGGTCATCGCGTACGCCATGTTGTGCGGCATCGCGGCGTTGCGGGCGAGCCCCGACGAGATGTTGATGATCCGGCCGCCGTCCCGCAGTCGCGTCGCGCCCTGCTTGACGAGGAAGAACGGCGCCTTCACGTTCACCGCGAAGAGGCCGTCGTACTCGTCCTCGGCTATTTCGTCGATCGGCCGGGAGCTCCCGATCGCCGCGTTGCTCACCAGGATGTCCAGCCCGTCCGCGTGCCGGTCGAACTCCTCCCACAGGGCCGCCGCGTCCCCCGGCCGCCCCAGCTCGACCCCGATCGCGAAGGCCGAGCCGCCCGCCGCCTCGATCGCGGCCACCGTCTCCTTCGCCGCCTGCTCGTTCCTCCCGTAATGCACCGCCACCCGTGCCCCGTCGCGCCCCAGCCGCTCGGCGATCCCCCGCCCGATGCCCCTGCTCGCCCCGGTGACCAGAGCCGTCTTCCCCGCGAGCACACCCATGCCGACACCCCTCCAGAATTCTCTAGCGGTCGCTACAGAAAGACCGTACAACACCCCGCCGACATTTCTCTAGCACCCGCTATACAATTCACTCCATGGTGGACGGCGACGACACGAAGACCAAGGTCAGGCCGCGCGGCCGGCCCCGGTCCTTCGACCGCGAGACCGCGCTGGAGAAGGCGGTCATGGCGTTCTGGGAGCACGGATACGAGGGGACGTCCGTCTCGGACCTCACCCGGGTGATGGGCATCGGCGCCCCCAGCCTGTACGCGGCCTTCGGAGACAAGCGGGCCCTGTTCGAAGAGGTCGTCGGCGTCTACGGCGCCCGGTACGGCTCCTTCGGCGACCGGGCCCTCGCCGAGGAACCCACCGCCCGCGCGGCCGTCGCACGCATGCTGCACGAGGCCGCCGCCGAGTACACGGCCCCGGGCCGCCCGCACGGCTGCCTCGTCATCCACGCGGCCACGCACTGCGCGAGCCCCGAGGTCGAGGAGTCCCTGCGCGAGCGGCGCAACGGCAACATCGCCGCGGTCGAGCGCCGTATCGCCGCCGACGTCGCGGCGGGCGAGCTCCCGGCCGGTACCGACGCCGCCGCCCTCGCCCGGCACACCGGCGCGATCATCCAGGGCATGTCCCAACAGGCGCGGGACGGGGCGAGCCGGGAGGAACTGGAAGCGCTCGCGGAAATTGCCATGGCCATCTGGCCCCGCACATGAACCCACACGGGTTAGGCTGCGTGGTGGTTGCTAGGGCGTCCGAGCAGTTGGAGACCGTCCGAGAAATAACAACAACGAACAGCCTCCAACGCATGGACACGTCTAGTGGTCTAGTCCACAATTGAAACAGTGCGACGCAGGACCAACTGCAGGACCAACCGCAGAACCACCAAAGCTTCCGCCCTCCCCGCACAGGAGGACGGACGGAGGAACCGGAGCTCTCTGCCCTGACTGCCCCGGCTCCTCAACCTTCGGCCGGTACCGGGACCGCACACCCCGCGGCCGATATTGCTCCGGGCTGCGGTGCCGGGAGGGTTGAGGGTCCCTCTCAGGCGCCGCGGCCCGCGGGTGTTTTCAAGCCGCTTTTCGGCCACGTACATACCGCCAGGTACGCTCGCACACGTGCCCTCCATGAACGAACTGGTCCGCCAGCACACCGCCCTCGACGACTCCGACCTCGAGTGGCTCCATCTGCTGGTGTCGGAGTGGCAGCTGCTCTCCGACCTCTCCTTCGCCGACCTGGTGCTCTGGGTGCCCACCCGTGACGGCACGCGCTATGTGTCGGTGGCCCAGATGCGGCCCAACACCGGCCCCACCTCCTACCAGGACGACATGGTCGGCCACCTCGTCCCGCGCGGTCGCCGCCCCATGCTGGACGCGGCGCACGACGAGGGCCGGATCGTGCGCGAGGGCGACCCCGAGTGGCGCGAGGAGGTCCCGGTCCGGGTCGAGTCGATTCCGGTACGACGGGAAGGGCGCGTCCTCGGTGTCATCGCCCGCAACACCAACCTGCTCACCGTGCGCACCCCGAGCCGCCTGGAGCTGACGTACCTTCAGAGCGCCTCGGATCTCGCGCAGATGATCGCGGCCGGCTCCTTCCCGTTCGCGAACCAGCAGATGGACATGGACGCCGCCCCGCGCGTAGGCGACGGCCTGATCCGCCTCGACGCGGACGGCATCGTCCAGTACGCCTCCCCGAACGCGCTGTCCGCGTACCACCGCATGGGCCTCGCCTCCGACCTGGTCGGCCACCACCTCGGCAGGACCACCGCCGAACTCGCCCCCACCCGCGGCCCGGTGGACGAGGCGCTCGCCAAGGTGGCCAGCGGCTGGGCACCCCGCGAGTTCGAGATCGAGGCGCACGACGGGGTCATCCAGTTCCGCGCGATCCCGCTCAAGCCCAAGGGCACGCGCATCGGTTCGCTGGTCCTGCTCCGGGACGTCACCGAACTGCGCCGCCGCGAGCGTGAGTTGATCACCAAGGACGCGACCATCCGGGAGATCCACCACCGGGTGAAGAACAACCTCCAGACGGTCGCTGCGCTGCTGCGCCTCCAGGCCCGGCGCATCGAGTCCGACCGGGGGCGGGAAGCGCTCGAAGAGGCGGTACGACGGGTCGGCTCGATCGCGATCGTGCACGAGACGCTCTCCCAGAACCTGGACGAGCGCGTCGAGTTCGACGAGATCGCCGACCGGGTGCTGGCGATGGTGGCCGAGATCTCGCCGGGCAAGGTCACCGGCCGCCGCACCGGACGCTTCGGCATTCTCGACGCCGAGGTCGCCACCCCGCTGTCGATGGTCCTCACGGAGATCCTCCAGAACGCCCTCGAACACGGCTTCCGCGAGGGCGACACCGGCACGGTCGAGGTGTCGGCCGTCCGCGGCGGCACCACCAAGGAGGCCCGCCTCCTGGTCACCGTCCAGGACGACGGCGTCGGCCTGCCCGAGGGCTTCGACCCGCACACCGACGGCAACCTGGGGCTGCAGATCGTACGGACCCTGGTGGAAGGCGAGTTGGGCGGTACGTTCGACATGGTGCCGGCGCCGGGGCGGGGGACCCGGGTGATCCTGGACGTACCGGTGCGGGCGAACAAGTAGCGCCAACCGCCCCTGCCCGCACGGCAGAAGAGCCCGCGCAGCAAAAGAGCCCGGACAGCAAAAGAGCCCGGACAGCAAAGAGCCCCGGATCCGAAGATCCGGGGCCGATCGCTCGTTGCTGCTCTATTGCTAGGCGCACCGGGGGTTACTGCGCGCTGCGGCTCGGGGGCGGGAGATGCGTACTCGCTGTACGCGCCGCCAAGCTCAGGCTGTGCGGGGCGGGTGTTGTCAGGCGGAGGCCTGACGGGCCCGGTTGCGGGCGGCGCGGCGCTTCATGGCGCGGCGCTCGTCCTCGCTGAGACCACCCCAGACGCCGGAGTCCTGGCCGGACTCGAGCGCCCACTGCAGACACTGATCCATAACGGGGCAGCGACGGCAGACGGCCTTGGCTTCCTCGATCTGCAGCAGCGCAGGACCGGTGTTGCCGATGGGGAAGAAGAGCTCGGGGTCTTCCTCGCGGCAAACGGCGTTGTGACGCCAGTCCATGGCTGCTACCTCTCCTTGGTATTACGTGCAGGTTGCTTGTGAATGTGAACGCTTTCACGAATCCCTCAACAAGTGAAGGGCCGAACGCCAGGTTCCCTGGCGAGGTCCTGTGGTTTGAAGAGGGGTTCCGGTGGTCTGTGGACGCTGGTGTTGCGGGCTGTCCCGACCGCCACGTAGAGACTCGCAAACCTCAGCGGCGGATACAACCCCTTCCGGAAAGTTTTTTTTGATTCCTCGGTGTCGACTAGGTCACAGCCGTACTTCCATGGGGTGGATCCTGGCCTAAACGTTCGAGTGAAAGGACTTTAGCCCCTTCTGCTCACACAATCACACGCAGTGCACGGCGTACGCCTGTGAACGTCACGCTCGTACGCAGCCCGAGGTGGTCGCCGTCCATCTGAAGGGGCAGAGGCACCTTCGAATGCAAGGTGAACTGGTCCAGGTCGTGCAGGGTCACAGCGTGCTTGCCATGGACCCCGCGCTCGGGGGACGAAGTGAGCAATTGCGTGGAATACCGGGCGGCCGTGAGGGTCGACATGCGGCTGAGACCGACTACGTCGAGCCCGGTATCGAACGAAGCCTTAGGCGCCGCGTACACCGGACGATTGCCCAGATACGTCCACGGCGAGGTGTTGCAGATTATGGACAGCACCAGATCCGTGAGCGGTTCCTCGCCGGGCCGCTCCAGGGTGATCGTGCCGTGCCGGCGGTTGGGCTCCTGCAGGAACTGCCGGGCCACCTGGCGCAGGTAAAGGGCGTGCGTGGACTTCTTGCCCTGCTCGCGCTGCTGCTCGACCCGCCCGACCACGCCCGCGTCGAAGCCGAGCCCCGCGCAGAAGGTGAACCAACGGGCCGGCACCGCCTCGTCCTCGGTGCCCGGCGTGCCCGCCGCGATACCCATGCCGACGGTACGTTCACTGCCCTCGCGCAGGGCGTCCAGCAGGGCGCCGGTCGCCTCCACGGAGTCGTTGGGCAGGCCAAGGGCGCGGGCGAAGACGTTGGTGGAGCCGCCGGGGACCACCGCGAGGCGGGGCAGGCCGTCCGGGTTGGGGCCGGCGTGCAGCAGGCCGTTGACCACCTCGTTGACCGTGCCGTCGCCGCCGAGGGCGACCACCAGGTCGATGTCGTCGCTCTCCGCCGCCTGCCGGCCCAGGTCGCGCGCGTGGCCGCGGTACTCGGTGGTGACCGCCTCGAGTTTCATCTCGCTCGCGAGCGCGTGGATGAGCACATCGCGCCTACGTGCGCTTGTGGTGGTTGCCGCCGGGTTGACCACGAGAAGTGCACGCATGAGTTGCAGCGTACCTACTGGGGGGTACCGGGCACAGGTCGAGGTAGGGATCAGGTAAGAGGAGGGCGCGTGAGTCTCGCCACGGGCGGCCGGCTCAACCTCGCCGCACGGGTGCGCGTCCCCCTGGGACACCCGGGCGGTGGCCGGTGCCCCCAGGGCTACCCTTCAGGGGTGACCAGTGAGAAGACCCACGCCGCCGAGGAAACCGCCGGACCCCGCCCGCGCCGCCTTACGTACGCGGCCGCGCTCGCCGCGCTGGAGGGGCTCGCGCTGGTCGCCGGCGGTGTCTGGATGCTCGTGGAGGGCCTCGCGGGTGACCCGGACGACCGTGGGTCCGCGGTGACCGGCGGGATCACGCTGATCGTCCTCGCCCTGCTGCCGCTGCTGGCGGCGCGTGGACTGCTCGGGCGCAGGAGCTGGAGCCGGGGCCCGGCGGTCATCACGCAGATCATGGCGCTGCCCGTGGCCTACAACCTGCTGCAGGCCGACAGCGTGGCGATCCCGGCGGGCATCGCGCTGGCGGTCGTCGCCGTCGCTTCCCTGGTGCTGCTGGTCAACCCGGCCACGACCCAGGCCCTCGGCATCAGGGGCCCGGGCCGCGCACAGGACGGCAAGCAGTAGGGATACGGCGCTTTCGCGGCTGTAGACCTCGAAGGTTCTACTCCTCCACCAGGAGCTTCTCCCGGAGCTGGGCCAAGGTGCGGGCCAGCAGGCGGGAGACGTGCATCTGGGAGATGCCGACCTCCTGCGCGATCTGCGACTGGGTCATGTTGCCGAAGAAGCGGAGGAGAAGGATCCGCTTCTCTCTCGGTGGGAGATCCTCCAGCAACGGCTTGAGCGACTCGCGGTACTCGACGCCCTCAAGGGCCTCGTCCTCCGCGCCCAGCGTGTCCGCGACCGCCGGGGACTCGTCGTCCGTGTCGGGGACGTCCAGGGACAGCGTGGAGTAGGCGTTGGCCGACTCCAGGCCCTCCAGGACCTCCTCCTCCGAGATGCCCAGCTTCTCGGCCAGCTCGTGGACCGTGGGGGAGCGGCCGTGCAGCTGCGAGAGCTCCGCGGTCGCCGTGGTGAGCGCGAGACGCAGCTCCTGGAGCCTGCGCGGGACGCGGACCGCCCAGCCCTTGTCGCGGAAGTGGCGCTTGATCTCGCCGACGACCGTCGGGGTCGCGTAGGTCGAGAACTCGACGCCGCGGTCCGGGTCGAAGCGGTCGACCGACTTGATCAGGCCGATGGTGGCGACCTGGGTGAGGTCGTCCAGCGGCTCGCCGCGGTTGCGGAAGCGGCGCGCGAGGTGCTCGACGAGCGGCAGGTGCATACGGACCAGCTTGTTGCGCAGCTCGGCGTACTCCGCGCTGCCGTCCTTCAGTCCGCGCAGCTCGACGAACATCGCCCGCGCTCCGCTGCGGTCCTGTGCGTCGTGCTGGGTGGCCTGCTGCACGGTCTGCGTGCCCTGCTGGTCGTCTCGCTCGTGCTCGCTCATCGTCCCGCCCGTTGTCCTTCGCCGAGCCTTCGCCTCCGGGCGGAGCGGGGCGAACCCGTTCCGTCCGTCCAGGGGCGTGCTCGGCGCGGCACCTTCCCGATCCCGCCGTCCGTCCTCCGGGAAGCCGGCCGCCGCACTGGCGTCGGCGTCGTCCTCCGGATGCGGCCGGGCCTGCTCGGGGATGCCGTCGATGCCGTCCCCTGTGCGTCGGGACCCGCCTGTGCCCTCGGCCGGCAGCTCCCGTGTGCCGCGCTCTTCGTCACGCACCGGCCCGTCCCCTGTCCTCACGCCGGCCCGGGTCCCGCGCCGCGCTGTTTGTAGAGGCTGATCGAAACGGTTTTGTCCTCGTCCACGGCGGAGGAGACCTTGCCCGCGAGAGCGGACAGGACGGTCCAGGCGAAGGTGTCCCGCGAGGGGGCGTGACCGTCCGTGGTCGGGGCCGAGACGGTGACCTCAAGAGAGTCGTCGACGAGCCGGAAGACGCAGCTGAGCACCGAGCCGGGCACGGCCTGCTGCAGCAGGATCGCGCAGGCCTCGTCCACCGCGATGCGCAGGTCCTCGATCTCGTCGAGGGTGAAGTCCAAACGGGCCGCGAGGCCGGCCGTGGCCGTACGCAGCACCGACAGGTAGGCACCCGCGGCCGGCAGCCGGACTTCCACGAAGTCCTGGGTCGCGGGCTCGCCTGCGATCTGGGACACCCTCACCTCCAAGGTGGTACAAGCTTTTCGGGGCCGAGGGTCGCCCCCCGGGGTAACGCGAAGTGTGGTTCAGCGGTGACGCTATCGCGCTCTCAACTTTCCTGTCCCCAGGACCCCGACCCCTTGCCGTCACTCACAGTAAACCTGTGGACACGCTCCGTGTCTAGGGGTCTGCGGCTCCAATTGGGAAGAACGCGCGCCGGGTTGACGTACCCAGACGTCAGACGGTCGAACCGTCCTGATCGTGGGCCGTCCCCGGTCCTCCAGGGTCACACAAGTACGTGGTCGACAAAGCACCAACGCCAGTTCTCGCCGGGCTCGTACGTGCGCATGATCGGGTGGCCCGAGTCCTTGTGGTGCTCCGTCGCGTGCCGGCCCGGTGAGGAGTCGCAGCAGCCGACGTGGCCGCAGGTGAGGCACAGCCGGAGCTGGACCGGGTGTGTGCCGTCCCGCAGACACTCGGGGCAGGTCTCGCTCCGCGGCTCGGGATCCGGGAGCGGCAGCGCGTCGGCGTGCGTGCACTGTTTCATGATTGCCAGGTTACGACGGGCGCGCGGATGGCCGCGCGGAAAAACAGAGGGCGGGCGGACGACGATGAGCGAGGGCGGGCGAGGTTCATGGACGTGATGCCACTCCTGTTGCTGGTGGCGGGCAGCGCGGCGATCGCCGCGGCCGCCCGGCGCACCCCGGTGCCGGCCCCGCTGTGGCTGGTCGCGGCCGGCCTCGTGGTGTCGTACGTCCCGGGGGTGCCCGACTACACGCTCGACCCGGACATCGTGCTGCCGCTGGTCCTGCCGCCGCTGCTGCACAAGGAGGCCGTCGAGAGCTCGTACCTCGACCTGCGGGCCACCATGCGGCCGGTGGCGCTGCTGTCCGTCGGATACGTGCTCTTCGCGACCTTCGCGGTGGGCTGGGCGGCCTATCTGATCGTCCCGGAGCTGCCGTTGCCCGCCGCTCTGGTGCTGGGCGCGGTGGTGGCGCCGACGGACGCGGTGGCGGCCGCGGCGGTCGCCCGCCGGGTCGGCCTGCCCTCCCGGATCACCACGATCCTCCAGGGCGAGTCCCTCCTGAACGACGCGACCGCCATCACCGCCTACCGGGTCGCCGTCGCGGCCGCGGTCGGCGAGGGTGCCTCCTGGATCGGCGGGATCGGCGAGTTCCTGCTGGCGGCGGTCGGCGGCGTGGTCGTCGGCCTGGTGCTGATGCTGCCGATCCACTGGCTGCGCACGCACGTGAAGGAGGCGCTCTTCCAGAACACGATGTCCCTGCTGATCCCGTTCGTCGCCTACGCGGTCGCCGAGCAGGTGCACGCCTCCGGTGTCCTCGCGGTCGTGGTCGTCGCCCTCTACATCGGACACCGCAACTGGGAGGTCGACTTCGCCACCCGCCTCCAGGAGGAGGCGGTCTGGAAGATGGTCGCCTTCGTCCTGGAGTCCGCGGTCTTCGCGCTGATCGGCCTCCAACTGCCGATCGTGCTCAGAGGCCTTGGGGAGTACGAGGGTGTCGACGCCGCCTGGTACGCGTTCGCGATCTTCGTGGTGGTCGTCGCGGCCAGGTTCCTGTGGGTCTACCCGGGGACGTTCGTTCCCCGTCTCCTCTCCCCGCGCATCAGGGAGCGCGAGGAGAACCCCACCTGGAGAGGCCCGATCGTCACCTCCTGGGCCGCGATGCGGGGCGTGGTCTCCCTGGCGATCGCCTTCTCGATCCCGCTCACGGTGGACGGCGGCGACGACTTCCCGCAGCGCAACCTCATCCTCTTCCTGACCTTCACGACGGTCATCGGCACCCTGGTGGTGCAGGGCCTCACGCTGGCCCCGCTGATCCGCCTGGTGAAGTTCCCCGCCCGGGACGCCCAGGCCGAGACCCTCGCGGAGGCCAACGCCCAGGCCCAGGCCTCCCGGGTCGCCGAACAACGCCTGGACGAACTCCTCACCGACGAACGCAACACCCTCCCCCCACCCCTCGCCGACCGCCTCCGTGACGTCCTGGAACGCCGCCGCAACGCCGTCTGGGAACGCCTGGGCCAGACGAACCCGATCACCGGCGAATCCGTCGACGACACCTACCGCCGCCTGTCCCGCGAGATGATCGGCGCGGAACGCGCGATGTTCGTACGCCTCCGGGACGGCCGCTACATCGACGACGAGATGCTGCGAACGCTGCTGAGACGACTGGACCTCGAGGAGGCGGCGGCCTACCGGGAGACCTCCTAGCTCCTAGGGGAAGGGCCGCCCGGTGATCACAGCGGCGATCGTCGTCCCGCGCGGGAACACGCCCTCCTCCGCGAGGGCGACAAGTCCATAGAGCAACTTGGCGACATACAGACGCTCCACCTCCACCCCGTGACGGTCCTCGAAGCCCTCGGCGAAGCTGTCGAGTTCGGCGGGTACGCGCGCGTAGCCGCCGAAATGGAAGCGGTCGTCGAGGATCCAGTTGCCGCTCGTGCCGCCGAAGGCCTGGTCCTGCAGGGCCTCTATGTCGGTGGTCAGGAAGCCGCCCTTGAGGACCGGTATACCCAGGGCTCGTTGTGCGGGTGCCAGGCCCGCGGCCAGGCCCGCCAGGGTGCCGCCGGTGCCGCAGGCCAGGGCGACGACGTCCGCCTGCCCGCGCAGCTCCTCGCCCAGGGCCCGGCAGCCGCGTACCGCCGCCGCGTTGCTGCCGCCCTCCGGGACGACGTACGCGTCCTCCGCCCCGGTCTCGCGCAGCACGCGCGCGAGGACGTCGGGTTCGGTCTTGCGGCGGTACGTCGACCTGTCGACGAAGTGCAGTCGCATGCCGTCGGCGGCGCACCGGGCGAGGGAGGGGTTGAGGGGGCGGTCGGCGAGTTCCTGGCCGCGCACCACGCCGACCGTGGGCAGGCCGAGCAGACGGCCCGCGGCGGCGGTGGCGCGCAGGTGGTTGGAGTAGGCACCGCCGAAGGTGAGGACCGTGCGGCCGTCCGCGGCGGCCAGGTTCGGCGCGAGCTTGCGCCACTTGTTGCCGATCAGATCCGGGTGGATGAGGTCGTCGCGCTTGAGGAGGAGACGGAGGCCGTGGCGGGTGAAGCGGTCGTCCGACACTTCCTGCACGGGGGAGGGGAGCCGGGGGCGCAGGGTGTCGAGGACGGTCACGGGTCCATTCTCGCCTCGCACGTCACTTCAGGCGGTCCCGGATCCGCTCGCGCAGCCACGCCATCGTGAAGCCGCGCGGGTCCACCTTGCCCGGCTGCCACTCCAGGTGGCCGATCACCGAGCGCTCCGTCCAGCCGTGATGCCGGCACACCGCGGCCGCCGCCTTCTCGATGGCCTCCAGCTGTGCCTCGGGCCACGGGTCCTCGCCGTCGCCGAGGTTCTCGCACTCGAAGCCGTAGAAGTGGCGGTTGCCGTCGGTGTTCGCCTCGTTGTCCGGCGGGAGCGCCTTCTCCGCGATCACCGCGCGCAGTACGTCGTCGTCGCCGAGGCCCGCGTGGTTGGCGCGGCCGTAGCCGACCAGGTGGACCGTGCCGTCCTTGGTGATCACGCCGTGGCAGAGCGGGCCGGGCAGGCCCGAGTAGCCGTCGCGGCAGATGTCGACGGTGCGTTCGGCGCCGCTGGTCACCGTGTGGTGGATCATCACCCCGTGCACCGGGCCCCAGGGCCCCTTGTGGTTGCGGTTGTGATGCTCCCAGTCGCCGACCTCGACGACGGTGACTCCCTCCGCCCTGAGGCCGTCCAGGAAACTGCCCGCGGGCATGGGTGAGGCCATGACCGGCTCCTTCGCACCGTGCCGACGGCCGCCCGACGCGACCGTCCGTGCCGGGAGTTGTACCGAAAGTGAGCATGCGGTCACACATTGTCGTCAGTGGGAGCGAGCGGTTCCGGCCACTCGGAATCCGGCTCCCGCGCCGGTCGTTCGACGGAAATCGCTCATCTGCCCAGTCCCACGGTGATCCATTCCCGCTCTTTCGGGTAATAGCACCGGCACGCTCCGTGATGGAAGGCTTGCTCGTGCAGATCGCGATGCTCCTGCGCACCCAGCGCGCCGGAGCATGACCGGGAGGGCAATTCTCATATGTCGGTAGGCGAAGAGGTCCGTTCGGAGCAGGGCAAGCCGCAGCAGAGTCTCGGCACGGCCGCCGCGCGGAACCTGGCCACCACGACCAAGTCCGCACCCCAGATGCAGGAGATCAGCTCCCGCTGGCTGCTGCGCACACTGCCCTGGGTGAACGTCCAGGGTGGTACGTACCGGGTGAACCGGCGACTGACGTACGCCGTGGGGGACGGCCGTATCACCTTCGTGAAGACCGGCGACCGGGTCGAGGTCATCCCGGCGGAGCTCGGTGAACTGCCCGCGTTGCGCGACTTCGAGGACGAGGAGGTGCTCGCCGAGCTCGCCCAGCGCTGCCGCCAGCAGGAGTTCGGGGCGGGCTCCGTGATCGCCTCCTTCGGCAGCCGGACCGACGAGGTTCATCTGCTGGCGCACGGCAGGGTGGAGAAGGTCGGCACCGGCCCCTACGGCGACGACGCGGTGCTCGGCGTGCTCGCCGACGGCGCCTACTTCGGCGACGCGGCCCTGCTGAGCCCTGACGCCATCTGGGAGTGCACGGTCCGCGCGGCCACCACCTGCACCGTGCTGGTCCTGTCCCGCCAGGACGTCGAGCAGGTCGCGGAGCGCTCCGACTCCCTGCGCGAGCACCTCCAGCAGCTGCGCGCGATTCCCGAGCAGCACACCAACAAGTACGGCGAGAAGGAGGTCGACCTCGCCGCCGGCCACAGCGGCGAGCCCGACATCCCGCACACCTTCGTCGACTACGACGCCCGGCCCCGCGAGTACGAACTGAGCATCGCCCAGACCGTGCTGCGCATCCACTCGCGCGTGGCCGACCTCTACAACCAGCCCATGAACCAGACCGAGCAGCAACTCCGGCTCACCGTCGAGGCGTTGAAGGAGCGCCAGGAGCACGAGCTGGTCAACAACCGCGAGTTCGGACTGCTGCACAACTGCGAGTACGACCAGCGGCTCCAGCCGCACGACGGCGTGCCCAGCCCCGACGACCTGGACGAGCTGCTCAGCCGGCGGCGCGGCACCAAGCTGCTGCTCGCCCACCCGCGCGCGATCTCCGCCATCGGCCGCGAGCTGAACAAGCGCGGCCTGGTCCCCGAGACCATCGAGGTGGCCGGCAACCGCATCCCGACCTGGCGCGGTGTGCCGATCTACCCGTGCAACAAGATCCCGGTCACCGAGGCCCGTACCAGCTCGATCATCGCCATGCGCACCGGCGAGGCCGAACAGGGCGTCATCGGACTCCAGCAGGCCGGCATCCCGGACGAGATCGAGCCGAGCCTGTCCGTGCGCTTCATGGGCATCAACGAACAGGCCATCATCAAGTACCTCGTGACGGCGTACTACTCGGCCGCGGTCCTCGTCCCGGACGCGCTCGGGGTCCTGGAGAACGTCGAGATCGGCCGCTGGAGGTGACGTTTCTGCACCTCGGAGCCGTGTCCCCGCCCGCGGGGACGGGTAGACCTCGGTCGTATGCGACCGGCCGCAGCGGAAGCGCCACCGTCCGCGGACTGACCGAGGGGGATCCCATGGCCGAGTTCACGACGGAGGCGAAAGCGGTTCCCCCGCAGGCACCGGCGCTCGACGGGCAGGAGGCGACGGCGATCCTGGAGCGCACCCGGGCCGCCGTCGACCCCGAACTGCGCGCCGCGCTCGACTCGTTGCCGGGCTCCATGCGCCGGATCGCGCTCTACCACTTCGGCTGGGAGCACGCCGACGGGACACCGGCGGCGGGCAACGCGGGCAAGGCGATACGGCCCGCGCTCGTCCTCACCGCGGCCGCCGCGCTCGGCGGACCGGGGGCGCGCGAGGCGGCCGTACGGGCCGCGGCGGCGGTGGAGCTCGTGCACAACTTCACGCTGCTGCACGACGACGTGATGGACCGCGACACCACCCGGCGTCACCGGCCCACCGCCTGGACCGTGTTCGGCGACGCCGACGCGATCCTCGCCGGGGACGCGATGCAGGCGCTGGCCCTGCGACTGCTCGCCGAGGACCCGCATCCGGCGTCCGGGGCGGCCGCCGCCCGCCTCGCGGCCTGCGTCGTCGAACTGTGCGCCGGACAGCACACGGACACCGCGATGGAGCGGCGCGGACCCGCCGAGGTCACCCTCGACGAGGTGCTGACCATGGCCGAGGCCAAGACGGGCGCGCTGCTCGGGTGCGCCTGTGCGCTGGGCGCGCTGTACGCGGGGGCGGGCGGGGACGAGGTCCGGGCGATGGACGCGTTCGGGCGGCAGGCCGGGCTCGCCTTCCAGCTCATCGACGACGTCATCGGCATATGGGGCGACCCGCTGCGCACCGGCAAGCCGGCCGGGGCGGACCTCGCGGCCCGCAAGAAGTCCCTGCCGGTGGTCGCCGCGCTCACCTCGGGCACCCCGGCGGCGACCGAACTGGCCGTGCTCTACGAAGCGCCCTACGCCAAGGAGGACCTGGAGCGGACCGCCCTCGCCGTCGAGCGGGCCGGCGGGCGGGACTGGGCGCAGGTCCAGGCCGCCGACCGGATGGCCGGCGCGATGCAGGAGCTGGCGCGGGCGGTACCGGATCCGGAGGCGGCGGGCGGACTGCTGGCGCTGGCGGAGTTCGTGACGCGGCGCAGCAGTTGAGCAAGGCGCCCGCTGAGCCACGCAGCGGGCGCGTCACCCAGTACCCCGGAGCCCACAGGCGGCCGTACGGCTCCTGACCCCGCATGCCCGCCGAGGCTCCGGCAGGCGGGTCCCGCACATCCCCACGGTGTGCGGGGCCCGCCGTTGTCCGCGCTCCGGGTTAGGCTCAACCCCCGTACGGACAGGGTCGGTTGAGAGCGAGGAGTCGGCAGATGGGTGTGACTGTCCGGGCGGCGGGCGAAGGCGACAGAGAGCTGGTCGTGCGGCTGCTGGACGAGGCCTTCCAGGACGATCCGGTCAGCAACTGGGTCTTCCCGACCGAGGAGCACCGCCGTACGACCCACCCCGGACTGATGGCCGCCTTCACCGACGTCGTGCTCGCCGCGGGCCGTGTCGACGTCACCGAGGACGGCGGCGCGTGCGCGCTCTGGCTCTCCGTACCGGCCGACGCTGCACACGACGACGAGGAGGGGCCCGCCCAGCTCCGTGCCGCCGTCGACCCCGACAACGAGCGCGTCGAGCTGATCGGCCGGCTCACCCAGGACATCCACCCCGCCGGCCGAGCCCACGAGTACCTGTGGATGATCGGCACGGCACCCGGCCGGCAGGGCGAGGGCCTCGGCACCGCGCTCATCACCCACGTCCTGGACCGCTGCGACCAGGACGGCCTGCCCGCCTACCTGGAGGCCAGCAGCGCCCGCAGCCGCGCCCTGTACGAGCGTCTCGGCTTCCAGCTCATCGGCAGTCCCCTCCGGCTTCCCGACGGCCCGCTCATGTGGCCGATGTGGCGGGAACCCCGCTGAAGGCGGAGGACGGCGGGCTCGGCGTCCGGCTGTGCGGCGCCGGAGCCGGTGCGGACGTTCGGCAACGAGTACTCGTCCGTCCGTACGCGCGCAGGCGCCGACCGGCCTACGCTGAGGGCATGGACAGCTCAGAACACGTCTGTCCGGCCTGCGGACAGCCCGTGGCGACCGTCATCAGGCGCTACAAGACGCTGGGCGCGTGGGTCCCGCGATGGGTGGCCGGCCCGTGCCGCAACCCCGACTGCGAGGCATACGTCCCGGAGAGCGCCGACCCCGACGAGACGACCGCGAAGAATTCCTGAAACCCGTGTCGAGAATCAGAACCCGGCTCCGACGTCCCCTGTGAGCGCCGCCCGTCACGGGCGGCCCGAGCCGAAGGAGCGAGTCATGAAGTACCTGGTCATGGTGCAGTGCACGCAGGCGGACTACGAGGGCATGCAGGGCAGGGCCAACGCGATCGCCCCGGCCTGGACCCAGGAGGACGTCCAGGCCATGTACGCCTTCATGGGCGCCCTGAACGACGACCTCGCCGAGACCGGCGAGATGATCGACGGACAGGGTCTGGTCGAGCCGGCGAAGACCCGGCTGGTCGGCCTGGGCGACGACGGCAAGCCGGTGATCACCGACGGCCCGTACAGCGAGACCAAGGAGTTGCTGGCCGGCTACTGGGTGCTGGACTGCGCGAGCCTGGAGCGGGTCACGGAGATCGCCGAGCGCGTCACCCGGTGCCCGCTGCCCGCCGGGGCCACCAACTACCCCGTGGTGATCCGGCCCATCGACAGCGGTTCCGCGGACGTCTGACCGTCCATGGGTACGACCACCGAGGTCGAGGACCTGCTGCGTCTGCACACGCCGCAGGTCCTCGGCGCGCTGGTCAGACGGTACGGCCACTTCGACGCCGCCGAGGACGCCGTACAGGAGGCGCTCCTCGCCGCGGCCGGGCAGTGGCCGTCGGCGGGCGTTCCGGACAATCCGCGCGGCTGGCTGATCAGGGTGGCGGCGCGGCGGCTGACGGACGCGCTGCGGGCGGAGGAGGCGCGGCGGGCGCGGGAGGAGCGGGTGGCTGCGCTCGAACCCCGGGTGCCGTACACCCTCGACGACCGGGCCCCACGCGAGGACGACACCCTCACGCTCCTCTTCCTGTGCTGCCACCCGGACCTGACCAAGCCCGCCCGGATCGCGCTCACCCTGCGCGCGGTCGGCGGCCTCACGACGGCGGAGATCGCCCGCGCGTACCTGGTCCCCGAGGCGACCATGGCCCAGCGCATCAGCCGGGCCAAGCAGAAGGTTCGGGGCGTGCGGTTCGGGCGTCCGGACCAGTGGGAGCAGCGCCTGCCCGCGGTCCTGCACACCCTCTACCTGATCTTCAACGAGGGCTACACGGCGACCTCGGGCGCCAGTCTGCAACGCCGTGACCTGGCCGGCGAGGCGATCCGGCTGACCCGCGCGGTTTACCGCCTCCTCCCGGACGACGGCGAGGTGGCCGGTCTGCTCGCCCTGATGCTGCTCACCGACGCCCGCCGCGACGCCCGCACCGGGCCGCACGGCGAGCTCGTGCCGCTCGACGAGCAGGACCGGGGGCGCTGGGACAAGGCGGCGATCGAGGAGGGCGTCGCGCTGGTCACCCGCGCGCTGTCCCGCGGCCGTGCGGGCCCGTACCAGCTGCGGGCCGCCATCGCCGCCGTCCACGACGAGGCACCGTCCGCGGCGGAGACCGACTGGCAGGAGATCCTCGGCCTGTACGAGGTGCTCGTCCGGCTCGTCCCGGGTCCCGTCGAGCGCCTCAACCGTGCCGTGGCCCTCGCCATGGTCGACGGCCCGGCGGCGGGCCTCGCGGAACTGGCCCTGCTGGAGCCGGAGTTGGGCCACCGCCTGGACGCCGTACGCGCGCATCTGCTGGAGCGGGCGGGCGCGTACGAGGAGGCCCGGACCGCCTACGAGACGGCTGCCGCGAAGACCCTGAGCCTGCCCGAGCAGCGCTATCTGCGGGAGCGGGCGGCGCGCCTGAAGCCGTAGCGTGATCCCATGAGCGACCCCATCCTGCACCTCACCGAGCGCGCCCTCTGGGAAGCCGCCCGCGCGCACGGCACGTACGAGATCTCCACCCGTGGCAGGACCCTCCAGGAGGAGGGCTTCATCCACCTCTCCACCCGCGCGCAGCTCCCGCGCACGGCCCGCTTCTACGAGGGCCTCGACGATCTGGTGGTCCTGGTCGTCGACCCCGGACGGCTCGACGTGCCCGTGAAGTACGAGTCCGGTGAGCCCGGCGGGGAGGAGTTCCCGCACGTGTACGGGCCGATCCCGGTGGACGCCGTGGTGGCCGTCGAGCCGTGGGTGTGGCCGGGCGACTAGTCCGGGTGCTTCGGCAGTCCGCCCGTCTCCGGGTCGCGGCCGGTCAGGCAGTACGGGGCGCCCGTCGGGTCACGCATCACCGTCCAGTGCGGGCCGGCGAACACGAACTCGGCACCCAGCGCCTCGTGTTGGGCCCGGGTCGCCTCGATGTCGGCGCAGGCGAGGTCCAGGTGGGCGGCCGTCTCCCGTTCCTCGCCCAGGCGTTGGAGGAGGATGCGGACCGGGAGGCCGGGCGGGGGCTTGAGGACGTGGAACTCGGGGCGGGAGCCGGACAGGGACTCCCAGCCGTCCAACAGGGCGGTCCAGAAGGCGACTTCGGCGTCGTACCGCGAAGGCGCGAGGTCGATGCAGACCTGGTCGAGGCGGGTGCCGTGGACGACCGGCGGGCGGACCGACTCGCCGTGCGCCTCGACCGCGCAGAACAACTGGCCGCCGGGGGAGCGCAGGACGATCAGCGTCCCCTCGTCGAAGACGACCGCCGACCCGAGGCGCACCGCCGTATCCGCGAAGTCCCTCACGTCGTCCACCGAGAAGTCGAGATGGGCGCCGCCCGGGCCCGCCTCGACCCCCTGCACCTTGACGCAGGCGTCGGCGCCGTCGTGCAGGAGGGTCGTGAACTGCTTGCGCTCACCGCGGAGTTCGGACAGGCGGGTGCCTGTGACGGCGGTCCAGAAGTCGCAGGCGCGGGCGAAGTCCCCGGCCGGGCGGTCGATGAAGGCGTACGTCCAGCGGACCGGTCCGCTCACGCCTTGCGCTCCATGAACCGCAGCATGTTCCCGGCCGGGTCGCGGAAGGCGCAGTCGCGGACCCCGTACGGCATGTCCATCGGCTCCTGGAGGACGTCGGCGCCGGCGTCCCGGACCCGGGCGAACAGGGCGTCGCAGTTCTCGGTGGTGAAGTTGACCCCGCGCAGCAGGCCCTTGGCCAGCAGCTGCTCCATTGCCTCCCGGTCGGCGGGGGAGAGGTCGGGGTTGGCCGCGGGCGGCTCCAGGACGATCGACACGTCCGGCTGCAGCGGCGACCCCACGGTCGTCCACCGCATCCCCTCGTACTTGACGTCGTTGCGGACCTCCAGGCCCAGGACGTCGCAGTAGAAGGCGATCGCCTTGTCGTGGTCGTCGACGGCGATGAAACAGGTGTGGAGTTTCAGGTCCATGGCCCCAATCTAGGGCCGGAACCGGCCTAGGGCCGGTACTCCCGCCTCGGGCGCGTGTACGCCCGCACCACGCAGGGCGGGATCTCCGCGCTCTCCTCGTGCGAGCGGGCGCGGTAGGAGCTCGGGGTCTCGCCGACCAGCTCGGTGAAGCGGGCGCTGAAGGAGCCGAGGGAGGTGCAGCCGACGGCCATGCAGACCTCGGTCACCGTGAGGTCGCCGCGGCGCAGCAGGGTCTTGGCGCGCTCGACGCGGCGGGTCATGAGATAGGCGTACGGGGTCTCGCCGTACGCCGTGCGGAACGCGCGCTGGAAGTGGCCCGGGGACATCAGCGCGGTGCCGGCGAGGGCGGAGACGTCGAGGGGTTCGGCGTACTCGCGGTCCATCCGGTCGCGGGCCTTGCGCAGACGTACCAGATCCTCTCGGTTCACCACGTCAGGATCGCACGATCCTCACCCGGCGGGCGCGTGGTCCTGGAGTGTCCTTTGCCCTCAGTTCGCCTTCCGTACGAAAGCCCTTGCTCCCATAGGGGAATGGACCACATCACGTTCCTCGTGGCGGTCGTCATCGTCACGGCACTGGCCTTCGACTTCACCAACGGATTCCACGACACCGCGAACGCGATGGCCACCTCCATCGCGACCGGCGCGCTCAAACCCAAGGTGGCGGTGCTGATCAGCGGGGTGCTCAACATCGTCGGGGCCTTCCTGTCGACGGAAGTGGCCAAGACGGTCTCCGGCGGGATCGTGGACGACACCCTCGTCACACCGGGGATGATCTTCGCGGGACTGATCGGCGCGATCCTGTGGAACCTGGTGACCTGGCTGGTCGGGCTCCCGTCCAGCTCCTCGCACGCCCTGTTCGGCGGGCTGATCGGGGCCGTGTGGGTCGGCGCCGGGGCCGACGGCGTGCACTTCGACAAGGTTGTCGAGAAGATCCTGATCCCCGCGGTGGCCTCCCCGGTCGTGGCCGGTGTCGCGGCCCTGATCGCCACCTACCTCGCCTACAAGCTCACCACCCGGGCCCGCAAGGGGTCCGTGACCAAGGGCTTCCGGATCGGCCAGATCGCCTCGGCCTCGCTGGTCTCCCTCGCGCACGGCACGAACGACGCCCAGAAGACCATGGGCATCATCACCCTCACCCTGATCTCCGCCGGAGCCCTCGGCCACGACGCCGGCCCGCCGGTCTGGGTCATCGCCTCCGCCGGTCTCGCCATCGGTCTCGGCACCTACCTGGGCGGCTGGCGGATCATCCGCACCATGGGCAAGGGCCTCACCGAGATCGAGTCCCCGCAGGGCTTCGCCGCCGAGACGGCCTCCACGGCCGTCATCCTCACCTCCGCCCACCTGGGCTTCGCCCTGTCGACCACGCAGGTCGCCTCCGGCTCGATCCTCGGCGCGGGCCTCGGCCGGCGCCTCGCGGAGGTCCGCTGGGGCGTCGCCGGCAGGATGGCGGCCGCCTGGCTGATCACGCTGCCCTCGGCGGCGCTGGTCGGCGGCCTCGCCGCGTACGCGGTCAAGCACGGCGGCAACTTCGGCACGGTCGTCGTCGCGCTGATCGGCGCCGCGGTGGCCACGGGCATCGTCCTCCAGTCGCGCCGCAACCCGGTCCACGCCGGCAACGTCAACGACCACCACGAGGTCCCCGTCCGCACCGCCGCGCCGGCCGGCGTCGGCACGGCCGCCTGAGGCAAGGAGAGTTCCGATGGATCTGGACTGGAGCGCACTCGGTCAGGTGACCGCGGTGAGCATCGGAGTCACGGTCGCCGTGGTCGTCGTCTTCGCCCTCGGAGTCCTCGGCCTCGCCCGCCACGAGGGCGCCCAGGAGGAGGGCGGCGGCACCTCGGCCCTGGGCATGGCGCAGGCCGGCCTGTGCTTCCTGGCCTGCGCGGCCGTGGTGGCGTACGGCATCTATCTGATCGTGCCGCAGTTCCACTGAGACGGGAGTCAGGAGCAGGAATGACGACGCCGCCCTTGCTGTCCGAACTGGCCGACCTCAAGGTCGACTACAGCGACCCCGACGACCCCGTACTCATCCGCCCGGACGGTTCGCCGATCGACACCTGGCGGGAGAACTACCCGTACGCGCACCGCATGGAGCGCAAGGAGTACGACTGGCACAAGCGGCTGCAGCAGATCGAGCTGCTGAAGCTGCAGAGCTGGATCAAGGAGACCGGGCGCCGTCTCGTCATCGTCTTCGAGGGACGGGACGCGGCCGGCAAGGGCGGCACCATCAAACGCTTCACCGAGCACCTCAACCCGCGCGGCGCCCGGGTGGTGGCCCTGGAGAAGCCCACGGAGCGCGAGAGCGGCCAGTGGTACTTCCAGCGGTACGTCCAACACCTCCCGACCGCCGGGGAGATCGTGCTGTTCGACCGCTCCTGGTACAACCGGGCCGGCGTCGAGCGGGTGATGGGCTTCTGCTCGGACGACCAGTACCGGCGCTTCATGCGCCAGGCCCCGCTGTTCGAGCGGATGCTCGCGGACGACGGCGTGGACCTGATCAAGTTCTGGTTCTCGGTCTCCCAGGGCGAGCAGCGCACCCGCTTCACGATCCGTCAGGTCGACCCCGTACGGCAGTGGAAGCTCAGCCCGATGGACCTGGCGTCCCTCGACCGCTGGGACGACTACACCGCCGCCAAGGTCGCCATGTTCCGCGAGACGGACACCGAACACGCGCCGTGGACCGTGGTGAAGAGCAACGACAAGAAGCGCGCCCGCGTCGAGGCCATGCGCAGCGTGCTGGCCCGCTTCGACTACGCCGACAAGGACGAGGAGGTCGTCGGCCGCCCCGACCCGCGGATCGTGGGCGCGGCGGCGGGCCTCCTGGAAGCCGGCGAGGACGATCACGGCGACCGTTAGGAACGCCGAAGGGGCCCGGTCGATGCACCGACCGGGCCCCTTCGGTATGCCCGCGGACCCGCGATGGTGCACCGATCGCCGGTCCCCGCGAACGAGTCGTTCGTCAGGCCTTCTTGGTCTCCCAGAAGATCTTGTCGATCTGGGCGATGTAGTCGAGGGCCTTCTGGCCGGTGGCCGGGTCGGTCGAGGCCTTGGCGGCCGACAGGGCCTTCAGGGCGTCGTTGACCAGCTGGTGCAGCTCCGGGTACTTCTCGAAGTGCGGGGGCTTGAAGTAGTCGCTCCAGAGCACCGAGACGTGGTGCTTCGCGAGCTCGGCACGCTGCTCCTTGATGACGGTGGCGCGCGCCTGGAAGTGCGGGTCGTCGTTGCCGGCCATCTTTTCCTGGACGGCCTTCACCGACTCCGCCTCGATGCGGGCCTGGGCCGGGTCGTACACACCGCAGGGCAGGTCGCAGTGTGCGCTGACCTTCACCTTGGGGGCAAACAGGCGGGAAAGCATGGAGCATTCCTTCCTCGTGATCGTCTTCTCAGGTGGGACATTACTCCCTGGGAGAGGGGATTTCGCGAGTGCCCCCATGGGCTTAGGACAAAAGTCCGGGGTCAGACTGAGACTGGTGGATGAACGTACCGGGGAGGTGCCGGGAATGCCGGAGCTGTCGCAGGAGATCGAGCGCGGGCGGGCGTTGCTGCCCTTCGGGGTGGCCGAGGTGACCGGGCCGTCCATGGTGCCCACGCTCCACCACGGGGACCGTCTCGTGGTGCAGTACGGCGCCCGGATCCGGCCCGGGGACGTCGTCGTCCTGCGGCATCCCTTCCAGCAGGACCTGCTGGTCGTCAAGCGGGCCGCCGAGCGGCGCGAGGGCGGCTGGTGGGTGCTCGGCGACAACGCCTACGCGGGCGGCGACAGCACCGACTACGGCACCGTCCCGGAGGACCTGGTGCTCGGCAAGGTCCGCTTCCGCTACCGGCCGCTCAAGGACGGTCAGCGCTCGCCCTTCGCGGCCGTGCGCTGGGCGCTGTCGGCCGCCCGGCCCGTGCTGTCCGACCGGTCGGCCTCCAGGCGCTTGCGGGCCCGGTAGGCGGCCACGTTGGCCCGGGTGGCGCAGCGGTCCGAGCAGTAGCGGCGGGAGCGGTTGGTGGACGTGTCCAGGTAGGCGTTGCGGCACGGCGCCGCCTCGCACAGGCCCAGGCGGTCCACGCCGTACTCGGTGAGGTGGAAGGCCAGGCCCATCGCCGCGATGGCCGCGTAGCCCGCCGTCGCGTTCGACGGGTGGTCGGCCAGGTGCATGTGCCACAGCGGGCGGCCGTCCTCGTCGCGGTGGTCGTGGCCGGAGATCTGGGGGCTGACCGGGAACTCCAGCAGGAGCGAGTTCAGCAGGTTCACGGCGAGGGTCTCGTCGCCGCCGTCCGCGGCCTCGAAGACCGCCCGCAGCCGCGCCCGGACCGAACGGAAGCGCGTGACGTCGGCCTCGGTGGTGCGGCGGGCCGCCTCCTGGCTGCTGCCGAACAGCTCGCGGACGGCCTCCACCGAGGTGAGCACGTCCTTGCCCCGCAGCGGCTCCTCGGTGTTGACGAGACGGACGGCATGGTCCGAGTAATAGGCCAGTTCCACTTGTAGTCCTTACGGAGGGGCTCTATCGTCGTGGGTGCGGTCGGGTAATGACTGCTTGTACTTCCAGGGTATTACGACTGTGTCTGCGGAGGGGGCTTCCATGGCCACGAGCACCGGAACGACCGGAACCGACTGGCAGGCCTGGCAGGAGAGCTGGGACCGGCAGCAGGAGTGGTACATGCCGGACCGCGAGGAGCGGTTCCGCATCATGCTGGACATGGTCGAGGCCCTCGCCGGTTCCGCGCCGCGCGTCCTCGACCTGGCCTGCGGCACGGGCAGCATCACGGCCCGGCTGCTGGCCCGCTTCCCCGACGCCACCAGCACGGGCGTCGACCTCGACCCGGCGCTGCTGGCCATCGCCCGCGGCACCTTCGAGGGCGACGAGCGGGTCTCCTTCGTCACCGCCGACCTCAAGGACCCGGAGTGGACGGCGAGGCTGCCGTACGACTCGTACGACGCCGTCCTGACCGCCACGGCCCTGCACTGGCTGCACAGCGAACCCCTCGCGGCCCTCTACGGTCAGGTCGCGGAACTCGTCCGCGACGGCGGTGTCTTCATGAACGCGGACCACATGATCGACGAGACGACGCCCCGGATCAACGCGGCCGAGCGGGCGCGGCGGCACGCCGGAATGGATCAGGCCAAGCGCGACGGGGCGCTGGACTGGGCCGAGTGGTGGCAGCTCGCCGCGCAGGACCCGGTGCTGGCCGAACCCACCGCCCGCCGCTACGAGATCTACGGCGAGCACGCCGACGGCGACATGCCCTCGCCGGCCTGGCACGCGCGGACGCTGCGCGCGGCGGGCTTCGGGGAGGCCCGGCCGGTGTGGTGCTCGCCCTCGGACACCCTGCTGCTCGCGCTCAAGTAGCCCACCGGGCAAGCGAGAAGGGGCGGTACGGAGTGCCCGTACCGCCCCTTTCCCGTCGTACCGCTAGAGCACCTTGGACAGGAACGCCTGTGTCCGTTCGTGCTGCGGGTTGGTCAGGACCTCGCGCGGGTCGCCGGACTCGACCACCACTCCGCCGTCCATGAAGACCAGGCTGTCGCCGACCTCGCGGGCGAAGCCCATCTCGTGGGTGACGACGACCATCGTCATGCCGGACTCGGCGAGGTCGCGCATGACGTCGAGGACGTCGCCGACCAGCTCCGGGTCGAGGGCCGAGGTCGGCTCGTCGAAGAGCATCAGCTTCGGGTCCATGGCCAAAGCCCGGGCGATGGCGACGCGCTGCTGCTGGCCGCCGGAGAGCTGCGAGGGGTAGTTGCCGGCCTTGTCGGCCAGGCCCACGCGCTCCAGGAGCTGTTGGGCGCGCTCCCTGGCCTCCGCCTTGTTCTGGCCCTTGACCTGGACCGGCGCCTCGATGACGTTCTCCAGCGCGGTCATGTGCGGGAACAGGTTGAAGCGCTGGAAGACCATGCCGATGTCCCGGCGCTTGAGCGCGACCTCGCTGTCCTTGAGCTCGTACAGCTTGTCGCCCTTCTGGCGGTAGCCGACGAGCTCCCCGTCGACGTACAGCCGCCCGGCGTTGACCTTCTCCAGGTGGTTGATGCACCGCAGGAAGGTGGACTTGCCGGAGCCGGAGGGGCCGATCAGGCAGAAGACCTCGCCGGACTTCACCTCCAGGTCGATGCCCTTGAGGACCTCGACCGGGCCGAATGACTTGTGCACGCCCTCGGACTTGACCATGGCGACCGTCGAGTCGGTCATGCCGTGCCTCCCTTCGGGCGGCCGATGGAGAACAGGTTCGCCCGGATCTTCTGCAGGGGCGTCGGCGGCAGGGCGCGGCTGGAGCCGCGCGCGTAGTACCGCTCGATGTAGTACTGGCCCACGCTCAGGACCGAGGTCATGATCAGGTACCAGGCCGCGGCGAGGAAGTACATCTCCACCGGGGCACCGGAGTTCTGGCCGATGTCCTGGGCGTAGCGGAAGAGCTCCGGATACTGGACGGCCGCCACGAGCGAGGTCGTCTTCAGCATGTTGATGACCTCGTTGCCCGTCGGCGGCACGATCACACGCATCGCCTGCGGGATCACGATCCGGCGCAGCGTCTTGCCGTGGCTCATGCCCAGCGCGTGGGCGGCCTCGGTCTGGCCCTCGTCGACGGCGAGCAGGCCGGCGCGGCAGATCTCGGCCATGTACGCCGCCTCGTTGAGGCCGAGGCCGAGCAGCGCCGTCAGCAGCGGCGTCATGAAGTCGGACCAGTAGTTCTTGTAGATCGGCCCGAGGTTGATGTACTCGAAGACCAGGCCCAGGTTGAACCAGAGGAACAGCTGGACCAGGACCGGGGTGCCGCGGAAGAACCAGATGTAGAACCAGGCGATCGACGAGGTCACCGGGTTCTTCGACAGCCGCATGACCGCCAGGCCGATGCCGCCGGCGATGCCGATCAGCATCGACAGGACCGTGAGCAGGAGCGTCTTGTAGACGCCCTTCAGGATCCGGTCGTCGAAGAAGTAGTCGGGGACCGCGTGCCAGTTGATCTTGCCCTGGCCGAACGCGTAGATGATCGCGACCAGGATGCCGATCGCGATCACGGCGGTGACGTACCGCCCGTAGTGCCGGACCGGAATGGCCTTGATGGCCTCCGGTCCGGCCGGGGGCGTGTCCTTCGGCCCCGCCGTCTTGTCGATGTCAGAAGTCACGGGTGTTGCCTCTCAGTGCCCGTCTCGGTGGCCGTGGGCAGGCGTCACTTGCCGCCGTTGATCACGGACTCCTTGACGGCGCCGTCCTCCGCACCCCACTTGTCGAGGATCTTCTGGTACTCGCCGCTCTTGATGACGGCGTTCATCGCGGCCTGGAGCGCGTCGCGCAGCTGGGTGTCGTCCTTGGAGACCGCGATGCCGTACGGGGCCGCCTCGACCTGGTCGCCGACGATCTCGAAGTCCTTGCCGCCGCCCGAGGTCTTCACCGCGTACGCCGCCACCGGGAAGTCGGAGGAGGCCGCGTCGGCGCCGCCGGAGCGCAGCCGGGTCTGGGACTGCTGGTCGTCGTCGAAGGCCTCGATGGTGATCTTCTTGCCGCCGGTGCACTTCTTGGTCTCGGCCTTGGCCAGGTCCTCCGAGACGGTGCCGCGCTCGACCGCGAGCTTCTTGCCGCACAGGTCCGACCACGAGGCGATGTTCTCGGTGTCGCCCTTGCGGGTGTAGATCGAGACACCGGCGGTCAGGTAGTCGACGAAGTCGACGCCCTCGCCGACCTTCTTGCCCGTGTCGGGGTCGACGCCCTCCTGGCGGTTCTTGTTGTCGGTCATCGCGGACATGGCGATGTCGTACCGGTTGGAACGCAGACCGGTGAGCAGCGCGTCGAAGGTGCCGTTCTCGAACTGGAAGGTCACGCCGAGCTGCTTGCCCATCGCGGCGGCCAGGTCCGGGTCGATGCCGACGACCTTGCCGGAGTTGTCCTTGAACTCGACCGGCGCGTACGCGATGTCGGAGCCGACCTTGATGACGCCCTTGTCCTTGATGGCCTGGGGCAGCTTGTCGGCCAGCGGGGCCGAGCTGGTGGAGGCGCTGCTGCTGCCGTTGTCCTTGTCCTTGGTCTGGTCACCGCAGCCGGTGAGGACCAGGGCGCCTGCGACCGCGATCGCACCGACCGCGGCCAGACGGTGGTGCGCGGCGGTGGTACGACGGGTGGAGCTTGCGGTCATTTTGGGTTCCTCCGGCGGATGGGTGGAGTTGCCGATGGGTCGACGAGAACACACACCTTCGGGTGTCGCGACCTCGTGGGTTTACCGCATCTTGCCATTCGGACGGAGCCGTTCAGGGTGCCCACGATGTCAAAATCGGATAACGGGTGACCCTCGAAACGCACCATGTTCGGACATGATGCCCCCGCCATCTGCGGACCTTCTGCGGGAATCCGGCGTTCCGGCCGCAGGATCTTCGCCGCGTCCACGATGCGGACCGGTCCCCGAGGTGTTGATCACTGTTCCCGCAATTGGACTCGTCTTCGGTGCGGTCCGTCCGGTAAGAAGGTTCTTTACACCCCTCATCCGGGGCTCGAGGCGCGTGTGCGGCGCGCCCGTCGCGTATGACCCGTACGCATCAATAGATCGGGGCATATGCGGTCCCGCCCACTTCTCACCAGGAGTGGCCACCCTCAACCAATGAAGACTTAAGGGGTAAACAAAGTGGCAGCGGAGATCGTCAATCCTCGCAGCGACAGCAGTACGGATCAGGAGGGGGCCGAGCCTCTCGATTCCTTCGATCCGGCGTTCGCGCTGCACCGCGGCGGCAAGATGGCCGTGCAGGCCACCGTGCCGGTCCGCGACAAGGACGACCTGTCCCTCGCGTACACGCCCGGCGTCGCGCGGGTGTGCACCGCGATCGCCGAGCAGCCGGAGCTGGTCCACGACTACACGTGGAAGTCGTCCGTGGTGGCCGTCGTCACCGACGGCACGGCGGTGCTCGGGCTCGGCGACATCGGCCCGGAGGCCTCCCTCCCCGTGATGGAGGGCAAGGCCATCCTGTTCAAGCAGTTCGGCGGCGTCGACGCGGTGCCGATCGCGCTCGACTGCACCGGCGTGGACGAGATCGTCGAGACCGTGGTCCGGCTGGCCCCGTCCTTCGGTGGCGTCAACCTGGAGGACATCTCGGCGCCGCGGTGCTTCGAGATCGAGCGCAAGCTCCAGGAGCGGCTGGACATCCCGGTCTTCCACGACGACCAGCACGGTACGGCGGTCGTGACGCTGGCGGCGCTCCGGAACGCCGCGCGGCTGAGCGGCCGGTCCATCGCGGACCTGCGCGCGGTCATCTCGGGCGCCGGCGCGGCCGGTGTCGCCATCGCCAAGATGCTGGTCGAGGCCGGCATCGGGGACGTGGCCGTCGCCGACCGCAAGGGCATCGTGTCGGCCGACCGGGACGACCTGACGGACGTCAAGCGGGAGGTCGCCGGCTTCACCAACAAGGCGGGCCTCAGCGGGTCCCTTGAGGACGCGCTGTCAGGCGCGGACGTCTTCATCGGCGTCTCCGGCGGTACGGTGCCGGAGTCGGCGGTGGCCTCGATGGCGGAGGGCGCGTTCGTCTTCGCCATGGCCAACCCGAACCCGGAGGTGCACCCGGACGTCGCGCACAAGTACGCGGCGGTCGTGGCGACGGGTCGTTCCGACTTCCCGAACCAGATCAACAACGTGCTGGCGTTCCCGGGCATCTTCGCGGGCGCGCTGCAGGTCCGGGCGTCCCGGATCACGGAGGGCATGAAGATCGCGGCGGCGGAGGCGCTGGCCGGGGTCGTCGGTGACGATCTCGCCGCGGACTATGTCATTCCCTCGCCGTTCGACGAGCGGGTGGCGCCGGCGGTTACGGCGGCGGTGGCCGCGGCGGCGAGGGCGGAGGGCGTGGCTCGCCGCTGACGTTGCGTGAAATGGCCCCGTCCGTCCGGGCGGGGCCATTTCTTTACTCACCCGCCCGCCCGTTCGGATGATTGAGGGGCGGGCGTTTGCCGTGGGTGGCGCTCGCCACTGGCGGCCGACGGCCGTGTCATCCACGGCCACGCCGACGCCCGGCCACCTTGCAAGAGGGCGTGTGTCACAGCCCCCTGCCGTACCGCCGGAGGCGAGCGACACCTATCGTCGTTGTCATGTTCGCCGTCTACGCAGCCCGAATCGACCGCGACCAGCCACTCAACGGCCTTGAACTCGGGGACCGTCCCGCTCCCGAGGCCCGTTCCGGCTGGAGTGTCGTCAACGTCAAGGCCGCCTCCCTCAACCACCACGACCTCTGGTCGCTGCGAGGCGTGGGCCTGCCCGAGGAACGACTGCCGATGATCCTCGGCTGCGACGCCGCCGGCGTCGACGAGGACGGCAACGAGGTCGTCCTGCACTCCGTCATCGGCCAGTCCGGTCACGGCGTCGGCCCCAGGGAACCCCGTTCCATCCTCACCGAGCGCTACCAGGGCACCTTCGCCGAGCAGGTCGCCGTACCGACCTGGAACGTCCTGCCCAAGCCCAAGGAACTCTCCTTCGCCGAGGCGGCCTGTCTGCCGACGGCCTGGCTGACGGCGTACCGCATGCTCTTCACCAACGCCGGTGTACGGCCCGGCGACTCGGTCCTCGTCCAGGGCGCGGGCGGCGGTGTCGCCACGGCCGCGATCGTGCTCGGCAAGGCGGCGGGCCTGCGGGTCTTCGCCACCAGCCGGGACGAGGCCAAGCGGAAGCGGGCGGTGGAACTGGGCGCCGTGGAGGCGGTGGAGTCCGGCGCGCGGCTGCCGCAGCGTGTCGACGCCGTCATCGAGACCGTCGGCGCGGCCACCTGGTCGCATTCGATCAAGTCGCTGCGACCCGGCGGCACGCTGGTCATCTCCGGCGCGACGAGTGGCGACCGCCCCTCGCACGCCGAGCTGACCCGCATCTTCTTCCTCGAACTCAAGGTCGTCGGCTCCACCATGGGCACCAAGGACGAGCTGGAGGACCTGCTCTCCTTCTGCGCCGCGACGGGCGTACGCCCCGTCATCGACGAGATCCTCCCGATGGACCGGGCGCGCGAGGGCTTCGAGCGGATGGAGTCCGGCGAACTGTTCGGGAAGGTAGTGCTGACCAACGACTGACGGATTCCGCCCGGACACCGACGGCCGCCCTGTCTCTTCGGGGCGGCCGTCGGCGTTTGTCAACTACGGTTGACGCGGCGCCTTTGTCAACGTAAGTTGACACCATGACCGAAGCAACGGATCTCGCCGAGCGCGCGGGCGACCGCGATCCACGCGTCGGACTGCGCGCCGTCGCCGCACTGCGCAGGCTGCTGGAACAGCTGGAGGCGGTGCAGGTGCGCAGTGCGCGCAATCAGGGCTGGTCGTGGCAGGAGATCGCCGCGGAACTCGGTGTGAGCAGGCAGGCCGTCCACAAGAAGTACGGGAGGCATTGATGTTCGAACGGTTCACGAAGGACGCCCGCGCGGTGGTGCAGGGCGCCGTCGAGCAGGCGGAACGGTCGGGGTCCCGATCCGTCGAGGCCGACCACGTCCTGCTCGCCCTCCTCGACCGCCGTGCGAGCCGCGCCTCCTTCGCGCTCACCTCGCTGGGGGCGGCCGGTGAACGCGCGGAAGCGGTACGGCAGTCCGTCGCCGAGGCGCGCCGCCGCGCGGGCCTCACCCGGGCCGACACCGACGCCCTCGCCGGCCTCGGCATCGACGTGTCGGAGATCGTCGCCCGGGTCGAGGCGGTGCACGGAGCGGGGGCTATGTCCGGCGACCGCCGGGACAAGGGCTGGTGGTCGGGCCGCCGCACCTTCGGCCGCGACGCCAAGACGGTCCTGGAAACCTCCTTGCGTACGGCCGTCGCCCGCGGCGACCGCCACATCGGCGACGAACACATCCTCCTGGCCCTCACGACCCGCCCCGGCGTACCGGCCGAGATCCTGGCCGAACACGGCGTGACGTACGAGGCGTTGATCCGGGTGCTGTACGGGGGAGGGGAGGCCAAGGCGGGCTGAGCGGCCGGCCCTGAACGCAGGCCGCGCCGCCGGGCGGCGACGGGAGCCTCCGGACCGCCCGGCCGGGAAGCCCCTCCCGTCCCCTCCCGTTACGCCTTCGGCGTCCGCAGTATCGCCCCGATGTGCGCCGCCGCCGTCGACAAGTGGCGGCGGGCGTCGCGGAGTTGGTCGTCCGTCACCCCGTGGTCGCGGGCCGCGTCGCGGATGTCGTCGCGGAAGCGGTCGAGCAGGCGGTCCAGGTCGCGGGCCGCGTCCCCGCTGGAGTCCTCGTGCGCCCACGCCGGTTCGTACTCGGCGGGGAAGTCCTCCGGGGTGTACGAGTACTCGGCCCCCGGCTCCGACGCCCCCGGCTCCGACGCCGCCGCACCCGCGCCCTTCCCCGTCGTACCGCTTCCGCCCCTTCCGAAGCCGAAGTCCTTCCCGAGCCCCTTGCCGAAGTCCTTCCCGAAGTCGCCGAACTCCTTGGCCAGTTCGGTCAGGCCCTCCCGTACGCCCGTCGGCCAGTCGCCCCGCGCGAAGTGGTCCTGGACCTGATCCTGGACCCGCTTGGCGATGCGCTGCAGCTCCTCCTGCGCCTGCTCCCGGGCCCGCTCCTGCGCCTCCTTGGCCTGGCGCCGGGCCCGCTGGGCCTCCTCGCGGGCGCGGCGGCTCTCGTCCTTGGCACGCCGGGCCTGCTCCTTCCACTCCTGCTTGACCCGCCGCATCTCCTCCTTGGCGGCACGCCAGGCCTCCTTGTCGGCGTAGTCCGCGAAGTCGCCGAGAGGGCCGTCCTTCTCGCCGTGGCCCTTGCCGCCGGGGGCGCGCCTGGCCTCCGACGCGGCGGCCCGCATCTCGCGCCGCAGATCACCCGCCGCGCCCCGTACGTCGGCCCGGATCTCCGCCGCGAGCTCCGCGACCGACTCCCGGATCTCCAGCTCCAGGTCTGCCAACTCGCCGCTGCGGTCGGCCAGTTCGGCCCGCCCCGCGTCCGTGATGGCGTACACCTTGCGGCCGCCCTCGGTGGTGTGGGTGACCAGGCCCTCGGCCTCCAGCTTGGCCAGGCGGGGGTAGACGGTGCCCGCCGACGGTGCGTACAGCCCCTGGAACCGCTCCTCCAGGAGGCGGATCACCTCGTAACCATGGCGCGGGGCCTCGTCCAGCAGCTTCAGCAGGTAGAGGCGGAGGCGGCCATGGGCGAACACGGGGGGCATGTCAGAGCACCTTCTTGTCGGTCGTGCCGTCGGCCGGGGCGTCACGGGAACCGTCGTCGGCGCCGTCGCCCTGGCCGGAAGCGGAATTGTCCCCCGAGTCGCTGTGTCCCTCGTCGGGCGGGGTGTCCGCCGGGCCCGCGTCGGCGTTCGGTCCCGTGTTGGTCTCCGGGCCTGCTTCGGTCCTCGGTCCCGCGTCGGCCCCCGGTCCCGCGTCCTCCACCACCGGACCGATGTCCTCGGGGTCCACGTCCCATGGCTCGTCCTCCGCCGCGGGCCGCCGCAGCAGGGCGATCGAGCCCGAGACCGTCGTCGCCTTCAGGCTGCCGTTGCCCGAGCCGAGGCGGCCGGTGATCCGCTTGGCGCCCCACTGGCCGCTGACCCGCAGGTCCTCGAAGGCGTTCGACACCGTGCCGCTCGCGGTGTTCGCCTCCACCTCCGCGTCGGCCGGGTGGGGCAGCCGGATGGCGATCTCGCCGGAGACGCTGGTCAGGTTGATGTCGGTCGGACGGCTCGCCGGGTCCAGGTCGACGATCATCGAGCCGCTCACCGAGTCCGCCTTGACCGAGGAGCCCGCCTCGACGACGGTCAGATCCCCCGAGACGGAGTTGAAACGGAGGTCTCCACGCAGCGCCTGCGCCTCCACGTTCCCCGAGACGGTGTCCGCGCGGACCCTGCCGGTGAGCCCCACGAGTGTCGTGTCCCCGGTGACGCCCTTCACCTCCGCGTGCCCGTCGATCCCGGACACCACGGCCGCGGCACCGACGACGCCCACCTCGACGCGCGTCTCGGTCGGCACGGCGAGGGAGACGACGGCACTGCGCCGCCACCCCTTCCGGTCGAGCCACTTGAGGAAGCCCTTCCAGGGCAGGTCGTCGTACGCCACCGTGAGCGTGCCGCCCTGCTGGGTCACCACCAGGGGTGGCCCCTCGATCTGCGAGACCTCCAGGCGCGCGGAACCTTCTTCCGTGCCCACCACGTTCACCGTTCCGTTGACGATGCGTACGTGGAGCTCCCTCACGGGCTCTTCGAACGTGAGCTTCCTCGGCTCTGCGAGGGACCACTCGGACATGGTGCAGACCTCCCCGTCGTAACGCGCCATATCGCGTCTCCTGCAATTCACGATATATCGCGGACGTCGAAAGTCAAGACACTCTTTCCAGGGATGCTGTCGCCTTGAAGTTGACCGCGACGCCAAATGCAGCGAAGAGCCATGAATCGCCATACTTTGTGACCATGTCGACGGAAGATCCCCGCTCAGGCCCCGCCGGTCCTGCCGGCCCCGCCGGTCCCGCCGCCGGCGCCCTGCTGCTCTGCCGCGCCGAGCCCGAGACCGTCGCCCCCGCCGCCCACCTGCTGCGCGAACCCATGCTGCTGACCGGCGCCGGTGACACCTGGAGCGTCCTGGTCCCCGAGGGCAAGCCGTGGCTGCACGGCGGCGAGCCCGTGGACCGCGTCCTGACCGGCTGGGCCACCGCTCTGGCCGTCGGCGCCCCCTGGCCCGTACTCGCCCTGTGGTGGGACGCGGACCGCGCCGGCTACACCCTCGCCTCCGGCTTCCGCCGACCCGTCGGCTACGTCTGGCTCACCAACGGCACCCCGGCCGGCGAGGACGAGGCGATGCGCACCTTCGCGGCCCGCCTGGGCCTCGACCCGGTCCTGGACGTCCAGTCCCTGGACCACCTGACGAAACCGGACCCCACGGCCGACGCCCGAGCCCGCCTCCGCGGCCTCCTCGCCGTCCTCACCCACGCGGGCGTCACCCTCCCCACGGGTCTCACTCCCGGCGACCCCGCCGACCGCCTCCACGAGGTCGCCCGCGCCCGGCGAGATGTCCGCTCGGTGGAGTGGCCGGGCTGGCGGGAAGCGGTACGGGCGGAACTGGACGCGGTCGAGGGCACCCGCCTGGGCCCCTGGCTCCCCGGCTCCGGCACACCCCGCTCCCGCGCCCTGGCCCTGGCCCAGGTGACAGCGGGCCTCCCGTTGACGATCTGGGGCCTACGGCACCGCAGCGGCGGCTGGGCTGTGGCGGGGGCGCTGCTGCTGGCGCACGGGGCGCTGGGACTGACGTACGAACTGATGCGGCCGAGAGACTGAAACCCACGAAGCCGCCCCCGAAATCCCAGAAGGCGCCTCCGAAAACCCAAAAAGGCGCCCCCGAAGAGGCGCCCCGTGTCGAACCGGCCTACTCGTCGTCGTCCTCGTCGTCCAGCCGCGCCAGCCACGTCGCCAGCCGCTCCACCGGCACCTCGAAGTCCGGATTGAGGTCGACGAACGTACGCAGCTGCTCGGCCAGCCACTCGAAGCTGACCTCCTCCTCGCCGCGCCGCTTCTCCAGCTCTTCGATGCCTCGGTCGGTGAAGTACATGGCTCAAGGATAAGTGCGCGCAAACGGCCGGGCCGCACCCCCTGAAGAGGGGTGCGGCCCGGTCATGAACAGCCTTCGAGAGCGGTTACGCCTCGAACACCTCACGCACCAACTGCTCCTGCTCGGCTTGGTGCCGCTTCGCGGAACCGACGGCCGGGGACGAGCTGTGCGGGCGCGAGATGCGGCGCAGGCGCTCGCCGTGCGGGACGTCCGCGCCGACCGCCAGGTCCAGGTGGTCGATCAGGTTGAGGGCGATGAAGGGCCACGCGCCCTGGTTCGCCGGCTCCTCCTGGGCCCACAGGTACTTCTCGACGTTCGGGTACTTCGCGATCTCCGCCTGAAGCTCCGCACCCGGCAGCGGGTACAGCCGCTCGACGCGGACGATCGCGATGTCCGTGGCGCCGCGCTTCGTGCGCTCCGCCTCCAGGTCGTAGTACAGCTTGCCCGCGACGAAGACGACCTTGCGGACCGCGGACGGGTCCACGGTCGTGTCGCCGATGACGGGGCGGAACTGGCCCGACGTGAACTCCTCCGTCTTCGACGCGGCGGCCTTGAGGCGCAGCATCGACTTCGGGGTGAAGACCACCAGCGGCTTGTGGTGCGGGTTGTGCACCTGCCACCGCAGGAGGTGGAAGTAGTTCGACGGGAGGGTCGGCGCCGCGACCGTCATGTTGTTCTGGGCGCACAGCTGCAGGAAGCGCTCGATCCGGGCCGAGGAGTGGTCCGGGCCCTGGCCCTCGTAGCCGTGCGGGAGGAGCAGGGTGACGCCGGACGTCTGGCCCCACTTCTGCTCCGCCGCCGAGATGTACTCGTCGACGATTGTCTGCGCGCCGTTGACGAAGTCGCCGAACTGGGCCTCCCACAGCACGAGCGCGTCGGGGCGGGCCAGCGAGTAGCCGTACTCGAAGCCCATGACCGCGTACTCGGACAGGAGGGAGTTGTAGACGTTGTAGCGGGCCTGGTCCTCGGCGAGGTACTGGAGCGGGGTGTGCTCCTCGCCCGTCTCGCGGTCGATGAGGACCGCGTGCCGCTGGCCGAAGGTGCCGCGCTGGGAGTCCTGGCCCGACAGGCGGACCGGGGTGCCCTCCAGGAGCAGGGAGCCGACGGCGAGCGTCTCGCCCATGCCCCAGTCGATCGTGCCGTCCTCGACCATCGCCGCCCGGCGCTGCAGCTGCGGCAGCAGACGCGGGTGGACGTGGAACGAGTCCGGGATGTTGACCTGCGACTCGGCGATCCGCTTCACGGTCTCGGTGGAGATCGCGGTGTTCACGGCGACCGGGAACTCGGCCTGCGGGTCGGAGACCGGGCCGGCGGTGGGCTGGGCCGTGACGGCCTCGCGGACCTCCGTGAAGACCTTCTCCAGCTGGCCCTGGTAGTCCTGAAGGGCCTGCTCGGCCTCTTCCAGCGTGATGTCGCCCCGGCCGATCAGCGACTCGGTGTACAGCTTGCGCACCGAGCGCTTCTTGTCGATCAGGTCGTACATCAGCGGCTGCGTGAACGCCGGGTTGTCCGACTCGTTGTGACCGCGGCGGCGGTAGCAGATGAGGTCGATCACCACGTCCTTGTTGAACGCCTGGCGGAACTCGAAGGCCAGGCGAGCGACACGCACGACCGCCTCCGGGTCGTCGCCGTTCACGTGGAAGATCGGGGCCTCGATCATGCGGGCCACGTCGGTGGCGTACATGGAGGAGCGCGAGGACTCGGGCGCCGCCGTGAAGCCGACCTGGTTGTTGATGACGATGTGGACCGTGCCGCCGGTGCGGTAGCCGCGCAGCTGCGACATGTTCAGGGTCTCGGCCACCACGCCCTGGCCCGCGAAGGCCGCGTCACCGTGCAGCGCGACCGGCAGGACCGTGAAGTCCGTGCCGCCCTTGTTGATGATGTCCTGCTTGGCGCGGGCGATGCCCTCGATGACCGGGTCGACCGTCTCCAGGTGGGACGGGTTCGCGGCCAGCGAGACCTTGATCTGCTCGCCGTCCAGGCCCGTGAAGGTGCCCTCGGCGCCCAGGTGGTACTTCACGTCGCCGGAGCCGTGCATCGACTTCGGGTCGAGGTTGCCCTCGAACTCGCGGAAGATCTGCGCGTACGACTTGCCGACGATGTTCGCGAGAACGTTCAGGCGGCCCCGGTGGGCCATGCCGATGACGACCTCGTCGAGACGGGACTCGGCCGCGCTGTCCAGCACCGCGTCCAGCAGCGGGATGACGGACTCGCCGCCCTCCAGGCTGAAGCGCTTCTGGCCGACGTACTTCGTCTGCAGGAAGGTCTCGAAGGCCTCCGCCGCGTTCAGGCGGCGCAGGATGCGCAGCTGCTCCTCGCGCTCCGGCTTGGAGTGCGGGCGCTCCACGCGGTCCTGGATCCACTTGCGCTGCTTCGGGTCCTGGATGTGCATGAACTCGATGCCGGTGGTGCGGCAGTACGAGTCGCGCAGCACGCCGAGGATGTCGCGCAGCTTCATCATCGACTTGCCGGCGAAGCCGCCGACGGCGAACTCGCGCTCCAGGTCCCAGAGCGTGAGGCCGTGCTCGGTGATGTCCAGGTCGGGGTGCTTGCGCTGGCGGTACTCCAGCGGGTCGGTGTCGGCCATGACATGGCCGCGGACCCGGTAGGAGTGGATCAGCTCGAAGACGCGGGCGGCCTTGGTGACGTCGTCGTCGTGCGAGGCGTCGATGTCCTTGAGCCAGCGGACCGGCTCGTAGGGGATGCGCAGCGACTCGAAGATCTCGTCGTAGAAGCCGCCTTCGCCGAGCAGCAGGTTCGCGACGATCCGCAGGAACTCGCCGGAGGCGGCGCCCTGGATGACCCGGTGGTCGTAGGTCGACGTGAGCGTCATGACCTTCGAGATGCCGAGCTTGTTCAGGGTGTCCTGGCTCGTGCCCTGGAATTCGGCCGGGTAGTCCATGGAGCCGACGCCCATGATGACCGACTGGCCGGGCATCAGACGCGGGACCGAGTGGACGGTGCCGAGGCCGCCGGGGTTGGTCAGGGAGACCGTGACGCCCGTGAAGTCGTCCATCGTCAGCTTGCCGTCGCGGGCGCGGCGGACGATGTCCTCGTAGGCCTGCCAGAACTCGAAGAAGTTCAGCGTCTCGGCCTTCTTGATGCCCGCCACGACCAGCTGGCGGTCGCCGTTCGGCTTCACCAGGTCGATGGCGAGGCCGAAGTTGACGTGGGCCGGCTTGACCAGGGTCGGCTTGCCGTCCTTCTCCGCGAAGGAGTAGTTCATCGACGGCATCGCCTTGATGGCCTGCACCATCGCGTAGCCGATCAGGTGCGTGAAGGAGATCTTCCCGCCCCGGGCGCGCTTGAGGTGGTTGTTGATGACGATGCGGTTGTCGAACAGCAGCTTCACCGGGACCGCGCGGACCGAGGTGGCGGTCGGCAGCTCCAGCGAGGCGTTCATGTTCTTCGCGACGGCGGCGGCCGGGCCGCGCAGGGTCACCAGCTCGGGGCCGTCGGCGGCCTCGGTCGCGGGCGCGGCCTTGGCGGCCTCACTCCGGGGCACTCGGCTTGCGGTCCCACTTCACGGTGTAGGTGATGCTGCTCCCGGCAGGCGCCCGGAACAGCAGA
>NZ_JBEYUY010000028.1:0-158369 GCF_040643775.1 Streptomyces sp. NPDC047081 | reverse complement strand
GCGCGCCCATGTCCATGTAGGGCCCGATGATGCTGGCGTACAGGAGCAGCAGGGCCTCCAGCAGTTCGGCGGCGCGGGCGTCGACCTCGGCCTGGTCGTCGCCGTCGAGTTCGACATAGAGCCAGGCGCGCCCCTCGGGCAGGCCGGTGACCGCGTCCGCGCCGCGGCGGGCCCGCATGGTCGCGACGATCGCCTCGTCCATGCCCTCCACGGCGGTGGGACGCCACCGCAGGATCTCCGGGACGTCCTCGGCGGCGTCGACCACGTCGTCGTAGCCGAGCGCCACCAGGGTCGCGGCCGACGCGGTCTCCACCAGACGGACCGTGGCGGCGGTGACGACCGCGCAGGTGCCCTCGGTCCCCACCAGGGCGCGCGCCATGTCGAAACCGTGCTCGGGCAGCAGGTGGTGCAGTTGGTAGCCGGAGACCTGGCGGGGGATGCGGCCCAGTTCGGTGCGGATCGGTGCCAGTTCGGCGTCGATCAGACGGCGTACGTCCGCTTCGAGGCGGGCCAACCGCCGCACGGCGTCCGGGTCGTCGGGGTCGGCCGCGTGCAGGCCGGTCCGGTCGGCGACGGCCCGCACCCCGTCGGCCGTCACGAGCTCCAGAGCCTCGACATGGCCGCTGGTACGCCCGTGCCGTACCGAGCGGTTGCCGCAGGCGTCGTTGCCGATCATCCCGCCCAGGGTGCAACGGCTGTGCGAGGAGGGGTCGGGTCCGAAGGTGAGCCCGTGCGGGGCGGCGGCGTCACGCAACGCGTCCAGGACCACTCCCGCCTCGACCCGTGCGGTGCGGGCCACCGGGTCGAGGTCCAGGATCCGGTTCAGGTGGCGGGAGAAATCCAGGACGACGCCCGGCCCGACCGCGTTGCCCGCCATGCTGGTGCCGCCGCCGCGCGCGGTGACCGGGACACCTGTGTCCTGGCAGGCGCACAGCACCGCGACGACGTCGTCGGCGCCGCGTGGGAAGACCACCGCGCGGGGCGGGACCCGGTAGTTGGAGGCGTCGTAGGCGTAGGGTCCGGTGGCGCCCGGGCCGGTCTCCACGCGCAGACCGGGAGCGGTCTCGGCGAGGCGTGCGACCAGCGCCGCGGTGGGATCCGTCATCGCCGGGACGCGTCCGACGTACCGGCCTCGACCGCGGCTGCCCAGGCGGCGAGGCCCGCGTCCACGCCCGCCTCGTCGATCACCAGCGCCGGGATCATCCGCACGACCTGGTTCCAGGCCCCGCACAGCAGCAGAAGCAGCCCCTCGTCGACGGCGGCGCGCTGCACACGGGCCGCCGTCGCCGGGTCCGGATCGCCGTCCTCGGTGACGAACTCGCTGGCCAGCATGAGCCCGAGGCCGCGGACGTCCCCGATGGCGGGTGTCCGCTCCGCCACCGCTTCCAGGCCTTCCCGCAGCCGGGCGCCCATCGCCTCGGCGTTCTCGACGAGCTTCTCGTCCCGTACGACGTCCAGGGTGGCGCAGGCCGCCGCGCAGGCCACGGCGTTGGCGCCGTACGTACCGCCCTGCGAGCCCGGCCACGCCTTGCTCATCAACTCCTCGGATGCCGCGATGCCGGACAGCGGGAAGCCGCTGGCCAGGCCCTTGGCGGTGACGAGGATGTCCGGGGTGACGCCGAAGTGGTCGTGGCCCCAGAAGCGGCCGGTGCGGCCGACGCCGGTCTGCACCTCGTCGAGGACGAGCAGGAAGCCGTGCCGGTCGGCCCGTTCGCGCAGGCCTTCCAGGAAGGCGCGGGTGGCGGGGACGTAACCGCCCTCGCCGAGGACCGGTTCGACGACGATCGCGGCGGTGTCGGCGGGCGCAGAGATGGTCTGGAGGGTGTAGTCGAGTTCCTGGAGGGCGAAGCGGGTGGCGGCGTCCTCGTCCCAGCCGTAGCGGAAGGCCGTCGGGAAGGGGGTGACGACGACGCCGCTCATCAGCGGCGAGAAGCCGGACCGGAAGCGGATCCCGGAGGTCGTCATGGAGGCGGCGGCGACGGTACGGCCGTGGAAACCGCCGTGGCAGACAACGACGTTGGGCCGGCCGGTGGCCTGGCGGGCCAGCCGCAGGGCAGCCTCGACGGCCTCACTGCCGGAGTTGGTGAAGAACAGACTGTCCAGGCCGGGCGGCAGCACCTCGCCGAGCTTGTCGACAAGCCGCTTCAGCGGCTGGTGCATGACCGTCGTGTACTGACCGTGGACGAGCGTGCCGACCTGCTCCCGGGCGGCCTCCACCACCCTGGGATGGCAGTGCCCGGTGCTGGTGACGCCGATGCCGGCGGTGAAGTCGAGGTAGCGGCGGCCGTCCTCGCCGTAGAGGTGGACGCCCTCGCCCCGGACCGCCACCACGGGGGTGGCCTGGCGGAGGTGCGGCGACAGTGCGGTCATGGTCGTCTCCCGGCGGTTGCTCGGTCTGCTCCGGTCTCCGTGAGCATCTCCGCGGGCACGCGGGGCACCAACGCGCGATCTGTCCGGGCGGACCGGGGAATCCGGACGTTGTGTCAACCGCACCCGGGCCCGATCCCCGCCGGTCCGCCCCGGGGCCGCCGTCCGCGGGCTCTTGCACAGGTCAGCGGCGCTTGTCAGAGTGTCCGGGCACTCCCCCGTGTCCCGGCGGCGCCGCGGTCCGGGGCACCCCCTTGGAGGGCACCATGAGCGAGCCGACGACACCGAGCGGCGCCAAGACACGTCCCGGCACGGCTCCCGTCGGCCGTCCGCTCACCGTGGCCGACGTCCTGGCGCTTCCCGTGCTGGCCGCCGGACAGCCCGAGGTCGTCACCGGTGCGGCCGGGCTGGAGCGCCCCGTCCGGTGGGTCCACATCACCGAACTGACCGACCCCGCCTCCTTCCTCAAGGGCGGCGAACTCGTCCTGACCACCGGCATGCCGCTGCCCGAGGAGCCGGCCGCCGTGCGCCGTTACGTCGACGAGCTCGCCGAGGTCGGCGCGGCAGCCCTCGTCATCGAGCTGGTGCGCCGCTACCACCGCCCGCCGGACACTCTCGTCCACGCCTGCGACAACCGTGGCCTGCCCCTTGTGACCCTGGCCAGGGACGTCAATTTCCTGGAAGTCACCCAGGTCGTCCACGCGCTCCTCCTCGGCAACCAGGCCGAGGCGATGCGGCGGACCCAGCGCGTCCACGAGGCGTTCACGGCGCTCACCCTGCGCGGCGCCGGACCGGAGGACGTCCTGCGCGCCGCCGCCGAGATGAGCGGCCGCACCGTCGTACTGGAGAACCTGGTCCACCAGGCCCTCGTCTGCGAGCCGTCCGGCAGCACGGTCGGGGTGGCGCTGGCCGACTGGGAACAGCGCTCTCGGGCAACCGGTGCCGTCGACCGCACTGCGGTGTCCGGACCGGAGGGTTGGCTGGTGGCACCCGTGGCATACCAGGGCGAACGCTGGGGCAGGGTGGCCATGCTCCCGACAGCCCCCGGTCCGGCCACTCCCCGCGCACCGGGCCCGCCCGGTCGTACGGCCTCCGCCCCGTTCGCACCCGAGGATGTCACCGTCCTGGAGAGAGCCGCGATGGCCCTCACCATCGCCCGCCTCACCCATTCGACGCCCTGGGAACGCACGGCGCACCGGGACGTCCTGTGTGATCTCCTCGAACAGCGGCACCGCTCCCCCGCCGAAGCCGACGCCCGGGTCTCCGCGCTCGGCCTCCCCACCAGGGACGTCCACTACGTCGCCCTGCTGGCGGACGTCCCCGACGAGGGCGAGACGGCCGAGACGGAGACCCTTCTCTCCGCGGGCCTCCGCACGAAGGGAACACAAGCCCTCGTCGGCCGGCTCGGCCCCACCCGCCTCGGCATCCTGCTGTCCCTGCGGACCGCCCAGCCGTGGCGCGGCGCGGTCGAGCGGCTCAGCCGCACCGTGCTCGGCCTGGCACCGGGAACGACGGTGAGCGTCGGAGGCGAAGTCCCGGATCTCGCGGGTGTGGCCCGCTCTTTCCGCGAGGCGGCCCGGGTGGCCGAGGCCACCGAGCCGGGCCGGGCCCTGCCACCCGGACGCTCCTATCACCAGCGCTCGGACATCGGTCTGCGCAGCCTGCTCTACGCGCTCCGCGAGGACACCCGGATCCAGGACTACGCCGAACGGAAGCTGGGCCGGCTCGTCGACCACGACGCCCGCCACGGCACCGACCTGCTGACCACCTTGCGCCACTACCTGGACGCGGCGGGAAACAAGACGGTCGCCGCCCGCTCCGGCGGACTGTCCCGCGAGACCGTCTACCAGCGCCTTCGCACCATCGAGCGCATCCTCGACCGCGACCTCGAATCCGGCGAGCAACGCACCGAACTGCACGTGGCGCTCACCGCGCTCGACGTCCTGCGCCTCGGCCCGACCGGGCCCGCCAGCCACCGCTCGCGCACCGACTGAGGTGATCCACGGAGGAATCGGATGACGACCGATCCACTGACGCCCGTTCGGATCGACGGTGGCATCGGCAAGACGCGGCCCGCGCTGGAAGCGGTGGCCGCGGCCCGCAAGAAGTTCCCGACGGGATGTGCTGGTGGATCCGGCCGCGGTCAGGGATCCCGTCGGCGTTGCGGACGCCGTCGCGACGGCCGTGGGAATCGTGGGCCTGGCGCCCGCCCCGTCCTCTGGCGCTGCTGCGGGAGCGCGCCGCCGCAATCCGCCCGGATTTCGAGGTCACCGACGCCGACCGGGGCGCGGTCACCGCCCTGTGTGGCCAGCCGGACGGCCTCCCCTGGCGATGGAACTGGCCACCGCCCAGTCCCCTGCACAGCGCCCACGTCACGGGTCCGCGATGTCGAGGGTGACCTTCGACAGGGGGCAGCCCACGCATGTCAGGACATAGCCGTCGGCCTTCTGTTGTGGCGTGAGGCAGTTCGGCTCGTTCTGCGTGACTTCTCCGCTGCGCAGCCGCACCATGCAGTCGCCGCAATTCCCGACCGTGCAGGAGTACGGCATCGGCAGTCCTGCGGCAAGTCCGGCGTCGAGCAGTGTCCGGCCGGGCTCGACCACCACCATGCCGACGGGCTGCCCGTTGTCCTCGACGGTCATCTCCTGCGGCACGGTCGCCGTGGTCCCGGTGTCCGCTGCGCTGGTGAAGCGCTCGTGGTGCACCAGCTCGTCCGGGACTCCGAGCCCGGCCAGGACGCCCTGGACGGTGTTCATCAGCGGTTCGGGACCGCAGGTGTAGTAGTGGGCGTCCGGGGCCGGGGACAGGCCGGTGACCCAACGACGTACGCCGTCCGCGTCGAGCCTCCCGTCCCGGCGGGTCAGGACGTGGGTGACCGAGAGCCGGCCCGGATGGTCCTTCGCCAGCCTGGTCAGCTCGTCGGCGAAGATGACCTCCTCGGCGCTGCGGCTGCTGTAGAGCAGGGCGATCCGGCCGCGGTCCGGCCGGACGGCGAGCCGTGTGCGGATCATGCTCATCATCGGGGTCACGCCGCTGCCCGCCGCGACGAGCACGATCTCGTCCGCGGGCTGCGGCCCGGTGTGGAAGGACCCCGACGGGCCGCGCACCGCGAGACGGTCCCCGGCTCGCAGGCTCCGGTGCACATGGGTGGAGAATCGGCCGCCCTCGACGTGCTTGACGGTCACCTCCAGCCTGGACGACCCGGGCGTCGACGACGCGGAGTAGGCCCGCCGCACCTGGCGTCCGTCGATGTCGGCGACGACCGTGAAGAACTGGCCGGGCCGGAAGTCGAAGGATCCCGGTTTCTCGTCGGCGTCCTCCAGTACGAGGGTGACCGTGCTCGGTGTCTCTCTGCGCACCTCGGCGACACGCACCGCCCGAAGAAGCTCCTTGGTCTCTGCGCCGTCGGCAGGACGTCGTCGGCGCAGGAAGGCACGGCGCCGCCCGCCTGCGCCGGGCTCGACGTCCTCGTAGCCCTCTTTCCTCAGCCCGGAGCGGTAGGCGCGGTCCCCCACGAGCCGCAACAAGCGGTTCACCCCGGGGATTGCCCCGGCGGCCTTCAGCAGGAACGCGGGGGGACCGCCGTCGGTGTTGGCCGAACCGGCGGCGAGGTGTTGTCCCGCCAGCGCTATCAGGTCCGGGACCGTGCCGCGGTCGAGGTGCGCGCCGGGGGTCCACCGCCGTGCGCGGGCCACGGCGTCGTTACCGGTCACCTCGGCGTGCTCGACGTCGATGAGCAGCGCCAGGTGCGGGGGCATCCCGCGTAGCGCCATCGTCTCCAGCAGCGCGGGATCGTCGGTGATCGTGCCGCGGCCGCGGACATGCAGCACATCGCTGCGCCCCGGAACGAGCGCGGCGAAGGAGAGCCGGTCGTCCTGCAGCAGGTTGTGGAGCGTGTCGGCGCGTTTGTTGCCTTTGCGATCCGGGATGACGAGCGTGCGGCTGTCCAGGATCCGCGCCACCGACTGCCGGTCCCCGCGCGGACTTGTGTCGCTCCCACCGGACGAGTCCCACGTGGACAGGGCGAGGAACGGCGCCGCGGCCAGAAACTCGGCGACGCCAGTTCCGCGCAAGGGCCCGTCACCCGCGATCTCGGCGGCCGGCCCGGCCGGGGCGGGTGGCTGCCACAGGCGGGACCGGAGGACGGCCTGTGCGCAGTGCACGTACGCCTCCTCGATGTCGATGGCTGTCTGCGCGCCCTTGCGCGCGGCCACCGAACCGTTGACGCGCAGGATCTCCCCGACGCCCGGCAGCAGGAAGAAGAACGAGACCGGACCGTGCGGGTCGGCGGACCCGGGCATGGAGAACGAGATCCGTGTGGGCGAGTGGACGCGTGCGAACCCCCGCGTGCCGCCGATGAAGGTCGTCCTGCTGGTGTGGTCGGCGTCCCGGTAGCCGAAGGCCGCGATCGGACACTGGGCGAGGACGGTCCGGCAGCCCTCGTCGAGGGCGCTGATCTGCTTGAGCATGACCATCGGCGCCGGGCGGCCGACGGTCGTCTCGACCTCGTCCACCGTTGTCAGCCGGCGTGGGGTGCTCGGCTGGTTTGCATGCTGCACAAGGATTCCTCTCAGGCGGGGCCGACCGGCCCAGGAGCCAGTAGCCGAAGACCAAGATGTCCCGCTTGGGTACGCCACGGTCGTTGACCAGATGCCGCCGCACCGTCGTGGCCGGCCATGACTCACCCGTGACCCACGCGGAGAAGCCACCTGTCGGCAGTGCCGCGGCACACGGCGTCCAGCGCCACGGCGCCGGGCCGCACGTCTTCGTCGTCGCGGCTGAACCAGTCGACGCGGACGCCGGCGGACGCCTCGCCGGACCGGGCGCCGGTCGCGGCCGTCACCTCCAGCGTGATCATCGTGCGCGCCTCAGGCTGGTCCACCTTTGGGTACGCCAAGCTCCACCACATCGGGAGTGGCCTTGTTTTCGCAGGTCATGGCACTATTGTGAGTAATAGCTCAGCTCTTTGGCTACTCGCTTTTCACGCCCTGAGGAGGCTCCCCGGATGCCGTCGGCCGATCGCCGTCTTCAGCCACGTCGCAAGCCTCGCCAGGTGCGCGCCGAGCTCACCCGTGAGCGCATCCTCACCGCCGCTGCTCAGGTTTTCACCGAGCACGGCTACGCGGCCGGCACCACCAACCGCATCGCCGAACGCGCCCGCATCTCCATCGGCTCGCTGTATCAGTACTTCCCGAACAAGGACGCCATCCTCGCCGAGCTGATGGTGCGGCACATCGACCGTGGAACGTGGACGGGGGCCGAACAGCTCGATCTGTCCGCCGGGAGCCTGGAGGCGACAGCGCGGGTCTTGGTCCGCGATGCGATCGCCAACCACCGCGACGATCCGCAGCTGCTGCGGATCATGATCGAGGAGGCGCCGCTCTCGCAGGAACTGCTCGACACGATCGACCGGCACGGACGCAAACGCGTCGCTCAGGTCCGAGACCTCCTCGCCCGGCACCCGGATGTACGCGTGCGAGATCTCGACACCGCGGCCGAGCTGATCGTGTTCACAGTGGAGACGAACACGCACAAGCTCATGGCTGACCCGAGGACGATCCCGGTCGAGACATTCGAGGGCGAACTCGTGGCCATGGTCACCCGCTACCTGCGCGGCGATCCGTAGCCGCTCACGCGTTGTCGAGACCCCGCGCCGACTTCAGAACACCCGCCGAACACACCCGCAGCTCTTGCGCCCTTGAGAGCGAATGCACATACGAGTCCGACCGGACCACGCCAGGGGGGCTGAGGCTACCGGGCTGCAAGGCTTTCCACCTCTCCTGCAGCGCCATGCGCAGCCAGGGCTCCTTGCTGACGACGGAGCTCCAATACTGACCCGGTAGCGGCAAATGGATCGCAGGAGGGGATGCCGATCCGGGCGATCGACCGCACGGTGCGGCCGGCGCTGGCCTTGGCTGGGCCGCCGAAGTACGTCCGCACTCCGAAGGGGTCGATCGTGGATGCGGTGGAGCACCAGATCCGCGAACTACCGCGGCGGTGGCCGCAGATGCCGGCGTCGGTGATCGCCGAGCGGATCGGCTGGAGACGGTCGATCCGGGTGCTGCGGGACCGGGTGGCTGTGCTGCGGCCGCTGTTCGTGCTGCCGGATCCGGTCTCCCGACCGAGTACCGGCCGGGTGAGTTGGTGCTGTGCGACCTGTGGTTCCCGCCGGCTGTGCGCATGGATGCTGCCGACCCGTCAGGCCGCGGACCTGCTGGCCGGACAGTGGCAGCTGCTGTAGCGGCTGGTGGCGGTGCCCCGTACGCTGGTCTGGGACAACGAGGCCGTCATCGGCCAATGGCGAGGTGGCAGGCCGCAGTTGACCGCCTGGTCGGCGCCTCCTCCCGTCGGCCCGAGGTCATGCGGGCGGGCCGTCTCGGGGGCCGACGGTGGCTCGAAGGCGAACTGGGGAACTGGGCGAGCAGGGCCGCCTGGCGGGTGTCGCGCGGGAGGAGTTGGTGGTGGTCGCCCACCCACTCCTCACGTCCCGATCGCCTGTGCCATCGCGGTGAGTGCCTCACGGCGCGGCATCGAGAGCAGGGTGTCGAAGAGTTCCCGGTAGTGCGCGCTGGGGACGTGCGTTGGGCCGCTCCGCAGCGCTTCCAGTGCGGAGCGGACGACATCGTCGGGTGACATCAGATCCTGCAGAGTCGTGGGGTCGATGCCCTGCAGACGCGGCGCCTCGGTGTCGGTCGCTCCCGGGCAGAGAGTCAGCACGTCGACACCGTGCGGCCCGAGTTCCGTCCACAAGGCCTCCCCTAGCGCGTTCATGTAGGCCTTGGTGGCCGAGTAGCCCGCCGAATAGGGGCATCCCAGGAAACCTTCGACCGAGCTGGTGAAGATCACACCACCACGTCCCCGCTGCTTGAGCCGCGGGACGAGGCCGTGTGCAAGTTGCGTCGGCGCATGGCAGTTGACCGCGAGCATCGACGCCAGCGTCCCGGCGTTCACCTCGTCGAAGGGCCCCTTCACTCCGAACCCCGCGTTGCTGACGAGCAGGCCCACATCCAGCGGAGCCACCGCTTCGAGGATGTCCGCGGGCGCCGCCGGATGCGCCAGGTCGGTCGACAGTACGGTGATGGTGACGCCGTGAGCGTCCCGCAGCGTGGCGGCGAGTTCGCGCAGTCGATCGCCGCGCCGGGCGACGATCACCACGTCGAGGCCACGCTCGGCCAGTTGGACGGCGAACGAACGGCCTATCCCCGAGGAGGCCCCGGTGACCACGGCCACCGGACCGTACCGTCGTACGAAGTCGTCCATGTCATGTCCTGCCTTTCCTCGAAAGCGGCGGCGTCCGAGGCGAGGTACACCGGCGCGCCGCGACCTCGCCGGGACGGGCGGTCCGGCGGTCCGGAGGGTGCGGCGGCTGACCGAGTGCGCCTCCTCTGCACGCGTTGCCATGAGCCGAGGCGGACAAGCCGTTGGGATGCCAACGGCTACCCGCGCCGACGTCACACTCGGGGTCCTCGGGCGTGGTGCCGTACGGAGCGACGGTATTGACCGTGATGCGGTGTTGGCCAAGGCACCCTCTCTTGACCTCCAGCGTAAGTCAAGCGACTGACTTAGAAAGTGGCTCAACTGGCTTGATCAGTAGGCTTGTTGCCGTGATGGCGACGGTGGGCGCGGGGTGCCGGGTGGGCTGCGAGCGTTCTGCCGGGACCGCTACGCGGCCTGGTAGCCGGCGTCGAGTTGCGTGCGCAGTCGGTCGCGGTCGATCGCCTTCTCCCATTTGCCGACGACGAGCGTGGCGACGCAGTTTCCGGCGATGTTGGTGAACACGAAGGCGGCCGAGAGGATGCTGTGCACCCCGAGGACCAGGGCAATGCTGCTGACGGGGATCGTGTGGGTCGCGCTGAGCGTCAGGGCCAGTACGGCGATGGCGGAACCGGACACTCCGGCGCCTCCCTTGGAGGTCAGCAGCAGCACGAGCAGCAGGCCGAGCTGAGCCGACCAGCTCAGGTCCGTTCCGGTGGCCTGACCAAGGAAGACGCTCACCGCGGCGAAGTACAGGCAGGTACCGTCGTGGTTGAAGCTGTAGGCCGTGGGCAGCACCAGGCCCACCACCGGTTCGTCCACGCCCAGGTTCTTCAACTTGGCTGTCAGCTGGGGGAACACACTCTCCGAGGAACTGGTGCCGAGCACCAGCACCAGCTCCGCGCGGAAGTAGCGCAGCAGCTTCAGCAGGCTCACCCCCGCGTAGCGCGAGACCGGCCACAGGACCAGCGCGAAGAACAGCACGACGATCAGATAGAACACCGCCACGAGCCGGCCCAGTGAGAGCAGGGCGCTCAGGCCGTACTCGGACACGGTGTAGCCGATGGCGCCGAACGCCGCCAGCGGAGCGACACGCATCACCTTGCGGATGATCCAGAAGAGCGCCTGTTGCACCGTCGCGACCACGTCGAGGACCGGCTGCGCCTTCTCGCCCACGGAAGCCAGCCCGCAGGCGAACAGCACGGAGAAGACCAGAATCTGGAGGATGCTGCTCTCGGCGAAGGCCTGCACCGCGGAGGTCGGCACCAGACCGACCAGGAAGTCGTCGAAGCCCTCCGACTTCGCCGGCGCGGTGGCGGACGGATCGGCGTGCAGGTGCGACGGGTCGATGTGCATACCGGAGCCCGGCTTGAGCACGTTGACCACGACGAGCCCGATCACGAGCGCGATCGTGGTGATGACCTCGAAGTACACCAGCGACCGGATCGCGATCCGGCCGACCTTGCCCAGATCGCGCACGCTGGCGATGCCGTGCGTCACCGTGCAGAAGATGATCAGGCCGACGACCATCTGGATCAGGTGGATGAAGATGTCGCCGAGGAACTGCACATGCTGTCCCACCGAAGGCGCCAGCGCGCCCACGAGGACGCCCAGCGCGACTCCGGCGAGGACCTGGACGGCCAGGTCGCGGTAGAACGGCGGGCGCTGTTGTGTGTCCTGCTCGGAGGTGCCCGTTCTGGTGGGGGCATCCGTGGGATGTGTATCGCTCATCGTTTCCGGTTTCTCCGTTGAATGTCCGGTACCGACAGGGAGGTTGAGGGATCTGGGCGTCAGTCCGCGTCGCTTCCGAGCACCTCCTTTGCCGGGCCGAAGACCTCGTTCGGGGTGAGCCGACGAGGCAGCAACTGCTGGGCGAGGCAGGCGTCGATGACCGATTCGACCGGGCCCCACAGACGTTCGAAGCCGAAGAGTGTGGGATGGGGCGTGCCGTCGGGGCTCTGCACGGAGGCATCCGCGCGCCGCAGCAACGCGTAGCTCTCACGGACGGCGGAGGGGTTCTCGCGGCATGTCGAAGCGGCCACGGCCACCATGTGGTTGATCGGCATGAAGTGGTGCCGGCGCCACCACTGTTCGTCGCGGGCGGCGGCGTCGGGGACGACGGGGACGAACTCGTCGCTGTCGGGCAGGTCGTTGCCAAGGACGGCCGCGTCGATGCGCCCCTCGCGCAGCATGTCAAGTAGATGCGCGGCGCGCGGATCGTGGGTGACGAACGCCGGATCGGTGAATTCGGCCACGTGCGCGGCGTCGTGGGTGGTCCACTGGATGTCCTCCGCCGCGAGGCCGTAGTCCTCCGCGAGATGGGCGCGCACCCACATCCCGGTGGTCTGCGTGAACGACCGCACACCGATGCGCTTGCCCTTGAGATCCTCCGGTCGTACGGGCCGCGACGCGTGCGCGATGAGACAGCGGCGCTGGAACCGGGCGGCGACCACGGCGGGCAGCAGCACCACGGGACGGCCGTACGCGATGGCCTGCAGCGCGGTCACTATGGCCAGCTCGCAGAGGTCGTAGGCCTCGTCCCGCACCATCGGCGCGAACGCCTGGTGGATGGGCGAGACGGGAACGAAGTCCAGGCGCACCCGGGTGCCGACGAGGAAGCCGTTCTTCAGCGGTGCCGTGTGCGGATGGTCGCCCAAGACGGTGCGTAGTACGGGGAGTTCAGCCACGGGGTCCTCCCGCTCGCTCGGCGGGGGTGTAGAACGCGGCGCTCGTTCCGCCGAAGATCAGTTCCTGGTCGGCCCGCGCCAGTCCCGAGGCCGCCTTGCGTGCCTGGGCCAGGAGGTCGGCCGGTGTGCCCTCGGCCGCGGGGAAGTTGGAGCCCCACGCGACGCGATTCGCCCCGTACGCCGCGACCAGGTCGGCCACGAACTCGGCGGGGACGGATGAGCCCTTGTCCGCTGCCTCCAGCGCCCGGTGGGTCAGTTTGAGGTGGACGCCGGGGAAGGCGGCCATGGCGAACAGGTCCTCGGCGTTGCGGTAGGGCCGGCCGTCGGACAGGTCGGGGCGGGCGCAGTGGTCGAGCAGCACCCGTACCCCGGGAAATCGTTTCAGCAGTTCACGGAGCGCGGGCAGTCCTTGCATCGTCATCTGCAGGCACACCGGTATGTCGTGTTCCTCGGCATGGGCCCAGGCGGGATACGAATCCTCGTGGCCCAGCCAGTCCGCCTGACCCGGCATCGTGGTACCCGTGGTGAACAGCCGGAATCCGGACAGGCCCTCGGCCTGCCAGTACCGGATGCGCTCGACGGCGTCCGGCGCCAGGGCATCGATCGAGTAGACGCCGATGAACCGGTCGGGGTGGGCCCGCACCGCCTCGACGACGTAGCGGTTGTCGTGGCCGTACACCGTCGAGGCCTGCACCACCACGGCTTTGGCGATCCCGGCGTCGTCCAGCGCGCGCAGCAGACCGTCGATGTCCACCGGGCGGGCCTGCGACCACTCCGACTGGCGCCCGCCGATCGGGGCGAGCGGATAGCGCTCGGTGTCGGCCGAGATGACGTGGGTGTGGTTGTCGATCACGAGCATCGAGGTGTCATGTCCTTTCAGTCGACGTAACGCAGGCCACGGGACTGCAGTTCGTCGCGCATGCGGTAGATGTCCAGGCCGAGTTCACCGGCGGCCAGCCGCCGGCGCCTGTCCTCCTCCTTGGCCTCACGGAGTTCACCGGCCCGGGCGGTGTCGGCAGCCTTTTCGGCCGGTACGACGACCACGCCGTCGGCGTCCGCGAGCACCACGTCACCGGGATCGACGAGGACGTTCGCGCACACCACCGGGACGTTGACCGAGCCGGGCGTCGCCTTGACCGTGCCCTTGGCGTGGACGGCCCTGCTGAACACGGGGAAGCCGAGCCGCTCCAGCTCGGCGACGTCACGGCAACCGCCGTCGATCACCAGGCCGAGCGCGCCACGGGCCCGCAGCGAGGTGGCCAGCAGTTCGCCGAAGAAGCCGTCCTCGCACTCGGTGGTGCAGGCGGCGACCACGACGTCGCCGGGCCGGACCTGTTCGACGGCTACGTGGAGCATCCAGTTGTCGCCGGGCTGCAGGAGCACCGTCACCGCCGTACCGCACAGACGGGCGCCGGGATAGACGGGGCGGATGTACGGACGCATCAGGCCGAGCCGGCCCATCGCCTCGTGCACGGTCGCCACGCCCAGCCGGGACAGACGGGCCACCGCACCGGGTTCGGCACGTTCGATCTTGGTATGGACGACGCCCAGTTCCTGCATGGTGCTTCCTCTCTGGCGTACTGCCGACCCGGCGGTCACAGGCCTGCCTTGCGCAGGCGGGCGTCCAGCCGGGGATAGACGGTGCGGGCGTTGCCCTCCTCGATCGCCGCGAGATGCGCGGGAGGGAGGCCTGCCGCCTCGACGTAACGGCGGGTGTCGTCGAAGTGGTGACCGGTGGCCGGGTCGACGCCCCGCACCGCGCCGATCATCTCGGAGGCGAACAGGACGTTGGTGTGGGGCATCACCTTGAGCAGCAGGTCGATGCCGGGCTGGTGGTAGACACAGGTGTCGAAGAAGACGTTGTTCAGCAGATGCTCGGTCGGTTCCGGCTTGCCGAGCGCCTGGGCCAGGCCGCGGAAGCGTCCCCAGTGGTAGGGCACCGCACCGCCGCCGTGCGGGACGACCAGGCGCAGGGTGGGGAAGTCGGCGAACAGGTCTCCCTGGATCAGCTGCATGACAGCGGTGGTGTCCGCGTTGAGGTAGTGCGCACCGGTGGTGTGGAACGCGCTGTTCTCACTGGTGCTCACGTGCACCATCACCGGCACCTCGAGTTCGACGATCTTCTCGTAGAGCGGATACCAGCTGCGATCGGTCAGCGGCGGCGCGGTCCAGTGGCCGCCGGAGGGATCGGGGTTGAGGTTGACCGCGACGGCGCCGAGCTCCTCGACCGCGCGGATCAGCTCGGGGACGCAGGTCGCCGGGTCGACGCCGGTTGACTGCGGCAGCATGGCCGCGGGGGCGAACCGGGTGGGGAACAACTCGGCGACACGGGCGCACAGGTCGTTGCAGACCCGGGCCCAGTCCGCCGAGACGGCGAAGTCGCCGATGTGGTGTGCCATGAACGAAGCGCGCGGGGAGAAGACCGTCACGTCGATGCCGCGCTGGTCCATCTGGCTCAGCTGGTTGGCCTCGATGCTTTCCCGGATCTCCTCGTCGCCGATCCGCAGGTCCGCCGGCCGCGGCGCCTCACCACCGCCAGAGAGAGCCCGGACCTGGCGCTCGCGCCACTCCCCCAGCGCCGGGGGCGCGGTCGTGTAGTGGCCGTGGCAATCGATGATCAAGGCGGGGTCTCCTTCGCTGAGCTGTGCTGTCGCGTCCGCAACGCTTCGGGCTACGCACGAAACGGGACGCTAACCGCGCATCGAAGACACGGTCAATCACTTTGCCGACAATATTTTCAGCAATCTTTTCGAAGATCTACGAGGCAGGTCGACGCCGAGGGTCGGGGTGGCCAACTGTGCAGGTCGGACGGCTGCGGCTGCCGTCCGGGCCTCGGACGGGCGCTCGGACCTCCCCTCACCGTCACCGTGACCGTCCGAGCAGAATTGCCAAATGTTCGCTGAAAATATCGCCGGTGATAGGCTCCTCGACCGTGTCGGCGATCTGCGCGCGGATCCCGGCGTGCGGATCCAGGAGAGAGGGACCAGCAGCAGGTGACCAGCACGCACATCAAAGGCGCGGCCGCGCGGCTTCACGTCAGCACGTACATCCGGCAGGCCCTGCGGACCGGCGACCTCCTGCCGGGACAGCGCCTCATCGTGCAGGACCTGGCCGACCGGCTGGGAGTGACCCGTAGCTCCGTACGCGAAGCCCTCTTCGACCTCGCCTCCGAGGACCTGGTGGAGCTGGTGCCCAACCGCGGCGCCAGCGTCAGGGTCGTCTCGATCGAGGAGGCCATCCAGATCACCGAGTGCCGCTCCGCGCTGGAGCGTGTGTGCGCGCGCAAAGCGGCCGAGCATGCGAATGAAGCGCAACGCGCCGAATTGACCGAACTCGGCACGCAACTACGAGCTGCGGTCGCCGAGGAGGACTTCCATGCGTACTCGGCGCTCAACCGCAAACTGCACGACCTCGTCATCGAATTCAGCGGCCAGGCGATCGCCAAACGCCAACTGGAGCGACTCAACGTACAGATGGTGCGCTTCCAGTTCCGGCTGGCGATGCGCTCCGGTCGCCCGCAGGAGTCACTGCCTCAGCTGCTGTCCATCATCGACGCCGTCACCGTCGGCGATCCCGACGCCGCCGACGCGGCCATCGAGGCACAACTGGCGAGCGTGATCGACCAACTCCGCATGACCGAAAAGCTGCCGCTGACCTGAGAGGCCGCCGGCCTGCGGAGCGGATGACCGGAACGGTCGTTCCGCCGGGAGGGTGTCGGCGGCTGCAGACCGGTCACGTGACGCGTGGCGATCCGACCGATGCAGAGTAGGAGTTGATCGAGCCGCACCTGCCGCTGGGGCATCGGGGCCGATTCCTGACCTCCGCCGCTATTTCACCGCGGTGATGTGGAGGTTCCGGACCGGCTGCCGCTCCCGGAATGTGCTCGAAATCCGGTTTGCGCCGTGAGGCGCTGCGATTCGAATGGGGGTGAAAGACTCCCGAGCTCCCCACGTCCGTCCGGTGTTGCCGACGCCGGTGAGGAAACGGCCGATCTCGCGCCTCCAGCTCCTGCATCACCAGTGTGCCGGTCGCGTCCTGGGTGAGCGTCTGGTCGATCCGCAGCCCGATCTCGTGGCCGGGTTCCATCCGGCCGTCCACGAGGTGGTCGGCGATGAGGCCGCTGGGCCAGAGTGCCGTGGGCGCGCGTCATGGTTCCTCCCTGCGTCCTTCGCCCCGCGTGGCGCGATGCCTTCGCAGCCCCGCTGAACCACCGTCGTTCATCCGTCAGCCCTCTTGAGGGCAGGCGTCCCGGCCGATTCCCCGGGCACGGGCAGCGGCTGTCGCCAGGGCGTGGAGGTGTCGGTGTTCGGCGCGCTCCGGCCGACCTTCTCCGCCATCGACCTGCCCTCCTCGTCGTTCCGCACGGAGACGGCGAGAAGCCGGAAGGGGGCGGGCGCCGCCAGTTCGACGCACACCGTCGGCCTGCCCGGCCGTACCGCGACGAAGTCGTTCCCAGCCTGGTGGGCGCGCCTGCCGAGACACAGCGCGCCGGGGACGCAGACGCCCTGCTCGTGGTGGCCGCGCAGGGCCCGCCACCAGTCCGGTTCGGCGGTCACCCGGCGAACCGCCGCCAGCGGCACGCGCACGTCACGGCGGCGTGCCGCCGCCTTCTGCCACCAGGACAGCCGTACGACCAGGTCGTCGCCGTCGACGAGCATGCGCGTCATCGTCGTGTGCCTCCCCGAGCAGGGCCGGGGCTCCATCGGGCCTCGGCGGCAGCTGTCGGTCAGTGGACCCGTTCGCCGTCGACCTCGACGTGGACCTTGTCGCCGTAGAAGCAGATGTGCTCGGTGGCGGGCAGGGCCTCCGGCATCGGGTGCGGCAGGCTCCAGGCCGCGTCCGATACGCGGGTACCGCCGGCGACCAGGTGCCAGTGCTGCCCGTCGCCCTTGTACGGGCACTCGCTGACGGTCCCACTCGGCTCCAGCAGGCCGAGGTCCACGTCGGCGAAGGGCACGTAGCAGCGCACCGGCAGGCCGGTCTCGAACAGCAGCTTCGGACGGTGGGTCTCGGCCACCGTGATGTCCTTGTGCGTCACGAGGACATGGCGTGAGGACGCGCGCACGTCCACGCGGTGATACGGGTCGCGCGGACCGGCGTAGAGCGGCTCGTCCTCCTCGAACCAGCGGTCCATCGCGCCGAAGTCGATCGTCACGTGGTCGTCGAGCGGCGGTGCGTCGGAGTGTTTGCCGGGCGGGCCGGTGACCGCCTCCGGCGCGGTGCGGCCGTCCACGACCACGCTCCAGTTCGCGGGGCCCTCGTCGGTGCGGTCACCGTCGGCCGGGATGAGCAGGTCGGTGTGCACGTCGGCCAGCGGGAACCAGTGGCGCGGCGGCTCACCGCGCCGGTACAGCACCTTGCCGCGCCGGCTGTCGAGCACGGTCCGGCCGGCCAGCACCGCCCGCATGCGCCGGGGCCGCTCCTCCACGTACCACCAGTCCTCGGACGGCGGCCCGGAACCGGACTCGCCACCGCCCGGCCCCAGCGGACCGCTGCCGAGCGTCGAAGTCATCGTCGCCTCCCGATGCGGAGACACGGATACGGACAGGTCGCGGGTCGGAAGCGGACGCGTGGCGCCCACGGGTCCCGCGTCCCGCGTCCTGTCCGCGGTACCCACGAGCCCCGAGCCCACACAACCCATGACGCCGGGGGTCATGGAGGGACTCTGCTCCGCCGGGATCTTGTCGGATCGGCCCGGCGGACCGCGTGTGCTCGAACGACCGTGATCTGGGTACCGATGCAGTACCACGAGTTCCTCGCCCGCGTCCGTGGCTCGGTGAATACGCCGACCAGGACGAGGCCGCGCACGTCACGGAAGCCGTGCTGGGGGTGCTGGCGCAGCGGATCAGCCCCGGTGAGGTCGACGACCTCGCCTCCCAGCTGCCCGGACCTCTCGGCCCGACGCTGGCCGGCGCCAAGCGGGAACAGGCCGATAGCTTCGGGATCGAGGAGTTCTACCGCAGGGTCGCCGCGCGTGTCGGCGCCCGGCCGCGCACCGCCGAGTGGGACGCCAGCGCGGTGCTGACCACGGTCGCCGAAGCGGTCAGCGGCGGCGAACTGAACCAGGTCCTCAGCCAGTTGCCCTCCGGCTACGCCGTCCTGTTCGGCAAGGCCGACCTCGCGAACTGACCCGCAGCGGCGGCAAGGCGGTGATCGTACGCTTCCGGGTCCGGTGACGTCGTACGGCATACGCCAGGAAGCCTCATGTCCGGACGGGGCACAGCGAGGAGTCCTCGGCGATGGGCAGGCCGCCCCGCGGCAGCGTGCCGCGTCGGCCGCACGTCCATCCACCGCGTAGCCCACCGATGACGAGGCAAACCCCCTGGTGCGGTGGCGCAGACGAGTAGGGAATCCGCGCACGCAGGAGCTGGGCGCACGATCCGTGTGCCCAGCTCGTTCTGCGCTCGTTCTGAAGGTCGCTCAGCGAGTGCGTACGAGTTCCCAGTCGCTCGTCTCCGACGACGTGGCCGCGTCGATCTCTCCGTGTGGCAGCAGTCCGGTGGAGAAGCGGAGTTCGTTGTGGAAGCAGAAGGGGGACCACTTTGTCGCCAGGCAGGTCTTCAGATCTGCGTTCTGATGGATCTCGTACCAGCCGGGGGAGGCTGTGCTGGCTACGGACGATCCCGGGGGCACGCTCGCCCCGAAGAGGAAGTCGCCGGCCGTTGTGGTCGTGCCGTTCAGGCTCGTCGTCGTCCCGCTCGCCAGGCCGCCCGCGTCCTCGCATTTGGTGACGGTGAACTCCATGGTGGCCGCTGTGACGCCGCTGACGCGATTGTTGACGTCGTAGTAGAAGGTGACGGACGTGCACGTGGTGTCCCCGGGAGCTGCGTGTGCCGGAGCGCCGGTGATGGCCACGCCGGCGAAGGCGGCGATGGCAGCGGCCCCTAACCGTGCGACGGCCGTCCGGCGGGTAGTTCGCCTCATGGGTGTTCCCCCTTGTCTGGTGTTTCCTGACGGTTCGAGCCTGGGCAGCACGTCGTCCGCGCGCAATCGGGCCTGCCGAGCCGTCACAGCATCCACGCGCCTGTCGGGGACGGTGTGGGATCCGTGACCGTAGGTCGGACGCGGCCATGTTCGCGCGGAGCCTCGCGGAGATGCCCGCGAGGTGGAGTGGGGTCCGCGAGTGACAGCGGTGTCGAGGGGAAAGCCCCGACGGACCTGCCGAGAGGGATCCGGCAGACGCTACGGCGGGCTCGATCCGCGAGCGATCCTGGAGGCAACCAGGGCTGCCGAGGTCCGGGGGGGTGGTGCTGCACTCCTCGCAGGGCGTGGTGACCAGGTCCGAGTCGCCCTCGCACGGGAGCGTCATGCGGGCGATCGAGGACGCGGTACGCGAGTCGGACCTGGGCCGGACGATTCTGCGGCCCGGCGGCTTCGCGTCCAACGCCTTCGCCTGGGCACAGTCGGTACGCGCAGAGCGGACGGTGGCCGCGCCGTTCGGTGACGTAAGGATCCCGGCGATCGATCCGGCGGACATCGCGGGGTCGCGGCCACGGCTCTGCGCAAGGACGAACATATGGGCCGTGTCTACGAGCTGAACGGGCCGACGGCCGTCACACGCCGGCAGCAGACAGAGGCGATCGGCGCGGCCCTCGGCGAACCCGGTCCACTTCATGGAGCTGACCCCGGCGAGGCACATGCCCGGATGGCCGCGTTCCTGCCGGAACCGGTCGTGAGACCACGTTGGCGGTCCTCGGCGCGCCCAGCCCCACCGCTTGTCCCCCGCCCGAGAGGTGGCTGAGGCCCACACGGCGACTGGTATCCGGATGCCGAACGTCGCGGGCCGGGATCAGCGTGCGGGGAATGAACCGGTCGCGCTCGGCGGTCTCCGCCTTCTTGACATTGAGGCGCCGCTGCTGGTTCAGGCACCGCTGGATCTCCTCCAACGACCGCCCTGTGAAGGGCACTTGGAAGCCCGTCCGGGGCGGCCGGTCGGCGACATCGAAGGCCGGCGCGTCGGCGATCGCCGCCTTGACCGCTTCGGCACTCCAGCGGTGGGCCATCACGAGCGGCCTCACCATCGGTTTCAGGCGCCGCGGGTCGCACGGCGCCGCGTGGTGTGGCCCAGCGCCGGCCGGGGAGGTTGGGCGGAGGCCTGTCCACTAGACTTGAAGAGTTCTTCAATTCGCTAGTTGCTGTGTCGGTCAGGTCGTAGGGAGGTGGTCCTCGGTGGGCGGTTTCACCGAGGCCGTACTGGAGCGGGTACGTGCCGCGCGTACCGCACTGTCGGCGGCCCTGGAGGCCGAGGACGCCTACGAGGTGGCCGTGGCAGAGGACGAGCTGGACGACGCGCTGCGAGTGGCACGACGGCACGGCATCGATGTCGGCGCGGACGAGGGGTGATGGGGATGCCGGTTCCGCTGTACGAGGCGAAGGCCGAGTTCTTTCGGATGCTGGGCCACCCGGTGCGCATCCGGGTGCTGGAGCTGCTGCAGGACGGCCCGAAGCCGGTGCGCGACCTGCTGGCGGCGATCGAGGTCGAGCCGTCGAACCTGTCGCAGCAACTGGCGGTGCTGCGCCGCTCCGGGATCGTCACCGCCACCCGCACCGGGTCGACGGTCGTCTACGAACTGGCCGGCGGCGACGTGGCAGAGCTGCTCGCCGCCGCGCGACGGATCCTTACGACCCTGCTGACCGGCCGGCAGGACCTGCTGGACGAGCTGCGCGCGGCGGAGCCGGTGCGATGAGCGGTATCGGGGGGTTCCGGCCGCCGTGGCGACGCCACCGGCCGGCCGCGGCCATCGAGCATGTACCGCCACCCGTGCGGCGGCACATCGCGTCGTTCCGGCCGGGGCCCGAGGCGGTGCGCCGGGCCCGGGAGGCGGTGGCCGAGCAGCTGCTCGCCGCCGGTGTCGCACCGGGCTCCGCGTTCGCGGACGCGGTACTGCTCGTGGTCAGCGAGCTCGTGGTGAACGTGCTGCGGCATGCGCCTGGGTCGCCGGTGATGGACGTGGGGATAACGGTCGCGGCCGGGCAGCTGGTCGTCAGCGTCGCGGACGCCGAGCCGCGGCTGCCGGATCTCAGCGAGGCGGGCGTGGGGGCAGGGGCGGGGGCGGGGCTGCGGATGGTGGCCGAGCTGGCCGCCGACTACGACGGTGACGTCAGCGCGGAACCCGCTGTCGATCATGACGGCAAGGTCGTCCTCGTACGGTTCACCCTTCCGTCGTAGAGGCGCGGACATCGGACATGGACATCACGCGGAAAGCAAGGAGGCAGTGCTGTGAGTGACGAGGGGCCCGAGGAGCCCGCCGGCAAGCGGCCCGATGGGAAGATCAAGGAAACCAGGGACAGGGAGTGGCGGATCGAGCGCGGGGTCGCCATCAGGGCCGGCTTCTACATCTTCGGCACGCACCTGTTCGCCGGGTTCGTGTGGCTGCTGTTCTACCTGGGCGAGCACGCGCACAAGTGACCCCGCGCTCGGGGCCGGGGAAGACGATCGACCAGAACCTGCAGAACCTGCCGGACGTCGGCGCGGGGAGAGGAACCGTCTGAAGTGATCGCTGTTGTGGGACACCCTGATCTCACCGCGCCCACGCTGGCGATGCTGGAGGAGGAGTTCTACTGGCGGCTGGCCGAGTTCGCGCGGGCTGGCAGAGCGGGGCTGGTGCGGGCCGGGCAGGGACTGCCGGTCGCCTTCGGCAGGGCCGCTCGCGCCGCGGGACTCGCGCTGGTGACCACCCTGCCTTCGCGCAACGGCGTGCCCGAAGTTCTGGAGCCCTACGATCGCAGGGCCGCCGGGGAACTGCTGCTGCTCTCCGAGCAGGTACGGCTGCTGGAGTACGACCCGTCCGACCCCGCCGCCTGCCTGGGCGCGGACCAGAGCCTGCTGCGCTCATGCGCCCGCCTGCTGGCGGTGTGGGACGGCTCCCCCGCCGACGGCCGGGACAGCACGGCCCATCTCGTCACGTTCGCCCGCGACCACGGCGTGGACGTCGACGTGCTGTGGCCCGAGGGAGCCGGCCGTATGGCACGGGGCGGCCGACCGGCATGACCCCGAAGCCATCGGATCCCGATCGCCCGGGCGGAAGGCCGGGCCCGGCCGAGAGGAGGCCCTGAACCTGCTGGGCACCACGCAGATGCGGCTTGCGGCCTCCACCGAGCAGGCGCTGCCCCCCGTCCGGCTCGCCAACCAGCTCGTCGACGGCGGCCGCATCGTCATCCGCAACCACACCGGATCCGCGCTGCTGGGCAACACCATCGCCACCGAGGTGGTGGTCTACGAGGCCGACCAGCTCGACCGGTCACCCGCACCGGCTGGAGCGTCATGGTGACGGGCCGTACCCACCAGGTCACCGATCCACTGGACATCGTCCGCTACCAGCAGTTACTCCTCCCCTGGGTGAACAGGGGCTTCGGGACGGCAGGGCGGCGGGCGGTGGCCCTCGGCGGGAACGCAGGCCTCTGGCACGCCCTGCCGGGGAAGTCACGGTGGGAGCTTCGTCAGATCGGACCGTCGACGACGCGTGGCGGACCTCTCTGGTCCGGCGGTGCGTAACCACCCGCGCACGTGGTCACGCGACGCGTGACTCTGGCGGGAGGTGGGAGGCCTGGGTCGGCTCCGACGGTCTGGTCGGCATACCCGCGGCTCGGCCCGCATCCTCACCCGACGGTCGGACTCGGTGAGGGCGTGCTGCTGGTCGGCGGGGTGAGGACGACCTGCGACTGGCCCGCGACCGGCGGCGGCGGGGTCACGTCCCGGGCCGGAAGCGTGGGCTGGGCGGTTTCCTGGAAGAGGGCCTGGTCGAAGTCGACCAGGCCGGTCTTCTCCACGACCGTGATGTGATCCAGGATGGTGTCGTTCGCCTGGTCGGCGAGGGCGCGGACCAGCAAGTTGCGGGTGGTGCTGCGGACGCTCGCGATCGTGGCGAGCAACTGGCCGTCTGCCGCGCGCACGGTGGTGGCCATGTCGGCGCCGAACTGCTTGCCGCTGTCCGCAGTCAACCGGGATACGAAGCCCTGTTGTTGCGGCGACGGCTGGTTGGGCAGGGTGATGCCCAACTGGCCGGCCGTTTTGCGACAGGAGGCGTCCAACGCGGCGTCTCCGGTGGTCAGATGTTCCCCAGCGATCTTGACCGCCTTTGTTGCGCCCTTCTTCGATGCCAACCGGCCCACGGGGTACTCCCACAGTCCGGCCGCGCGCACCTTGACCACGAAATCCCGGTCCGCTTCCGTCAACTGGCCGGTATCCGGAGCGGCGATGACCCGCTCGGGTGCGCTGTCGACCTTCTGGAATCCGAGCATGGTGGGGTACAGGATCGACCCGAGGGTGACGGCGAGCGCGCCACCCACGAAGAGCGTTCCCGCCGCCTTCCGTGAAACGAGCACCGTCTCTCCTGTCCGATTTCGGAACTCGCGCGAACAGGAGTACGGAAACGGGACCCCGCGGAACCTCTCGAGATCGCAATGAAGTCGTAAAGCCGGTCGGCGTTCGGACCAATGAGCACTGAGAGTCCCGGTCAGTCGGTTTTGAGAAGGGCGACCCTGAGAAGGCCCTGGTGCTTTCGGGCGGTCTACAGGTCGTTGCCGGCGTACGACAGGTTGAAGCTCTTGTTGGTCAGCGGGAAGTCCGGGACGATCGTGTCCGCCAACGCGACCGGCAGGGCGGGCCAGTTGAAGAAGGACGGGTCGACCGGCTTGACCCGGGCCAGGGTGCCGTCGGGGGCGAGTTCGATGCGGGTGGCGATGGTGCCGCGCCAGCCTTCCACCAGGCCCACACCCGTTCGGGGGCCGGTGCCGGGTGGGGGTGTGGGTGCCAGTACGGCCGCGGGTGCGCTGAGTTGTTCGGCGAAGTGCGCGGCCAGCGCGAGGGAGGTGTCGATCTCCTCGGCGCGGACCAGGAAGCGGGCCAGGACGTCGCCGCTGTCGTGCACGGGCACGGTGAGGCGCTCACCGTATGTGGTGAAGGGGTGCGCCACTCGCGCGTCGTCGGCGATGCCGCTGGCACGGGCGACGTAGCCGAGGCAGCCGATCTCGCGGGCGGCGGGCGTGTGCAGGATGGCGGTGCCGGTGAAGCGGTCGCGGACGGTGGAGTGGCCGAGGGCGAGGTCGGTGATCTCGTGGATGTCGGCGCCGATCGCCTTCAGTCCGGCCGGGTCGGGCAGGGTGTGCAGGGCGGCTCCGCCGGGGACGACGCCGCCGCGCAGGAGGCGGTGGCCGGTGATCTGCTGGTTGAGGCGCAGGAGTTGTTCGCGCACCCGCTGGGCGTGGGCGTTGAGGACGGAGTGGCCGACGTCGTTGCAGAGCATGCCGAGGTCGGCCACGTGGTTGTGGATGCGCTCCAGTTCGAGGAGCAACGCCCTGGCTTGTTGGGCCTGTTGCGGGACTTCGGTACCGGTGGCTTCCTCGACGGCCAGACAGTAGGCCAGGGCGTGGCCGACGGCGGTGTCTCCGCTGATGCGTTCGGCGAGCGGGAGTCCGGCGGCGATGGAGCGGCCCTCGAAGAGTTTCTCGATGCCTTTGTGGACGAACCACAGGCGGGCCTTGAGTTTGAGGATGGTCTCGCCGACGACGGAGAAACGGAAATGGCCCGGTTCGATCAGGCCGGCGTGCACCGGGCCGACCGGGATCTCGTACACGCCGTCGCCCTCCACCTCCAGGAAGGGGTACGGGCCCTCCTGTTCGCCGAAGGCCGGCGGGGGTCCGGCGTCGGGCCGCATCGGGTACCAGCCGCGTGGCCAGTGGAAGTGCCGTACGAGACGGCGGGGCAACGGGTGGTCGAGCGGGACGATGCCATACAGGTCGTGCATCTCCCGCTCGAACCGGCCCGCCGCGAAGGAGAGATGGGCCAGCGTGGGCACATCCGGACGGTCGGGGTCGAGGCGGATGTTCAGCTCCACCCGCATGTCGGGAGGGCCGGAGGTGAACAGGTAGACCACGCGGGGCCCGGCCTCGTCGAGGTGTGCGGCGACCAAGGCGAGCCGGTGGCCCTGTGAGAGGAGTTGCTCGGCGTGCTGGGGCAGGGTGACAGCGCTGCTCTGGTAGCTCTTGCGCATCAGGTCACCGGCTTCCGATCGTCTGGGTGGCGGTGTGCAGCAGGTCGGTCAGCGGGCCGAGGCCGACGCCCAGGGCGGCGCAGGCGGCCAGGCCCAGGACCAGGGGCCACCCGGTGGACGGGCTTTCCCCTGCCGGTGTGCTCGGTCCCAGCAGCATCCGGGCGGTGCGGGCCGTGAGCGCGGCGAAGGCCACCAGGACCAGCAGCAGGGCCGCCGCCGTGGCCCAGCCCAAGCCGCCTCCGGCGGCGAAGCCGGCGCGGGCGATGCCGAGTTCGGAGGCGAAGAGGCTGAACGGCGGGAAGCCGAGCAGCGCCACCACCGCCAGCCCGAACGCCCCGCCCAGCCGGGGCACGTGGGCGATCAGTCCGCGCACCCGTCCGATCCGGCTAGTGCCCGTCAGCTGCAGGATGCCGCCGGAGGCGCAGAAGGCCACGGACTTGGCGAGCCCGTGTCCGGCGATGTGCAGCAGGGCGGCGGACAGGGCGAGCGGGCTGCCGATCGCCGCGGCCAGCGCGATCAGGCTCATGTGCTCCATGGACGAGTAGGCGAGCATCCGCTTGTAGTCGCGCTGGGCGAGCAGCAGACCCGCCGCGAGGGCGAGGGTGAGCAGGGCGACGGCGACAAGCAGGGCGCGGGTGAAGCCGGGACCGAGGGCGGCGTCGGCGATGACCCGGTAGCGCAGGACGGCGCTGAAGGCGACGGACAGCAACACCCCGGACATCAGCGCCGAGACCGGCGCCGGAGCCTGGCTGTGCGCGTCCGGCAGCCAGGCGTGCAGGGGTACGAGGCCGGCCTTGGCGCCGAAGCCGAGGATCACCAGGCCGATGCCGAGCCGGGTGACCGCCGGGTCGAGACGGTCGGCGCGGGCGACGAGGGTGGGCCAGTCCAGCGCCCACGCCTCGGCGATGCCGGCCTGCCGGGCCGCGTAGTAGATCAGCACCGTGCCGAGGAAGGCGAGCGCGATCCCGGCCGAGCAGATCACCACGTACTTCCATGCGGCCTCCACCGAGTTGCGGGTGCGGCGGTGGCCGACCAGGAAGGCGGTGACGATGGTGGTGGCCTCGATCGCGACCCACAGCACCCCGAGGTTGGCCGTCACCACCGCCAGGCACATGCAGGCGAGGAAGGCGTGCACGAGGCACTGGTAGCGCCGCACGGCCGGTCCGGCGGCCCGCTCGCCCGCCAGGTAGGCGGGGCTCGACGCGCAGGCGATCAGCGCGACCGCGCCGATGACCAGCAGCATCCACACGGTCAGGGCGTCGGCTCGCAGCAGCCCGGAGTACGCCGTACGCGGGCCGTCGTCGAGGACACCGGGTGCCAGCAGGCCGCCACACAGCAGGATCAGGGCGGGCGAGACGAGCCCGGCCCAGGCCGCCGTATACCGCCCGGAGGGTGCCTCTGGCGCGGGAGCCTCCGCCACCAGGACCGAGCCCGACGGCCGCGCCGCAACGGGTGCTTCGGCCAGAACGGGCCTGCGCGTGCGCAGCTCGGCCGTCGCGTACGCGACCGCGACCGCGAGCGGCATGACGGCGGGCGCGGTCAGGATCGCGGCGGTCGACATCGCGTTCATCAGTCGTGCAGCTCCCGCAGGTCGTCGATGTCGGTGGTGCCGAACGCCTCCCGCATCCGGGTGGTGAGGATCTGCAGCACCAGCACCGCGAGCAGCACGTCGAAGGAGACGCCGAGTTCGACGATCAGCGGCACGCCGGAGGTGGCGAGGAAGGCGGTGGCGGTGATGCCGTTGTCCAGCAGCAGGAAACCGACCACCTGGGCCGGCGCGCGCCTGCGGGTGACCAGTACGAAGAAGCCGATGAGGACGACGGCCAGGCCGACGGGCAGCGCCCGTGTCGCCGGCGTCGGGTTCAGCTCGACCAGCGGGCGGGCCACCGCATAGGCGAGCAGGGTGAGTGCGGCGGCGGTCAGCAGCGAGGCGGCGACGTTCACCAGCGGCTGGGCCTCACGCACCTCCGCGCTGTAGGCGCGCCCGGGCGCGAGCGCGGCCAGGGCCCGGCGGATCAGGTACGGCAACACGCCGGCGCGCAGGATGCCGATGCCCAGGCCCACGCCGACCAGGTCCCAGCGCTGCTCGTGCGCGCCGAGGAGCACGGCGATCGCGGCGAGCGCGAGGCCCTGGAGAGCGAAGACCCGGACGATCGCGGCCAGTTCGCGCCGCCACAGCACGATCACCGCGGCGAGCAGGAAGCCGCCGCAGGCCAGGTCCAGGAGCTGGGTGAACAGACCGTCGCTCATGACGCTCCACTCAGGAAGTACGAGGACGTCACCGCGAGCAGGGCCAGCAGGAAGGACCCGGCGAGCAGTTCGGGCACCTTGAACAGGCGCACCTTGGCCCAGAACACCTCGGCCGCCGCCAGGACCGCGCCCAGCAGCACGAGCTTCGCCGCGAACGCCACCAGGGCCACGGCCAGCGCGGCCCCGGAGACGCCGGTGGCGATGCCCCACGGCACGAACAGCGAGGACAACAGGCCGAGGAGCAGGGTGAGCCGCATCTGGGCGCCGAGTTCGATCAGCGCCAGGTCGGGGCCGGCGTACTCCAGCACCATCGCCTCGTGGATCATGGTGAGTTCGAGGTGGGTGGAGGGGTTGTCCACCGGGATCCGTCCGGTCTCCGCCAGCACCGCCACCGCCAGTGCGGCCGTGGCCAGCAGGCCCGCCGGGGAGGCGAGGCGGCCGGGTTCGTGGACCGCGCCGGAGACGATGGCCGGGAGGTTGGTCGTCCCGGCCGGTATCGACAGGGCGAACACCGACAGCAGGATGGTCGGCTCCACCAGGGCGGCCACCGTCATCTCCCGGGAGGCACCCATCCCGCCGAACGCCGTGCCGGTGTCCAGGCCGGCGAGCGCGAGGGCCATCGTGCCCAGCGCGATCAGCGCCACCACCACGATCAGGTCCGCGTGCGAGCTGACCGGGGTGTCGGTCGACAGCAGCGGCACCAGCGCGGTCGCGACCGCCGTGGTGGCCACGAGCAGCGCGGGGGCGGTCCTGAAGGCGGGCCCGGTTCCGACGGGGCTGATCGGTTCCTTGCGCAGCAGCTTGCGGGCATCGCGCCACGGCTGCAGCACCCCGGCGCCGGCCCGCCCTTCGAGCCGGGCCCGCACCTGCCGCATCCACCCGGTCAGCAGCGGGGCCCCCACGACGACCACCAGCACTTGGCCCGCGACGGCCGCATACCCGATCCCGTTCATCACCAGCCCACCGCCAACGCCAGCAGCAGCACGACGAGGCCGACGAAGCCGTAGCCGAGATAGAGGTGCACGCTGCCGCCCGCCAGGCGCCGGGCCGCCTGTCCGGTCCCGGCCAGCGCCCGCAGCACCGGCTCGTACAGGCGGTGTTCGATCCGGTCGGGCACCGCCCGGGAGAAGCGCACCCGCTCCACCAGGTACGCCGACTCGCGTACCGGGGTGACGTTCAGGTCCTGTTCGGGGGCGAGGACGTCGTCGAAGACGCGTTGCAGCGGCTCGGCGAACGAGGTCGCCGTATAGGCCATGCGTGGGGTCGGTGCCCCGCCGCCGCAGTCCCACAGCCGGGCGTTCCTGCGGCGCCGCCTGCGGCCGTACAGCCGGGGCAGACCGGCGGCGAGCGCCAGCGCGCCCGTCAGGGCGGCCACCACCCACAGCGGCGACAGCGACGCGGAAATGTCGGCGAGCCGCACCCGCAGCCCGCCCCCGGACACCGCACCGCTGCCCGGCAGCGCGACCGCCTCCACCGCCCGGTCCAGGCCTTCGCCCAGCAGCCCGGGCACCAGCGCCAGTGCCGCGCACAGGGCCGCGAGCAGACCCATCCCGGCGAGCATGAGCGGCGACGCCTCCTTGGCCGCTGCGGCCCTTTCGCTGCGGGGTCGGGCGAAGAAGCCCACGCCGAGTGCCTTGACGAAGACGGCCGCCGCGAGCCCCGCCGACAGCGCGATCAGCGCCACGGCGACGGGCAGGACGATCGCCGGTGCCACCCCCGGTACCTGAAGGCCGTGGATGAGGGACTGCAACAGCAGCCACTCGCTGACGAAGCCGTTGCCCGGCGGCAGCGCCACCGCGCCAAGCGCCGCCAACGCGAACAGCCCGGCCGTGAACGGCATCCGGGCGCGCAGCCCGCCCAGCAGATCCAGGTTCCGCTCACCCGTGGCCCGCAACACCGAGCCCGCCGCACAGAACAACAGCGCCTTGAACGCGGAGTGGTTGACCACATGCAGCAGAGCCGCCGCGAGGGCCAGCGCGGCCAGCGGCCGGTCACCGTAGGCGGTGAACAGCCCGCAGGCTCCCACGCCGATGAGGACCAGCCCCATGTTCTCGCTGGTCGAGTAGGCCAGCAGTCGCTTCAGGTCCGAGGCCATCGCCGCCTGCAGGATGCCGTACACCGCGGACAGCCCGCCCAGCGCGAGGACCGTCAGCCACCACCAGGCCGGTCCGCCGCCCAACAGGTCGAAGCCGACGCGGACCAGACCGTAGACGCCGAGGTTGACCATGGCGGCGCTCATCAACGCCGAGACGGGACTGGGTGCTTCGGGATGTGCCCGCGGCAGCCAGGCGTGCAACGGGACCGCGCCCGCCTTCGACGTGAACCCGGCCGCGATCAGGACGAACACCAGCCCGCGCACGGCGGGAGAGATGCCGTCCGCCCCCGTCCGGAGGGCCGCGAAGGACTCGCCGCCTGCCTGCCCGGCGAATACCGCGAGCCCTGCCAGCAGCAGTACGAGTCCGAGATGGGTCATCACGGCGTACCAGACACCCGCCTGCCGCACCGAGGCCCGCTCCCGGTGCTCGGTCAGCACCAGCAGCAGCGAAGCGAGCGCCATCAGCTCCCACAGCACCAGGAAGGTGGACACCGACGCCGCCACCGGCACGAGGACCAGGGTGAGCGCGAACAGCGGCAGCACCGCCTGCGCGGTATGCGAGCCGAGTCCGTGCGGGCCATGGCCGGACGCGTAGCCGATGCCGTACACCGCGACCGCGGCGACGACGGCTCCGGCCACCGCCATGAACAGGCCCGCCAGCGCGTCCACCGCCACACGCGTCCCGGCCAGCGGCAGCAGCCCGGCGAACTCCGCCGTCCAGCGGCTGCCGCCCAGTGCAGCCACACCCGCCGCACCGCCACTCACCCCCACACCAGCCGTCAGCACGCCGACGACCGGTACCCGCAGCCGGTACGGCAGTCCGAACCCGGCGAGCGTGCCCGCGCCGGCCAGTGCGGTGGCCGTCGCGAGGGCGGCCGGGATCCAGCTCACCGTCCGGTCACCCTCCGCAGGGCCGCCACGATCTGCTCCGGTTCCGGCGGGCACCCGGGCACGGCCAGATCCACCGGTACGACATCGGCGACGGCGCCCTCGACGCCGTACCCGCCCGCGAACTCACCACAGTTGATCGCACAGTCGCCGACCGCGACCACCAGCTTCGGCTCGCCCATCGCGGCCACCGTACGGCGCAGCGGCTCGGCCATGTTCCGTGTCACCGGCCCCGTCACCAGCGCCACGTCCGCGTGCCGGGGCGAGGCCACGAGCCGGGCGCCGTACCGTTCGGCGTCGTACACCGGGTTGAAGGCCGCCGCGATCTCGATCTCGCAGCCGTTGCAGGAGCCGGCGTCCACGCACCGCACCTGCACCGACCCGCCCAACTCCCGCGCCCGGGCCGGGGTGTCGTCCGCGGGCCGCGGCGGTGCCGGCTCGGCCACCCGCCCGGTGGCGCGGATCTTGCGCAGCAGTCCCATGAACCCTCCCTGAGACGGTGAGGTCTGTCCGCAGGTGGCCAACAGGCCCTCCCGCAGGCGGAGTTACGGCACCTTTTTCGATGCTTTGCCCTGGCGGTGAATCGCGGTGAAGGCGACCGCCGCTACGACGGCGGCTTCGCCTCCTGCTGTGCGGCCTGGAGGTCGGCGAGGAGTTCGGCCTGGCCGGACAGCACGCCGGAGAGGATGGTGCGGGCGACCCTGAGCAACTCGGCGACGTAGGGGCTCGTGAGCGAGTAGTACACGGTCGAGCCCTCCTTGCGGGTCACCACCAGGTTCGCCCGCCGCAGTACGGCGAGTTGCTGGGAGAGGTGGGCGGGTTCGATCCCGACCTCGGGCAGCATCTCGGAGACCGCGTGCTCGCGCTCGCTCAGCAGCTCCAGGACGCGGATACGGGCCGGGTGACCGAGGGTCTTGAAGAACTCGGCCTTCAATTGGTACAGCGGCGTGCTCACCTGGCCGTCCCCTCCCCCGCACAACAGCACGGCCCCACCGGCCGGCCCTCGACGCATCGCATCCACCCACTCGTCAACAACATGCGGCCATCCTCGCCTGCGGCACCGGCCAGACCGAATCCGCGCAGAGAAGGGAAGCCGTCGAATCCAGCGGTGATGACCTCAGTAATTGCTAAGGTTAGCAATTACTGAGGTTGTGTGAGGGAGGTTTGCGTGAGGATCACCCCGCTGCGTGGCGTCGGCGTCACCTGGTTGAAGTGCCCGGCCTGCCGTCTCAAGTGCCGTCCCACCGCCGTCGGCCCGCAGGGCGGATGCCCGCGCTGCGGCAACGACCGACTCCTCAAGCTGTCCTTCGGCGGTGCGTCCCCCCGACCCGCCGAGCCCGCCCGGGACGCCGACCACAGCTGAGCTTCACTGCGCGGGAGATGACACCTCGATGAGTGACTGGACGGCTCAATCCGGCGCAGGTGTCCGCTTCGAATGGGGGCCGGCCGGAGCCGACCGTCTCGCGACGGAGGCGGACTGTCTGGTCGTCGTCGACGTGCTGTCGTTCTCCACGTCCGTGAGCGTGGCCGTGGAGAAGGGCACCCGTGTCCTTCCCTTCTGGTGGCCGCAGCACCCCGCCGACGCGGACGAGCGGGGCGCGATCGAGCGGGCCGCCGCGGCCTATGCCCGCCAGTCCGGCGCCCGGCTGGCCGTCCACCGCTCCGCCGTCAGCCCCGAGAACCCCTGGTCCCTGTCGCCGTGCCACCTTCGCGCGGCGCCGTTCGTCGCCCGCCTGGTCCTCCCCTCCCCCAACGGCGCCGCCATCTCCACCGCCGTGCCGCCGGGCGTCCGCCTGGTCAGCGCCAGCCTGCGCAACATCACCGCGGTCGGCGGCTGGCTGATCTCCCACGGCTACGGCACCCCCGGCCGCCCCGTCGCCGTGATCGCGGCCGGCGAGCACTGGCCGGACGGCAGTCTGCGCCCGGCGCTGGAGGACCTGCTCGGTGCCGGAGCCCTCATCTCGGACCTGCACGCCCAGGGCGCGGGCCCGCTGTCGACGGAGGCCGCCGCCGCGAAGGCGGTCTACGAGGCCACCGCCGACCTCGCGCACGCGGTCGCCACGGCAGCCTCCGGTCGGCAGCTCCTCGCCATGGGCTTCGCCGAGGACGTGGCCATCGCCACGGACGAAGACGCATCGGCCCTCGTACCCGTCCGAGACGGCGACGGGGCCTTCGCCTGCGGGTGAAGCGATCCAGGGGCCGAGCTGGGTGCGGTACGGGTGAGCGCACGGGCACTGCCACGGTGATCGTGCGCGCCGGTGACTGTGCTACTGACCGGCTTGTTCTCCGCCGGCCCACCCGGTCGTGCGCCACTCGTGTCGTCCCTGCACCGGTTCGCCGTGTTCCGCGTGGTGCGCGGCGAGCGCGGAGGGCAGGTCGGCGTGCACCGGGATGACCGGGCCGTCTCCCGCCGGGACGAGCGAGCCGTCGGCGGGGATCGCCGCGAGTTCAAGGCCGCGGCCCGCTGCGGAAAGCCGGCGCGCCGCCTCGATGATGGCCAACTGTCCCTCGGCGGACCAACTGCGCAGTTCGGCGAGGTCGACGATGACCGGTCCGGTGCCGCGGGCGACAGCCCAGCCGATGGCGCCGGTGAAGCGGCGAACGGCGTCGGGGCCGAGGTAGCCGGCGACGGAGAGGACGCCGAGGTTCTCCTCGACGGTGTAACGCCAGTCGATGGTCATGAAGCTGACCTTCCTTGTGCGGGTGGCCTGTCGGGGGTGCTGTCCGATCACAGGGGCAGGGTGATCCAGATGCTCTTGCCCTCGCCGTCGGCGTCGGTTCGTACGGTGGCGGTGCCGCCCAGGCCGAGGACGAGCTCCATGACGGTGCCCAGCCCGCCCGTCCCGGTGCCGGTGCCGGTGACCGCCTCGTACAGCGCAGGCCGGTAGGGGTGTCGGTCGTGGACGGCGAAGGCCAGACAGTCCGCGCCCGCCGCGTAGATCACGGTCACCGTCGGCGAGCGGACGGCGGCGTGCCGGACGCTGTTGGTGACCAGCTCGGCGAGGATCAGCAGCGCCGAGTCGACGGCAGGGTGACGCAGCCCGATCCCCCACTCCACCAGCACCTGTTCGGCCGTCTCGCGGGCCACGCGGACGGCGGACGGCTGCGTGGGCACGGTGAGCACGTGCCGGTACGGCAGGACCTCCAGCGGTGTCGGCATCAGCCCTCCGAGCCCCGGGCGAGGCGGAAACCGCTGACCGTCTGAGGGTGGATGCGCAAGATCGCGTCGTGCGGACCGTGCGTCCAGCCGGACAGCGTACGGCGGTGGTGGGCCGACTCGGCCGTGTCGCTGAGGACGTCGGCGGGGCCGTGGACGGTGACCGTCCAGCCGGTGCCGGGCACCGCGCGGACCTCGTCCACGTGGTACGTCACCGTCGCCGGGACCGCTGCCGCCTGGACGGGGGTGCGCACGATCAGCCGGCCGTACTCCCACACGTGTCGGGCGGGCCGTACGACGATCAGCTCCCGCTGCTGGAACACCAGCCGTCCGACGCTGCTGCCTTCCAGCAGCCACAGGGCCTCCGCGCCGGAGACCTCGACCATGCGCAAGCTCGCCGGAGTAGTGCTCATCGGAGGGTTTCCTCGCTGGTGACGTGGCCCTTGGGTGCGGGGAGGGCGGGCAGGACACCCGCCATTTCCAGATGGTCCCGAGCGGCCTTGATCGCCTCCGGTGTGGTGGCGTACTCCCGGCCCTCCGCACGGAGCAGGTCCAGTGCCCCGACCGAGTCGAGGACCTGGCGCTGGCCGGGCCGTATGCCGGAGGCCATGACCACGATGCGGCGCCGGTTGAGCTTGGCCACCGCGTCCTTGAGGACCAGGGCGCCGGTCGCGTCCATGGTCGACACCCGGGACATGCGCAGGATCACGACCCGGACGTCGGCCACCTCGGTCAGCTCCAGCAGGAACCGGTGCGCGGCGGCGAAGAACAGCGGCCCGTCGATGCGGTACGCCACGATGTGCTCGGCCAGCAGCGCGTGCTCCTCGGCACTGTGGTCGCCCCGGTCCAGCGGCACCTGGTCGAAGCGGGCCTGCTTGGCCACGGCACGCAGCGCGAGGGCGCCTGCCACGACCAGACCGATGATCACGGCGTAGACCAGGTCCAGCGCCAGGGTGGCGCCGGCGGTGAGCAGAAGGATCAGCGCGTCGGAGCGGGTCGCCTTGGCCATCGCCTTCAGCGAGCCGACCTCGACCATGCGGATCGCGGTGGCCAGCAGCACGCCTGCCAGCGCTGCGAGCGGGATCTTCGAGACGAGCGGGGCCGCCGCGAAGACGATCACGGCGAGGATCACGGCGTGCGTGAGGGCGGCCAGCCGCGAGTTCGCGCCCGTGCGGACATTGACCGCGGTACGGGCGATCGCGCCGGTCGCCGGTACGCCGCCGAACAGCGGGGCGGCGATATTGGCCAACCCCTGCCCGAACAGCTCGCGGTCCGGATCATGTTTCTGGCCGACCGTCATGCCGTCGGCGACGGACGCGGACAGCAGGGACTCCAGCGCGGCGAGCGCGGCGACCGCGACCGCCGGTGCGAGGAGGGTGCCGAGCGAACCGAGGTCGAGGAAGGCGAGGGAGGGCACGGGCAGCCCGGCCGGCAGGTCACCGATCGGGGTCGCCGCGTCCAGGTGCGCTGCCTGTGCCACGGCGGTGGCCGCGATCACCGCGAGGAGGGAGAAGGGGACGGCGGGCCGCCACCGGGCACCGGCCAGCATGACCGCGGCCACCGAGACCGAGAAGCCGATGGCGGTCCAGTTCGGGGCCTTCACGAACTCCTCGACCGCCCTCCAGGTGACGACGAGCACCCTGTCGCCCTCGGGCTTGGGCACCCCGAGGGCGTTGGGGACCTGCTGCAGGCCGATCACGCAGGCGATGCCGAGGGTGAAGCCCTCGACGACCGGCGCGGGCACGTACTGCATGTACTTCCCGGCCCGCAACGCGGCCAGGGCGACCAGCATGATCCCCGCCATCAGCCCGACGGTCAGCACACCGTTCGGCCCGTACCGGCCCACGATCGGGACGAGGACCACGGTCATCGCGCCGGTGGGGCCGGACACCTGAAGGTTGGACCCGCCGAACAGGGCGGCGAGGGCACCCGCGACCACGGCGGTCGCCAGGCCCGCCTCGGCGCCCAGCCCGGAAGAGACCCCGAAGCCGAGCGCGAGCGGCAGCGCCACGACGGCCACGGTCAGACCGGCCAGCAGATCCCGTCGCGGGTCGCGCCGTACGTCGACGAGGTCATCACGGCCGGGCAGCAGCGACACCAGCCGCCCCCAAGCTCCGCTGAACACCGAGGTCATCGTCCGGCCACCTCGGCTTCCCGCAGCTCGGCCAGCAGCTCGTTCCGCCCGGCCAGCAACTCGGTGAGGATCCGCCGGGCGGCCTTCATCAGGTCGGCCACATCCCCGCCCGCCAACGCGTAGACGACGCTCGAGCCTTCACGCGTCGAGGTGACCAGCCCGGAGCGACGTAGCACCGCCAACTGCTGCGACAGGCCGGAGGGCTCCACCTCGATGGCAGCGAGCAGGCCCCGGACCGGCATCGGTCCCCCCTGCAACAGCTCCAGCACCCGTATCCGCACGGGATGCCCCAGCATCCGGAAGAACTCGGCCTTGGCCTGGTACAGCGGAACGGACACGACCCCTCGGCTTCCCTGCGAGCCCCACCCCAGGGGCGGACGCGAAAGGCTGTGCCCGCGGCTACCTGCGAGCACAGCCAACACAGCATCTAACCAATTGCTAAATTTTGCAATTCCGCATCAGACGGCGACCCCTGCATTCCCCGCGCACGGCCCCGGCCGGATCAGGCCTTCTTGACCACGCCGGACTTCAACTGCATCGCCCCGAAGCCGTCGACCTTGCAGTCGATGTCGTGCCCGTCGACGCCGTCGACCAGCCGGATGTTGCGCACCTTGGTACCGGCCTTGATGCCCGAGGGGCTGCCCTTGACTTTGAGCGCCTTGACGACGACCACACTGTCGCCGTCCTGGAGCACATTGCCGACGGCATCCCTGACGACCCGCTCCCCCGCCGTGTCCCCACTCACGGCGCCCGCCTCGGCGGGAGCCCACTCGTGCCCGCACTCCGGGCACACCACCAGGGCATTCATTTCGTAGGTGTACTCACACGAGCACTTCGGACACGGCGGAAGATTTTCGATCATGCTGCCAGGTTAACGGCCTTCGGTCCCGAGTTGGCCATAGCTCGATCTCGACAAGGCCCTGCGGGCCGCCTGGGCCGCCGGCACCTGTTCACGACGGCCGCACGGCCCTGATCGTCAACGACATGTAGCGACAGGACACGGTCGCCGTGGCTGTCGTGGTCCGCGCCCGTGGGGCCACCCGACAGGCAATGCGTGGAGCTCGTCGGGCCGCCGCTGCCCGGGCAGGCGTGGGGACGCGGTGAGACCTTCGTGAAGCCGGTGCCGCATCGGGTCGCGTCGGCGGCCGGGAAATGCTCTCCTGGAAGGAGCCGCAGGAGAACACGCCGATGCGTCACAGCCGGAGTTCCGCTCTCGTAGCCGGCCGGTCGGTCGCTCCGACCGGAACGGGTGGGGGTCTGCTGCCCACGCGGGATCTCGCGGCCGCCTGGTTCCTCGTGGTCCTGATCGCTGCCCCCGCCTGGGTGCTGACGATCGGCCAGGCCCGGGACATGGGGGTCGAGCCCGGCACGATGGGGATGGCGCTGCCGCTGTTCCTGGTGCTGTGGGTGACGATGATGGCGGCCATGATGCTGCCGTCCATGGCGCCGGTGGCGATCACCTGGGTACGCGGCATCGGCCGGCAGTCCTCCGGCTGGGCCCGGACCGCCCGTACCGTCGAGTTCGTCGCCGGATATCTGCTGGTGTGGATGGCGTTCGGGCTGCTCGCCTACGCCGCCCTGGCCCTCACCGGTCGTCTCGTGGACGATCACCCCACGGCCGGCCGCTGGATCGGCTCGGTCGCCTTCCTGCTCGCGGGCCTCTACCAGCTGGGCCCCCTGAAGTCCGTGTGCCTGCGGCACTGCCGCGACCCCCTGGGCCACCTGGTGCGCTACTCCGGCTTCCGTGGCCCGGCCCGCGATCTGCGGGTGGGCCTCCACCATGGCGCCTACTGCGTCGGCTGCTGCGCCGGGCTGATGGTCGTCCTCGTGCCGCTGGGCGTGATGAACGTGGCTGCGATGGCCGGGCTCGCCGTGGTGATCTTCGTGGAGAAGCTGTGGTCCCGGGGCCCACTGCTCGCCCGTGCCGTGGGCGTCGTATTCCTGGTCCTGGCGGTGCTCGCGCCCTTCCAGGACTGGCTGCTTCCCGGACTGCAGGACTCGATGCCCTCGATGGACGGCATGTGATCTCTTGCGCGTGACCGGGTTCCCCACCGGGGACGGGAGGTGCAAGCTGGAAGAGAGGCCGTTTCCCGATCCCGGGACCGGGCTCGGCACACGCGGTCTCGCCACTCCGATGAGCTCCTGGGGCTCGGCAGGAGGAAAGCGAGATGACAGAACAGGCCACCACCGCCACGCGCTGGCATCTGGCCGGCGACTGGTTCGATGTGTGCAAGTGCGCCATCCCCTGCCCGTGCACGTTCGCGCAGCCCCCGACCTATGGTGACTGCGAAGGCGTGCTGATCTGGCACATCCGGGAGGGCAGCTACGGGGACGTCCGGCTCGACGGCCTCAACGTCCTGATGCTCGGCTCCTTCACCGGCAACCCGTGGGCCGGCGAGCACAGCGACCCGTTCGCCGCGGTCTTCCTGGACGAACGTGCCGACGAGCAGCAGCGGGGTGCGCTCGGTGCCGTCTTCGGCGGCGAGGCGGGTGGCTGGCCGGCGCAGTTCGGGGAGATGTTCCACCCCGAGATGCGCGGTATGGACGTCGCGCCCATCCACGTCGAGATAGACAAGGACCTCGCCACCTGGCGGGCCGAGATCCCCGGCCGGGTCACAGCGTCCGCCGAGGCGCTCACCGGCCCGACCACCCCGGACGGCGCGCGTGTCCAGGTCCACAACGCCCCGGGCGCCGAGGTCGGGCCGGGCCAGGTCGCCACGTGGGGCCGGGCCACCGTCGACCGCGCGGACGCGTTCGGCTTCTCCTGGGACCGCTCCGGCAAGTCGAGCAAGCACTTCCCCTTCGACTGGAGCGGCCCCGACTGACTCACCCGATCTCCCGGGACCGGCTCAGGCGAGGCGCTCCAGGGCGCCGGCCTGCTCGTCACTGGCCGCGCTGTCCACGGCCCTGCCGCTTCCCGGACGCAGGGTCTGGGCTGAGGGCCTTGTCCCCCGCCGGGTCGGCGGAGATCATGATCGCGTGCAGCGCCAGGAGAAACTCCACGAACTACTCGCCCGCGCCGGCCTCACGGTCGTCGAGGACGTGCCCCCGGGCAGCCTGTTCCCGCCCGAGGCCGGCTGGCGGATCGCACGGGGGATCGCGGCGCCGCACGGCGTGGTCCGGGAAGCGCTCGATGCCGCGTGGTGGCGGCGTCTTCGCGATGTCGACGGCGAGTTCCTCATGGCCGTCCATCGGCATCGGATCGGCGGCAACGACGCCTGGTGGACCCGGGTCCGGCACACCGGGAGCGGCGTGCCGGAATTGACCGGTGTCCCCGGCTTCGTGGCGCTCTCCCTCGACGGGCAGGTGCTGCTGGCGGAGGTGCCCGACGCAGGCGGGCCTCGGGTGACGGCCTTCGACCGACTCCCAATGCGGTTGGAGGAGACCGCCGAGGCCGCCGGACGTGAGACGGACGTCGAGCGGGCCAACGTGTGGGCGGCGGTACCCGGCCCCCGCGCGTGGCCTTTGCACTGGGCGGAGGGGATCGGGTTCAACCCGGCCGCGACGGACGAACTGCTGATCCGGCTGCTGGATGTGGTGGACGGCTTCCTGCACGGATGCGACCGGCCCGCCGTTCTCGATGCCGCCGTGGCGCACCCCGATCCGAAGGTGCGGGCAAGGGCCGCCGACACGTTTCGGCCCAAGCTTTCGTCCGATCAGTGGGTACGACTGATCCGTGCCGAGCCGTCGCCGGATCGACGCGTGCTGTGGGCGGAGCACGCCCGCATCTGGGGCGCCGAACTGCCCGAGGACCTGTACGGCGACCTCCTCGCCGGCCCGTCCCGCGCGCGAGCCGCCGAACTCCCGGGGCTGCCCGCACGGCACCTGCCTGGCCTCGCGGCCGATGCCGATCCCCGGGTGCGGGCAGCGGCCTGTGCCCGGTGGGAGGAGCTCGCCGCGCCGCTGCGCCGGCGGCTGCTGGCCGACTCCGATGACGAGGTGCGAACGGCTGCGCTGCTCGCCCACCACACCGACGTACCCATGCCTCGTGACGTTTTCGCCGCCCTGCCCGACCCCCGGCAGGCGCTCGAACGGTGCCGCCTCACGCCCGAGTTGGAGGCGGAACTGGTCAGGAACGGTGACGCGGATGTGCGTCGGACGCTTGCCGCCAACCCGGGCCTGGGCGCGCACGGCGTCGCCGTACTGGCGCAGGACGCGCAGGACGACATCCGCTCCGCGGTGGCCCTGCGACCCGATCTCACCGAGGAGCAACGTGGGGCGGTGCGCCACGCTTTCGACCCGACGTCGATGTCGCGCACCTTGTCCTGGGTCGAGGAGCTGCACGGCGACGCCGAGGCGATGCGGCGTCTCGCCGCGTCGTCCCACCCGCTGGTCCGCCGCAGTGTGGCCCGAGCCCGGTACCTGCCGCCGGATGTCGTGGCGCGCCTGGCGCGGGACGAGGACCGGGTGGTCCGCCTGTTCCTCGCCGAATCGTGCGAGGACGCCCCGGCCGACATGCTGCTGGAGGTCTGGCGGTGGTGGGACGGCAGCTTCAGCCACCCCGGCCGGCCCCGCAACCACCCCAACTTCCCGCGTGCGGGCCTGCTGCGCCACGCCGCCGACCCCAGCGGGCGGATGCGCCGCCTGGCCCTGGAGGATCCGGAGTCGACACCGGCCGACGTCGCACGCCTGGCCCGGGATCCCGAAGCCGAAGTGCGCCGCCGCGCGGCTCAGGACCCCAGGCTCTCACCGGCCGACGCCGTACGGCTGCTGAACGACCCGCAGGACTACGTCCGCGACACCGCGGTGCGCAATCCGCGGCTGCCCGCCCGTGTCCTGGCCGAGCTGTTGCACGACCGCCAAACGGCAAACGACGCGGTCACCAACCCGGCGATCCCGGTCCCTGTCCTGCACCGCATCCTGGCCGCGGCCTCGGCCGCCGTGGCAGCCCGGCGCTGAACACCGCTCCCGGCAGGGCGCTCGGACGGAGGCGGACCTCGGGAAAGGGCGCAACGCGTTGGTCGCGGCCGGTCCGACGGTCATCTGCAGTCGAGACAACAGATATCCAGATCCATCGCAGAGAAGCGGGAAGCCGGGGAGGGCGACGCGTGCTTGATTCCGGTGAGAGCAACAAGGAAGTCGCTCCAGCGCCGTCACGTCTCTTCGGCGAACCCGTTCCGGCTCGTCCTTTGCGAAGAAGGTCCCATGTCCCAGTCACCCGAGCTTCGTTCCTCCGGTCCGCGTGGGTCGCAGCACGCCGCGACCGGGGCGCCCGCCCCTGATGGCGTCCCCGGCTGGCTGGTCGCTCTGCTGGCCGTGGCCTCCGGCATGACCGTCGCCAACCTCTACTACGCGCAGCCCCTGCTGTCCTCGCTGCGGGACGTCTTCCACATCACGACGGCCACCGCGGGCCTGCTCATCACGCTCACCCAGGTCGGCTATGTGATCGGCATGCTCTTTCTGGTCCCGCTCGGCGACCGGCTGGAGAAGCGAAGCCTGATCACGGCTCTCCTGACGGTCACCACGCTCGCGCTGGTGGCCGCCGGCCTGGCGACCGGGTTCCCGATGCTCCTGGTCGCCTCCCTGATCAGCGGTGGCACGTCGGTGGTCGCCCAGATCCTGGTCCCGTTCGCGGCGAGTCTGGCCCCGGACCACGCCCGTGGCCGGATCGTCGGCCGGGTGATGAGCGGCCTGCTGACCGGCATCCTGCTCTCCCGCACCCTCAGCAGCCTGGTCTCCGACGTCGCCGGCTGGCGCGTGGTCTACCTCGGTTCCGCCGTCATGATGGCCCTGCTGGCCGTGGCCCTGCGCTTCGCGCTGCCCAGGCAGGCCCCCACCACGACCATGCGGTACCACCATGTGCTGCGCTCCACGGTCACGCTGGTGCGCACCCACCCCGCGCTGCTGCGTCGCGGCCTCTACCAGGCGGCGATGTTCGGCGCGTTCAGTGCCTTCTGGACCACCGTCTCCTACGTACTGACCGGCCCGGGCTTCCACTACTCCCCCGTCGGCGTCGGCCTCTTCGCCCTCGTCGGTGCCGCCGGTGCGGCCGTTGCCCCGCTCGCCGGACACTGGGCCGACCGCGGGCTCACCCGTCCCATGACCGGCCTCGCCTTCGCCGTCGCCGCCGTGGCCTTCGCCGTCGCGGGCTTCGCGCAGCACAGCATCGTGGCTCTCGCCCTGGCCGCGATCCTCATCGACATGGCCGTGCAGACCACGCTGATCCTCGGGCAGCACACCATCTACCAGCTCGACGCCGGTGCCCGGGCCCGCCTCAACTCGGCCTTCATCGCCACCTTCTTCCTCGGCGGCGCCCTCGGCTCCCAGGTCGGCTCGATCGCCTACCGCGACGGGGGCTGGGGCGCGGTCAGCGTCCTCGGCGCCGCCCTGCCGCTGCTGGTGCTGCTGTACTGGCTCACCGAGCGCCGCGCCGACCAGCACAAGACCGTCTCCGTCGCCGGCTGAGCAGCGCCCGGTCAGTTGATGTGCCGCAGCAGCGCGGCGACCGCCGGTGGTGCCTCGCCGGGAGGTCGGACCACCATGACCTTCCAGTGCGGCGCGTGCCGGTCGAAGCGGTACTGGAGCAGGTCCGGGAAGCGGTCCCCGATCGAGGGGGGAACGATGCAGACACCCAGGTCATTGCGGACCAGTTCAGCGGCGGCCACGATGTCGTTCACCTCGAACGTCGTACTGCGCTCGGCTCCCGCCGCCCGGAAGGCCCGGTCGACCGCGTAGCGGATCGCCCAGCCGGGGGTGAAGTCCACCCACGGCAACTGGGCGACGTCGGCGAGCCGGACCTCGCCCTTCGGCATCCCGCCGGGGAGCACGCGCCGAGGAGAAGCCAGCAGCACCATCTCCTCGCGGGACAGCAGACGGGTCGTCAGCCCGCGTTGCTGCTGGCGGTCCAGAGCCACCACGGCCAGGTCCACCGTGCCCTCGCGCAGTGCCTGCCGGATGTCGGCGACGGCCGCCTGCCGCAGCCGCACCACCACGCCCGGATGCTCCGCACGCAGCGCGGCCAGGGCGTGGTGGAGTCCCGCCCACACCCCCTGCATCGTGCCGACCGTCACCCGTCCGTGCAGCTGCCCCTGTACGGCGTCGACCGCATCCCGAGCCAGTTCGGCGGCCCGGAGTGTCGCACGCGCGGCGGGGACGAACGCCTCGCCGGCCGGGGTGAGGGCGACGCGGTGCGTGGTGCGGTCGAACAAGGGCGTGCCCAGTTCGCGTTCGAGGGCGCGAACCGTGCCGGACACGGCGGACTGGACCACGTGCAGCCGCCGCGCGGCGGCCGTGAAGCCGCCCGTGTCCGCCACCGCGACGACGACCTCCATCTGCCGCAGATCCATGCTCGGCTCCCGGTCAACGGACAGGCTTCGATCTCCTCCGCATCGTAAGCGGACCTGCGCCGCGACCAGACCCAGGTGGCCTGTACGGGTCGGGACGAGTCTTCGGGCGGCGAACTCAGAGGAAGCAGCGGCCCTCTCCTCGGTAGGTCGGGACGACGTCCACGATGCTCCCGTCCTGGACCAGGTGCAGTTCGTTGAAGCGTTCGCACAGTTCACCGGCCTTGGCGTGGCGGAAGAAGACGGGGGTGCCGAGCGCGAGTCGCTCCGCGGCGGCACCGTGCAACGGCGTCTGTACCTCTCCTGGACCCTCGGCCCGGTCGTACCGCAGCCCGGCGGGGAAGGTCGGCGCGGGCGCTCGGTCCCAGCCGGGGACGCCGGAAGCGACGTAGCCGCCTCCGAGCACGGTCACCGTCCTGGGGCCGGGGCGGCGCACGACCGGCAGCGCGAAGAACGCGGCGGCCTGCGGAGTGAACCGGGAGTATCGGTCGAACAGGGTGGGCGCGAACAGGCCGGACCCAGCGGTGACTTCCGTGACGGCGGGCTCGCTCGTGACCAGCTCCAGGTCGCCCGTCCCGCCTGCGTTGACGAAGTCGAGCGGCGTGATTTCCGAGATCGCCTCGACCGCGAGTGCGCGTCGTTCCCGCAGCTCGCGGTGGGATCTGTCCTGCATCAGCCGGATCGCCCGGTTGAAAAGCGGGCGGTTGGGGACGGCGTCGCCTTGTCCGGCGATCTGTGCCTCGTACGACATCACCCCCACCAGGCGTGCGGAGGGGCTGCGTTGGACACGTCTGGCTGCCGCGGCCGCCTGCTCGGGTGTCCGGATCGGTGTGCGCTTCGCGCCGATCCGGATCCGGCCGCCGGCCAGCCAGAGGGAGGCGTCGAAGTCCAGGCACGTCTTCACCGCGACGTCGTGACCGCGAGTGGCGTGTTCGATCAGCTCGATGTGGTCCGGCGAGTCGATCATCACGACGGGAGCGCCGTCGGGGTCCTCGGCGGTGCGTTCCGCGAGGATGCCGAGCTGTTCGGTGTTCGCCGACGGGTGGGCGACGCAAAGGGGCGGCCCTTGGGCGGTCAGCCCTTGCCGACGTCAACTTCGGTCGAGCGGCACCGACGCCGCCCCGTCTCACTCCTCGCGCAACAGGTCCCGTACGGCCTCGAAGGCCGCCTCCGCCGTCGCCGGGTCCGCGCCCGGGCGGGCCAGGGCGCTCATGGGGATGGGGGTGACCGAGGGCAGGCCCTCGTAGGGCGTGAGGCCGTCGGGGGCGGGGCCGACCGCGGCGAGCAGGGCGACGCCCTGGCCGGTACGGGCGAGGTCGAGGACGCCCGCGAGGTAGCCGGCGTCACCGACGACCGCGGCGGGTACACCGTGGGCGGCGAGGGTGGCGATCGCACGGCGGCGGAGGGCGCAGGGGTCCTCGATGGCGACCAGCGGGACGGGCGCGGGCGCGGGCGGCGGCTCCCAACCGGGGACGGCGTGCCAGGTGAGCGGGAGCCCGCCGACCCGCGTGCCCTCGGTGGCGGCGGCCTCGGTGACGTAGACCGCGACGTCCACGCTGCCCCGCTCGACGGCCTCGACCAGGCGCGCGGAGCGGTCGATGCGGAAGCGGACCCGGCAGCCGGGACGGACCTCCTGGACCGCGGCGGTCAGCCGGGGCAGGAACTGGTCGGCGGCGTGCTCGGTGGTCCCGACGGTGACCGTGTCGCCGTCCGCGTCGAGCAGGGCGCGTACGGCCTCGTCGTGCACGGCGAGGATGCGGCGGGCCTGCTCCAGCAGCAGCCGGCCCTCGGGGGTGAACCGGGTGCGCCGGCCCTCGCGTTCGACGACCGGGCACCCTAGCGTCTTCTCCAGCTTGCGGACATGCTGGCTGACCGCCGACTGGCTGAGCGAGAGCACCTGCGCGGCACGGTGGAAGCCGCCGCAGTCGGCTATCGCGGTCAGGCTGCGCAGGGCCACGATGTCGAGGACGGGTCGGGACATGCCGCGACAGTAGCCGCTGACGTCGATCGATCGCGATCCCTGATCGGTTTCGATGCGGAATCATCGTTGGACGCGGCCGGTCAGGGCCGGTCATGATGGGCGCATGTTGCACGCGACCACTTCCGCTGCCCTTCTGACGCAGCGCCGAGTCATCGACTTCGGCGTGGCGTGCAGCGCGCGCTGTCGCTGACTGCCCTCCGGCCTTCCGCCGCTTGCTGAGCTGATCACGTCCGTCGTTTTTCCCGGCTGACACGTGACAGCCGTTCCCGTCTGCCCTTCTGGCTGCCTGTCCCCCGCATGTCCCCTGCCCCGAAAGGGAGTTGCCCTCTCATGTCCGCACCCTCCTCCTGGGACGAACCCGAAGGTTTCGCCGCACGCGGCACGTTGATCGTGCTGGCAGGGCGTGGTGAACACGGCGGTGTGTACGAGCGGTTCGGCCGCCGGCTCGCCTTCGACGCCTACCGGGTGCGCGCCCTCGGCGACGCCTCGGCCGACCCGTCCGTGCTGGACGAGGCCGCCAAGCTGCTGGCCGACGAGTCGCTGCCCGGCCCGAAGGTGCTGGTCGGCTCGGACACCGGTGCCCGGTATGCCGCCCACCTCGCCGCCGAGCACACCGCGGGCCTGGACGCGCTGATCCTGGCCGGCCTGCCCACCGCGCCCTGGGCGTCCGGGAGTTGGCAGTCCGAGGTCGAGGCACGCACCGCCTGCCCCACGCACCAGGGCCGCCTGACCAAGGACCCGGAGTTCCGCCGGGGAGCCCTCGACGTCACCCCGGACCTGCCCGAGCTGCGGCTGGACCTGGTTCGGGTGCCCGTGCTCGCCCTGCACGGCAAGGACGACGTGGTCAGCCCGGTCGACGAGGCCCTGCATGCGTACGGCGGGGTACGGACGGTGCTCTTCAACGGCGGCCGGCACGACGTCCTCAACGACGCCCTGCACCGTACGGCCGCCGCGACGATCGTGCTGTTCCTGGAGCGGCTGCGGCTGTCCGCCGAGCTCCCCGCGATCGCCGAGGGGGATCTGGCATGAGCGTCACCGTCACCGTCTCCGAGCTGCGTGAGCGGCTCGCTTCCGACGCCCCTCCGCTCGTGCTCGACGTCCGCTGGGCCCTGGGCGACCCGCACGGCCGCGATCACTACGCCGAGGGCCACATCCCGGGCGCGGTCTACGTCGACCTGGACCGCGAGCTGGCCGCGCCGCCGACCCCGCACGGCGGGCGGCATCCGCTGCCGGACATCGCCGAGCTGCAGGCTGCCGCCAGGAGGTGGGGCCTGCGCGAGGGCCAAACGGTCGTCGTCCACGACGACTTGGGCAACACGGCCGCGGCACGGGCCTGGTGGCTGCTGCGGTACGCCGGCGTCGCCCATGTCAGCCTGCTCGACGGGGCGTTGGGGGCCTGGCGATCGGCCGGACTGCCGCTGGAGTCCGGTGTCCCGGCGGAGACCCGGCCCGGGGACGTCGTCCTGCGAGCCGGCGGCCTGCCCGTCACCGATGCCGACGGAGCCGCCGAACTCGCGGCCCACGGGCTGCTGTTGGACGCGCGGGCGGCCGAGCGCTATCGGGGCGAAGTGGAGCCGGTGGACCCGCGGGCAGGACACATCCCGGGCGCGGTGTCCGCGCCCACCGGGGAGAACCTCGCACCCGACGGGACCTTCCTGCCCGCCGACGAACTCCGCAAGAGGTTCGAGGGCAAGGGCGCGACCGAGTCCACGCATATCGGCGTCTACTGCGGCTCGGGCGTCACCGCCGCCCACCAGATCGCGGCGCTGGAGATCGCCGGGTTCGAGGCGGTTCTCTTCCCCGGTTCCTGGTCCGCCTGGTCCGCCGACCCCGACCGGCCGGCCGGGACCGGTCCGTCGCCCTCCTGACTCCTGACTTCGTGAAGGAACCCGCCATGACGACGAAACCGCTCGCAGCGGGGGTGCTGTCGAAGCAGGACCTCCCCGAGGCGCCGGAGCAGTCCGCCCGTGTCACCATCCGCGGCACCGCGAGGACCGGCCGCCGCTTCACCGTGCCCCGTTCCGTCCGCCGGGCGGCAGGCCCGGTCGGCCTGGTCCTGCTGTGGTTCCTGACGTCGGCCACCGGGGTGCTCCCCGAGTCCGTGCTGGCCTCCCCGGTGGACGTCGTACGCCAGGCCGTCGACCTGACGAAGAACGGTGAACTGCCCAGCGCCATCGCCGCGTCAGGCCGCCGCGCCGCCATCGGCTTCGCGATCGGCGCGAGCATCGCCCTGAGCCTGTCCCTGCTGGCCGGTCTGTTCCGGCTCGGCGAGGACGTCATCGACTCCTCGATGGGCATGTTCCGGGCGATCCCCTGGGTGGGCCTCATCCCGCTGTTCATCGTCTGGTTCGGCATCGAGGAGACCCCGAAGATCGCGCTGGTCGCACTTGGTGTGACCTATCCGCTGTACTTCAACATCTACGGCGGCATCCGCTCCACCGACGCCCAACTCGTCGAGGCCGCACGGATGATGGGCCTCGGCCGGCTCGGGCTGATCAAGTACGTGATCCTGCCGAGCGCGCTGCCCGGTGCCCTCGTGGGGCTCCGGTACGCGCTGTCGACGGCCTGGCTCGCGCTGGTCTTCGCCGAGCAGATCAACGCCGACAAGGGCCTGGGCTATCTGATGAGCAACGCCCAGCAGTACTTCCGCACGGACGTCATCGTGCTCTGCCTCGTCGTGTACGCCCTGCTGGGCCTGGCCTGCGACTTCGCCGTACGGATCCTGTCGCGCCGCCTGCTGACCTGGCGGGCCAACTTCGAGGGCGAGGCCTAGAGATGCCCAACAGCGTGGAGATACGGGGGCTTTCGCGGGCCTTCGACGGCAACACGGTCCTGCACGACCTCGATCTCGACATCCGCGAGGGCGAGTTCGTGGCCCTCCTCGGACACAGCGGCTGCGGCAAGTCGACGCTGCTGCGGATCCTCGCCGGGCTCGACGACGAGATCGGCGGCGAGGTGACCGTACCCGCGCGGCGCAGTGCCGCCTTCCAGTCGCCGCGGCTGCTGCCCTGGCTGAAGGTGTGGCGCAATGTCGTCCTCGGTCTGCCCGGGCGGCCCGACAAGGCCCTCGCCGTCAGGGCGCTCGACGAGGTCGGCATCGCGGAGCGTGCCGGTGTCTGGCCCAAGACCCTCTCCGGCGGCCAGGCCCAGCGTGTCTCGCTCGCCCGCGCTCTCGTCCGCGAGCCCGAACTGCTGCTCCTGGACGAGCCGTTCGGGGCCCTGGACGCGCTGACCCGCGGCAAGGTGCAGCAACTCGTCGCCGAGCTCTGGCGGTTGCACGGCTGCGCGATCCTCCTGGTCACCCATGACGTGGAGGAGGCGCTGTTGCTCGCCGACCGCGTCCTGGTGATGGACGAGGGCCGTATCGCGCACGAGCTGACCGTCGAGCTGCCCCGCCCCCGTGATCTGACCGCCCCCGAGTTCGTGACCCTGCGCGCCCGCCTCCTGAACTGGCTCGGCGTGACCCACACCCTGGAAGGAACCCCCTCGTGATCCGCAGAATCGCCGTCGCCACGCTGAGCCTCTCCGCCCTGCTGGCGCTCACCGCCTGCGGCGCGGACTCCTCGGCGGACGCCTCCTCGTCGAAGCAGGTCACCCTGACGATCGGCGACCAGGCCAAGACCCTCCAGACGATCCTCGCCGCCTCCGACGCGCTCAAAGGTGCCAAGTACAAGGTGAAGTGGGCCGAGTTCGAGGGCGCGGCCCCGCTCTACCAGGCGGTGCAGGCGGGCGCCGCCGACACGGGCTTCTCGGCCGATCTGCCGGCGCTCCAGGCGCTCAGCGGCGGAGTGAAGATCAAGAACATCGCCGCGCTGAAGAACGACGGCACACATGTCGGCATCGTCGTCCGCAAGGACTCCGGAATCGACAGCGTCAAGGACCTCAAGGGCCAGAAGGTCGTCGTGTCCTCGGCCAAGGGCAGCGTCTCGGAGTATCTGCTGGCCAACGTGCTGAAGCAGAACGGGCTGAGTTACAAGGACGTCAAGGTCCAGTACCTGCTGCCGACGGACGCACAGGCCGCCTTCGCCTCCGGGAAGATCAAGATCTGGGCGACCTTCGGCGTCTACCAGGCCGTGGGCCTGGAGCAGGGTGGCAAGCTCCTCGTCGACGGCGCGGACGGCCGGGTCAGCGGCATCGGATACGTCAACGCCTCCGAGAAGGCCCTCGCCGACTCCTCGAAGAAGACGGCCCTCTCCGACTTCCTGCGGCGCCTCGGTACGGCCCTCAAGTGGACCAGCACCCACAAGGACGCCTACGCCAAGGCCATCGAGGAGCGCAACGGCGCCGACGCCACCGTCGCGCAGACCCTCGCCTCGGCCGCCTACGGCGAGGTCCTGCCGATCACCCCGGACGTGAACAGGACCGTGCAGGCCGTGGCCGACCTCATGAACGGCATCGGCGTGCTCGACCCGAACGTCGACGTGGCCAAGTCCTCCGACACGTCCCTTCTCAAGTAGTCACGTAGGAGCCCTCATGCCTGTCGAGTTCATCAGCGCCGTCCACACCGACGCCGGGGCCTCGGGCCCGGCCGCGTCCAGCCGGACCGGCCTCGACGTCCACCACCTGCGCAGGTACGCCCGCGCCCTGGACGACGGCGGCTTCGACCACACCCTGGTCGCCTATCACTCCGCCTCGCCGGACGCCTTCCAGATCGCCCAGTTCGTCGCCACCCACACCGAGCGGGTCCGCCCGATCCTCGCCCACCGTCCCGGCGTCATCTTCCCCACCCACGCGGCCCGCGCGCTGGCCACCCTCGACCAGATCAGCGACGGTCGGCTCACCCTGCACATCATCTCCGGCGGCAGCGACGAGGAGCAGCGTCGCGAGGGCGACTACCTCAACAAGGAGGAGCGGTACGAGCGTTCGGACGAATACATCCAGATCCTGAGGAAGGTGTGGCAGGCCGACGGACCCGTCTCGCACGAGGGCACGTACTTCAAGTTCGAGGGCTACTACTCCGATGTGAAGCCGGTGAACGGGCTGGTCCCGATCTCGGTGGGCGGCTCCTCCCAGGACGCCTACCGGGTCGGCGGGCAACAGGGCGACATCTTCGGGCTGTGGGGCGAGCCGCTGAAGGAGACGGCCGAGCAGATCGCCGCGGTGAACGCGGTCGCGGATGCCGCCGGACGCCCGCACCCCCGTATCTGGGTGTCGTTCCGCCCGATCATCGCGCCGACCGACGAACTGGCCTGGGAGAAGGCCCACCGCACGCTCGGCGTGCTCAAGGACCAGGCGAAGAACACCGAGTTGCTGCGCCACTACCGCACCACCGGCCGCCCGGCCAACGTCGGCTCCCAGCGCCTCCTCGACATCGCCGACCGCGGCGAGGTCCACGACCGCTGCCTGTGGACCGCGCCCGCGGTCGCCACCAACGCCGCCGGCGCCTCGACCGCCCTGGTCGGCTCCCCCGAGACGGTCGCCAAGGCACTGCTCGACTACGTCGGCATCGGCTGCGACCTGCTCTCCATCCGCGGCTACGACCCGCTCAACGACGCGATCGACTACGCCCGTCACGTCCTGCCGCTGGTCCGCCAGGAGCTGGCCCACCGCGCCGCGACCTCCCAGGCCGCCTGACCCTTCCCTTCCCCCGTCTGATTGCGAACACCCTTATGGAGACCCCGTGTTGTTCCGCCGTACCCTGCGCTCGTCCGCCGCCGCCCTGGCCCTGCTGCTGCCCTTCGCGGCCGCCTGCGGGGGCAACGCCAAGGCCGACGACTCGTCCGACTCCGTCACCCTCAGAGTCGGTGCGACCGGCTGGAAGGTCGAGGAGGCGGTGCTGAAGTTCGCCCACCTCGACGACACCCCGTACAAGGTGAAGTGGAGCCTGTTCCAGGGCGGTGACCAGCAGCTCCAGGCCATCCGCGCCGGAGCGCTCGACCTCGCCTCCTCCAGCGAGATCCCGCCGGTCTTCGCGGCGGCCGACGGCAGGCCGAACTTCAAGGTCGTCGCCGTCCAGCGCGGTTCGACGCTCAACCAGGAGGTCGTCGTCCCCAAGGGCTCCAAGGTGACGGACATCGCCGGCCTGAAGGGCAAGAAGGTCGGCTACGTCCAGAACACCACCGCCCATTACTTCCTCTACGAGCTGCTCAAGCAGGCGGGCCTGAAGTGGTCCGACGTGGACGTCAAGCCGCTCCTGCCCAACGACGGCCTCGCCGCCCTCAACGGCGGCAGCATCGACGCCTTCGCCTCCTACGGCACCTCGGTCATCACCGCCCACCAGCAGGGCGCCCGCACCGTCGGCTCGGGCGCGGACATCCTGTCGGGCAACTTCCTCTGGTCCGCGCGTGACAGCGTGCTGAAGAGCCCCGCGCAGAAGGCGGCGGTCGCCGACCTGGTCGCACGGATCACCAAGGCGTACGCGTACGTCCGTGACGGGCGTGCGGCCGCCTTCGCCAAGGTGATCTCGGCCAACACGCACCAGCCGGTCGCCCAGGCGCAGAGCGACCTGGTGACCCAGCAGAAGCAACGACCCACCCAGGCCCGCACGGTGGGCGACGACACGATCGCCTCGCAGCAGAAGGTCGCCGACGCCTTCACCGAACTCGGCGCGCTCAAGGAGCACTTGGACGTGAAGTCGTTCTGGACCACCGCCCTCAACGCCGACCTGAAGAAGGCCTTGTGACCGACCGGACCGTCATCGCCCGTATCGCCGAACTGGCCCCCGAACACGACCGATCCGGCACCTTCCCCGCCGAGTCCCTCCGGATCGCGCACGAGGCCGGACTCCTCACCGCCACCATCGGGAAGCAGTACGGCGGCTCGGGCGTCGGCGTCGAGGAGAGCGCCCGCATCCTGCACACGCTGGGGCAGGGCGATCCGTCGGTGGCGCTGATCGCGGCGATGACGCTCGCCACGCATGCCCGGCAGGCCGTGCAGCCGCACTGGCCCGATGAGCTGTACGCGCGGGTGGTGAAGGAGTCGCTGGAGCGGCCCGTTCTCGTCAACCATGCGCGCGTGGAGCCCGAGTTGGGCTCCCCCGCCCGGGGCGGGCTGCCCGCCACGCGCGCCCGGCGGACCGCCGACGGCTGGGCGATCAGCGGCACCAAGCGGTTCGTCACGGGGGCGGACGGGCTGGACTGGTTCCTGGTGTGGGCGACCACCGACGAGGCCGAGCCACGCGTGGGCACCTTCCTGGTGCCCGGCGGCTCGCCCGGCATCGAAGTCACCGGTCGCTGGGACCAGTTGGGACTGCGGGCGAGCGGCAGCCATGACGTGACGTTCCGTCACGTCGAGGTCCCGTACGAGCACGTCATCGGGATCGGGCCGTACGGACCGGCTGCCGAACAGGACAACCGGGCGGGCGCCGCTCTCCATCTCCCCCTGGCGGCACTCTACTTGGGCGTCGCCCGGGCCACGCAGGCCTTCTTCCACACCTTCGCCCATGAGCGGGTGCCCGCCAACCTCGGTCATCCGGTGGCCCGTACGGAACGCTTCCGGCGGGCCGCCGGGGAGATCGAGGTGCTGCTCGCCGCCGCCGAGCAGCTGGTGTTCGACGGGGCGGCCAAGCTGGACGCGGGCGACACCTCGTACACCCCCGAACAGGCCCTCGGCTCCCGTGTGTTGGCGGACCGGCACGGGGTGCGGGCGGTGGAACTGGCCGTGCGGCTGCTCGGCAATCCGGGGCTGGCCCGGGGCAACCCCCTGGAGCGGCACTTCCGGGACATCCAGTGCGCGCCCGTGCACGCGCCCCAGGAGGACATCTCCCTGCTCGCGATCGGAACGAGGGCCCTGAATCCGTGACGACAACCCCGGCAACGACCGTGTCCGCGCAGTTCCTGGGCCTGCTGGCCCGCGATCTGCCGCCCGACCGGCTGACCACCGCCCCGGCCGCGCTGGCCGCGCACGCCACCGACCGCTCGGGCACCCGGCCGGCCGGCGAGCCCCTCGCGCTCGTACGCGCCCGGCGCACCGAGGACGTGACCGTCACGCTCCGGCACGCGTACGCGTTGGGTGTGCCGGTGGTCCCGCGCGGCGCGGGCACCGGGCTGTCGGGCGGGGCGACGGCGGGCGAGGGCGCGCTCGTACTGGACCTTTCGAGGATGAACCGCGTCCTCGAACTCTCCGTGGAGGATCAGCTCGCCGTCGTCGAACCCGGCGTGATCACCGCCGAGTTGGACCGGGCGGCCGGTGCGCACGGCCTGCGATACGCCCCGGACCCGGCCAGTGCGGCCCTGTCGACGATCGGCGGGAACATCGCGACCAACGCGGGCGGGCTGCGGTGCGCGAAGTACGGGGTGACGCGGGACAGCGTGCTGGGTCTGGAGGCGGTCCTCGCCGACGGCACGGTGATCACCACCGGCCGTCGTACCGTCAAGGGTGTCACCGGTTACGACCTCACCGCGCTGCTCACCGGCTCGGAGGGCACCCTCGCCGTGATCACGTCGGCGACCCTGCGGCTGCGGCCGGTCCCGGTGGCGACAGCGACGCTCGCGGCCTGGTTCGACTCCTTCGAGACGGCGGCCGAGGCGTCGTACGCCATCGCGCGGGCCGGAGTCGTGCCCGCGCTGGCCGAGCTGGTCGACGGGCCCGTACTGCACGCGATCGATCCGGCGCTGCGGGAGCGGGGCGCCGCACTGCTGGTGGTGCAGTGCGACGGGGCGGGTGCGGCGGCCGAGGCGGCGACGGTCGCGCGGGTGCTGGCGCCGCTCGCCTCGGCGGTGGAGAGCACACAGGACCCCGTGGAGGCCGAGGCACTGCTGGCCGCGCGGCGGCTCGCGCTGCCCGCGCTGGAGCGGCTGGGCCGGCCGCTGATCGAGGACATCGCCGTGCCGCGCTCCCGGCTGGCGGAGGCGGTGCGGGAGATCCGGGCCATCTCCACCCGCCACGACGTTCCCGTCTTCACCATCGCGCACGCGGCGGACGGCAACCTGCACCCGATCATCGTGGTCGACCCGTCCCTGGACCGGCTGCCCGACGCGGCCTGGGAGGCGGCCGGCGAGATCTTCGCACTGGCACTGCGGCTCGGCGGGACGCTCACCGGCGAGCACGGGGTGGGGGTGCTGAAACGGCAGTGGGTGGCCGACGAACTCGGGCCCGCCGCACACACGTTGCAGCAACGACTCAAGGACGTCTTCGACCCCCGGGGCATCCTCAACCCCGGAAAGAGCCTCTGAGCGGGTGGCGAAGATCTCGCGAACTCGTAGGGAGACTGGGGGATGTTGGTTTCCGTACGGAGGATCGGGCCCTATCTGTCGTCAAACAGAAGCGGCCTGAGCGAAACACGTTCGGCGAGGGGCCGGCTCAGGGGCGGGATGCGCCCTGGTGGGCTTCGTCCGAGCTGGTTGCGGCCCAGGAGGCGAGCAGCATGAGGGCGTCGTGGCCCGGGGTGCCTGGTTCGGCGCTGTAGGCGGTCAGCGTGAGGCCGGGGTGGGCAGGCAGTTCCATGGCGTCGAAGTCGAACGCGATCTCGCCGATGGCCGGGTGGCGGAAGAGCTTGCGGCCGGTGCGGTGCAGGCGCACGTTGTGCTTGGCCCAGGCCGCACGGAACTCGTCGCTGCGGGTGACGAGCTCGCCGATCAGCCCGGTCAGTTCGGTATCGCCCGGGGCTCGGCCGGCTTCGGTGCGCAGCAGGGACACGGTGGTGTTGACCGAGGCGTTCCAGTCGGGGAAGAAGCCACGGCTGGTGGGGTCGAGGAACTGGAAGCGGGCGATGTTCACCGGGGTGGGGGCCGCGGCCGTGAACAGGGGTGCGTACAGGGCACGACCGAGGTCGTTGACGGCGAGGATGTCGAGGCGGCCGTTGCGGATGAAGGCCGGCGAGCCGGTCATGGACTCCAGGACCCGCTTGAGGCTGGCAGGAACGGCGTCCTTGGTCCGGCGAGCGGTGCGGCGGGCCGGGCGCCGGCGCTGAGCGGCGGCCAGGTCGTGCAGGTGGGAGCGTTCGGCGTCGTCGAGCTGGAGGGCGCGGCAGAGCGCGTCGAGGACTTCTTCCGAGGCGCCGGCGAGCTGTCCGCGCTCCAGGCGGACGTAGTAGTCGATGCTGACACCGGCGAGCAGGGCGACTTCCTCGCGGCGCAGTCCGGGGACCCTGCGCTTGCCGTTCCCGAAGGCGGGCAGGCCGGCCTGCTCGGGGGTGATCTTGGCGCGGCGGGTGGCGAGGAACTCTCGGATCTCGTGGGCGGTGTCCATGTTGTCCAGGTTAGGAGGAGCCGGGTGCGGCTGGGAGGTCCTGCCAGTACCTGGAACGGCAGAGCCTTCCGCACGTCTGTGAGCTGCGGTTTCCTCGATGGTGTCAGCGGATGCGGCCCCCGCTCGGAAGGCGGGCACCCCCTTGCGGGATGCCTGTCGGCCTGGGACGGCCGACAGTGGCAGTGCCTCATCCTCGTGTCCGCACCATCACAAGGAGTCACATCGTGGCGAAGCAGTCCGCACCCCAGGAGCTGGCCGGCATCGCGCCGAAGCTCGTCGAGGTCACCAACGAGGTCCTGTTCCAGGACGTGTGGGAGCGCCCCGGGCTCTCCCCTCGGGACCGGAGCCTGGTCACGGTCAGTGTGCTTGCCGCCCTCTACCGCAGCGAGCAGCTGCCGTACCACCTGGGTGTGGCGCTGGACAACGGGCTCACGGTCGAGGAGCTGTCCGAGGCGGTCACGCACCTGGCGTTCTACGCCGGATGGCCCAACGCCATGACCGCGATCACCCTGCTGAAGAAGATCGCGGACGAACGCTCCGCCTGATCCCCGGCGCGAGCAGCGAACCCGCCCCGCACGATCAGCGGGGCGCAGTGAACCAAAGCAAAGGAACAAGATGGCCGGCAACGGATTCGACCAGATCTTCCCACTCGGCGAGAAGAACGACGCCTACGCGCAGTACTTCATCGGCCAGAGCTACCTGGCTCCGCTCAGCTCGGGCAGCGTGCCCGTCAGCAACGTCTCCTTCGAGCCGAGCTGCCGCAACAACTGGCACATCCACCACGGCACGAACGGCGGCGGCGACCAGATCCTGCTGTGCACTGCCGGCAGCGGCTGGTACCAGGCCGAGGGCGAGGACCCCATCAGCATGGAGCCGGGCACGGTGATCCGCGTCCCCGCCGGCACGAAGCACTGGCACGGTGCGAAGGCCGACGCGTGGTTCTCCCACCTCGCCTTCATCACCCCGGGCGAAGGTGTCGGCAACGAATGGCTGGAGCCCGTCACCGACGAGGTGTACGGCAAGCTGCCGAAGAACGGAGCGAACGCATGACCGTCCTGAAGGAGACCTACACGCTGTCGAACGGCGTCGAGATCCCCAAGCTCGGGCTCGGCACCTGGTTCATCGACGACGACAAGGCGGCCGACGCGGTCCGCGCAGCCGTACAGATCGGCTACCGCAACATCGACACCGCCCAGGCATACGGCAACGAGCGCGGCGTCGGCGAGGGCGTGCGCACCTCCGGCGTGCCGCGCGAGGAGCTGTTCGTCTCGACCAAGCTCGCCGCGGAGATCAAGGACTACGACCAGGCGCTGGCCGCGATCGACGGCTCTCTGGAGCAACTGGGGCTGGACCACGTCGACCTGATGCTGATCCACAGCCCGCAGCCGTGGGACGACTTCCGCGGCGGCGACTACGCACAGGGCAACCGCGCCGCGTGGCGCGCGCTGGAGGAGGCCCACCAGGCCGGGAAGATCCGGGCCATCGGCGTCTCCAACTTCCAGCAGCACGACCTGGAGAACATCTTTGAGGGTGCGACCGTCGTCCCACACGTGAACCAGCTGCTCGTACACGCCGGCAACACCCCCGCCGAACTGCTGGCCTACTGCGCGAGCCGGCAGATCCTCGTCGAGGCGTACTCGCCGATCGCCCACGGCGCGATCCTGAAGAACGCCGAAGTCCAGGCGATGGCCGAGAAGTACGGCGTGTCCGTCCCCCAGCTCTGCATCCGCTACACCCTCCAGCTGGGCACGGTGTCACTGCCCAAGACGGCGAACCCCGACCACATGCGCTCCAACGCCGAGGTCGACTTCGAGATCTCCGACGCGGACATGGACGCTCTGCGGGCCCTGCGCGATGTGGACTACGGCGACCACAGCGCCTTCCCCGTCTACAGCGGCAAGTGACGCCAGACGAGGGCCACCCCGCGCTGGCACGGATCGGCCACGACGCACCGAGCCCGACGGCCCACCGGGCCAAGGCGAAACGGCCTAGTCCGGATCGCCCCCGGCGTCGTCCTCGTCCTCGTCCAGCTCCAGCGTGTCCGGGTCGCGCAGCGGGCGCAGGACGCCGACGGCCGGGACGCTGACGGTGAAGCTGTGGCGGCCGAGCAGGTTCAGGTTGCGGTGCTTGAGCGGGGACAGGCGTGCGATGTCCTCGTCGCGGATCTCATCGCCCTCTGCACGGAGCTGGGCGACGGCGATGTCGATGTACTTCGTGGTCCAGAGCACGATGGCGTTGAGGACCAGGCCGAGCGCGCCGAGCTGGTCTTCCATGCCGTCGCGGTACGCCTGATGGATGGTGCGGCGCTCGCCGTGGCACACGTCCCGGGCCGTCTTGCGGCGGGACTCCTGCACGGTGAGCTGCCGTTTCATCTGCCGACGGTGGGGGTCGTCCACCGGATCGACCACTCGTGACGGATGGCGGGCAGTCGGCGCGCCTAATCGCTCACTTGACGTCGACGAAGTCGCCGGGCGCTGTCGAGGCGGCGGTGGTGGCCGTGCCCGCGAAGGCGTAGCGGTAGTAACCGTCGACCGTGGCCTTGGTGGTGGTCTTCAGGGCGCCGGTGCCGTTGGTCTCGACCGTCTTGAGGGTGGTGTAGGTGCTGCTGCCCTTCTTGCGGAACTGGAGCTTCACGGGCTGGGACGCGTAGCCCGCGTACTTGCCCGTCGACCAGTTCGCGCGGGTGAGCTTGCCCGTGACGGTGATGGTCTTGCCCTTCTTCACCGGCTCGGGCGTGGCGTTGGCGGTCAACGTGGAGGCCTTCTTGATGGCGGTGGTGGCGACGTCGTCGTTGTAACTGGCGTTCGCGTACAGGTCCCACGCGCCGAGGAACAGCTTCCACTTCCCGGCGACGCCGTTGTCCTTCATGTCGGTGGCCGGGTGGATGTTGAAGACGGCCTTGCAGTTATAGACGCCCTGGGTGGCGGTCTCGGTGCAGGCGGGGTCGTCGTCCGTCCCGAGGCCGCCGGTGATGCCGTCCGTGGTCGAACTGTCGGTGCCCTGCCACAGGAAGGCCTCGGTGAGGGCCACGCCGTTCTGGTCGGTGGCGGTGTACGTGACGGTGACGGACTTCGTGCCGGTGACGCCGAGGACGATGTCCTTGCCGCCGTTGATGACCGCGTTCGAGAACTTGGTGTTGCCCAACGAGTCCTTCGGCCGTACGGCGTCGGAGGCGAAGGATCTGAGCTTCGTCGTCGCGTCCGTACGCTCCGACGCCTGAGCGGCGACCGGAAGAGCGAGCACGGACAGAACGGCCGCACCGGAGACGGCGACGGCCGCAACGCGTATACGCATGAATCCCCCCACGGGAACCTGAGAGGCCCGCCGAAGTCCCCCTCCGGACGGGCCTGTTGATCTCCGCATCCTATGAACTCAGTACGGAAACAGTGAAGATCCTTTGTGTAATAAGTGTGTAATGGACCAGGGGGCTTGCCCGTCGTGCGCCGCCAGCCAGCCGTGGCCGTGACGTCCGCGGCGTACACGAGGGCAACCCGGTGGTTGTACTGGATGGTGTACGTCGCCTTGGCGCCGGTGACGACCCTGCCGTTGGAGCGGAAGGAATTGACGATCACGCCAGCGCGAGACGTGCTGTTGGCCAGACCAGCGGTTCGCAGTGTCCGTAGGGGCAGTCGCACGAGCCGATCACAAGTAACTTCGCGGTGGAGTCGGCTCATTGGCGACTTGTCGTACGACGATTCCAGAGGCTCGGACAGGACCCACGACCGCCTCGGCTTCACGAGTTCTCCGGCGACGACGCCTGCCGGATCGTCGTGGACCAGGTCACCGGCCACCGCCATTGCCGCGGCCTGCGTGCGGTCGGCAGCAGCCAGCCGGCGTCGCCTGCGCTCCCCGCCCCGGAGTCAGCCGAACCCCTTCCGGCCATAGGCAACAAGTACAGGTCAGCCTTGCGCATCCTCGAAGTAGCCGGTGAACAGGGCCCGATGCAGGACGCTTCGTAGTCGCCGGCTGCGTTCCTTTCTCCGTGTGACGTCCTCGACGCTCGCGACGCTCTCCCCGAGGGATACGGCCAGCATCAGGTCCTGGAGGTCCGTCTCCGGTCGTACCGTGCCCTCGACCCACCCCTGGTCGAGCAAGGGTTCGAAGGCGGCCTCGACGCGCCTGCTGTGCGCGAGGAACCACCGCTCGTCCGCGCCGGACAGGAACCGGGCGAGACCCCGGTTCGCCAGCTGCAGGTCCAGGATGAACGCGAGCAGCCGGGCGGCGCCGTCCGGCTGCCCGACCAGTTCCGCGGCGCGGAGGTCGATCTGGGCGGCGTTGTCCTCAAAGACGGTGGTCGCCAGTTCCTCGCGGGTGGCCCAGTTGCGGTAGAGCGTGGTGCGGCTCACGCCGGCCGCGCGAGCCACCTCCTCCAGGGCCACGTCATGGCCGCGCTCCGCGAAGAGTCGCCGCGCCGCCTCGATCAGCCGCTCCCGGTTGCGGGCCGCGTCGCGCCGCAGAGGTGCCGGAGGTACGTCGCTCATGGTCGAGAACCTTAGCTGGCCCAGAAACGTACACTGATGTACGTTTCCTGCGCGGGGAAGGTCACACGGATCGGAGCATCACCATGCGTGGATTGGCAGGAAAGACGTTCATCATGGCCGGCGGCGCCACCGGCGTCGGCAAGGGCACCGCACTGCGCCTGGGTGAGGAGGGCGCCAACGTCGTCGTCGGCGACATCAACATCGACGGCGCGAAGCTGACCGTCGAGGAGATCACCAAGGCCGGCGGCTCCGCCCTCGCGGTCCACTTCGACCTCGCCGACGAGGCCTCCGTCAACGATCTCGTCAAGCAGACCATCGACGAGTTCGGGGGTGTGCACGGCCTGTTCAACGTCGGCGCCGACCTCTCGCCGAACAACCTCGGCCGCGACACGAACCTGCTGGAGACCGACCTCGACGTGTGGGTCAGGACCCTCGACGTCAACGTCATCGGCTACGTCCGCACCGCCCGCGCCGTCCTGCCGCACCTGCTGGAGAACGGCAGCGGCTCCATCGTGAACTGCTCATCCGGTACGGCGGTCAGCGGCGGCGACCGCAAGCGCCCCGCCTACTCCGCCTCCAAGTCCGCGATCAACGCGCTCACCCGCCACATCGCCGGCAACTGGGGCAACGCCGGTGTGCGCTGCAACGGCGTGATGCCGGGCCTCGTCATGGGCGAGACCCAGGAGAAGCAGAACGACACCGAACTGCAGCAGATGTTCCTGTCCCGGGTGCCCACCACCCGCCTCGGCCGCCCGGCGGACCTGGGCTCGGTCGTGGCCTACCTGCTGTCCGACGACTCCGAGTGGATCAACGGGCAGGTCTGGGCGATCGACGGCGGCGCCAACATGCGCGCCTGACCGCCCTCTCCTCCGCCCCGAGGTACGACCGAGCCTCGGCGACGCGGGGCGCGTCGGCTGGCTCTGACGTGTTCCCGCATGACGCGCCCGGCGCTGTCGCCGTCCTTCTCCAGGATCAGTTCCAGACCAGGTGGTGTTCGCGGTCGGACTGGATGGGGCGGTCCAGACGCGCGGCCGGATGCCCACCAGGCCGGCCTCCGCGGCCTCGCCCGGTGCAAGCGCAACCTCGTCACGGCGGGCGCGGAGCGCGACCCCGATCACGCTGCGGCTGATCCGGGACCGGAGCCTGATCTGCGAGGTGTCGGACGGCAGCAGCACCTCACCTCATGTGCGACGCGCCCAGGACACGGACGAGGGCGGCCGCGGCCTCTATCTGATCGCCCAGCTGGCCCAGAACCGGGGGACGCAGTACGGCGGGCGGGGCAAGACGATCTGGGCCGAGCAGGCTCTCCCCGGCTGACGGTCCGGCGCACACTTCTGATCCGGGCGCGCGTCTCGTCCCGACCGGATCCGCGGCATGATCGGTGGAGGACGGCGATGCCGTGGAGGACGGGACGGGTGGTGGGGCTGTGGGTGAGGGGCCGGAGATCTCGTCTCCGAAGGAGGCCGCGGACAATGAGCTCGTGCTCGCGTTCGGGCGGCTACAGGGGGCGGCGAGCCGGCTGGAGTACATCCTGGGCCGCTCGCTGGAGCGGGAGTGCGGCATCAGCCATCTCATGTACGAGGTGCTGCTCATCCTGGGCCGGGCGGGCGGGCCCGGACTGTCGATGCGGGCCATCGCCCAGGAGCAGGTGCTCACCACGGGCGGGGCGACGCGGCTGGTGGACCGGATGGAGGCGGCCGGGCTGGTCGAGCGGGTGGACGATCCCGGCGACCGGCGGGGCCGGCTGGTCCGGCTGACTCCCGGCGGCGAGGAGACCACCGTGCGCGCGACCCGCCTCCACGTGGAGAACATCCGCCGCTACTTCCTGGCGCCCCTGCCGCCGGAGGACCGCGAGCGCTTCGCCGAGGATCTGCGCATCCTCAGCCACTCTGCTCGGGACGTACTGCCCCGCCTTCCCTGACGTAGGCGCGGAGGTTGTGGTCGGCGTCACACGTGCAGCGAAATATCTGACGAGTCAGTTACTGTTCTCTCAGGTGAAGCGCTCGCAGTGGGTGGGCGCCGCAACCCTTGCCGAGGTACCGATGAAGCTGGTCTACGCCTTCGACGCCTACTGCGGCTGGTCGCACGGGTTCTCCCCGACCCTGCGCGAGGTCGTCTCCCGGCACCCTGATCTGCCGGTCGAGATGGTCTCCGGCGGGCTGTTCACCGGCTCCCGCCGGGTCCCGATCCGGGAGTTCGGCTACGTCCAGGGCGCGAACGCCGACATCGCCGAGCTGACCGGTGCCGAGTTCGGCGAGGGATACGAGCGGCTGATCGCCGACGGGTCGTTCGTGATGGACTCCGAGGCCGCCGCCCGTGGCGTGGCCGCCCTGCGCCAGGTCGCGCCCGACCGTGCGGCGGAGCTGGCCACGGCACTGCAGGACATCTTCTACGTCGACGGACTGAGCCTGTCCGACTCGGCCACCTACCGGAAGGTCGCCGAGGACGCCGGGCTGGACGCCGACGCCGTGGTCGCCGCCTTCGAGTCCCCGCAGGCGCAGCGGGCGGCCGAGGCCGACTTCCACCGCTCCGTCGTACTGGGCGTCCAGGGCTTCCCCACCCTGCTCGCCATCGACGGCGAGCACGTCACGCCCCTGGCCTACGGCCGCGCCACCGCCGACGAGGTCGACCGACAGCTCACCGCCCTCAGCACCCGCTGATCGTCACCCCCGTCCCCATGCCCAACTCCCCGTCAAGGAGCCATCGATGAGCACCCTCTCCTTCAAGGTCCTGGACCTGGACTTCCCGGCCGGCAGCAAGAACAAGACCGCCACTCTCGTCACGGGCGAGAACGAGGCGTTGCTGGTGGACGCGGCCTTCACGCGCGCCGACGGCCACCGGCTGGCTGCTGAGATCCTCGACTCCGGCAAGCAGCTCACCACCGTGTTCATCAGCCACGGCGACCCCGACTTCTACTTCGGCGCCGAGGTGATCGCCGACGCTTTCCCGGACGCCGACTTCGTCGCCACGCCGATCGTCATCGAGCACATCCAGCACTCGTACGAGGGGAAGCTCAAGGCCTGGGCCGCGCTCGGCGCCAATCTGCCCACCCGCCTCGTCGACATCGAGCCGCTGAGCGGTGACCTCACCCTGGAGGGCCACCGCTTCGAGCTCAAGGGCGGCCCGGCGGGCCTGCCCGACCGCCACTACCTCTGGCAGGCCGAGCACCGCGCTCTCCTCGGCGGCGTACTGCTCTTCCAGCAGGAGCACGTCTGGGTCGCCGACACCCCCACCCCGGGCGACCGTGCCGCCTGGATCGACCTCCTCGACGAAATGGCCGCGTTGCAGCCGGAGTTGGTCGTCCCGGGACACCGTCTGCCGTCCGCTCCTGCTGATACCTCCGCGATCGCGGCCACCCGCGAGTACCTCCTCGCCTTCGAGGAGGAGCTCACCAACGCAGCCGACGGCGCCGCTCTGACCAAGGCGCTGGTCAAGCGCTACCCGGGCAACGGCATGCAGATCGCCGCCCAGATCGGTGCGAAGGTCGCCAAGGGCGAGATGAAGTGGGGCTGACCGAAGTGCCGTACGAGAACAGCGACTTCGCGACCTCCGCCGCGCCCGCCGATGTGGTGCGCCGCCAGTACCTGGCCTCCGCGGCGGGCGACCTGGCGGCTCTGCGGGCGACGCTCGCTCCCGACGTGGAGTGGACGGAGATGGCCGGCTTTCCGCTGGCCGGCACCTACCGCACTCCCGAGGGCGTCACCTCCAACGTCATGGAAAGGCTCGGTCGGGACTGGGACGGCTGGACCGCGCACGACGACAGCTATGTCGTCGACGGCGAGAACGTCGTCGTGCTGGCCCGCTACACCGCGACCAACAGGGCGACCGGCAAGTCCATCGACGTACGCGTGGCCCACCACTTCGTCGTCCGCGGCGGTTTGATCGTCCGGTTCGAGCAGTTCGTCGACACCGCGCTCGTCCTTGAGGCCATGACGCACTGAGGCTGTCGGCTTCGACCGCCACAACTCGTCTAGCGGAAAAGGGAGTTGACGTAGTCAGCCCCTATGCCGTTCTTCTCGTAATGCGCACGGCACATCTCTATGTAGTCGTGTACGTCGAAGAAGCCGTCGGGCTCGCCGTTCTCGTCCAACCAGATCAGCGGGCCCTTCACGATGAAGAACGCCTTCATCGGCTCGTCGCTCTCGTAGGCCACGAGCGTGTGTCCCTCGCCCGGCGCCTCGTACACGAAGTCACCGGCGCGGGCGGTCCAAGGCCGCTCCAGGTAGCCCCACTTGCCGGAGATCGTGTACGCGAACACCTCGTGCGGGTGGTAGTGCCGGTTGACCAGGCCGGCTTCCTTGGCGCGCAGGATGTCGGCCCACGAGTTGTCCTTGACGTTGATCCACAGCGGGCGCGAGCCGACGGTGTCCGTGAACGGCACATAGAACTTGTCGTCGTCGGTGGCCACTTGGGAGAGGTAGACCTCGGGCAGGGCGTCGGGCTTGAAGGAGTTCGTGATCGGCTTGAGGTTCTTCCAGAACTCGTCGCCGGCGGCTTCGGGCATGATCGGCTCCCTGTCTGTCGCGCATGGGTGGCCGCAAGTGAACCCCGGTACTCGGCGGTAGGTCTTTTCCGTGGCGGACAACTGGCCTTGTCTATTCGGGACATGCGATGTGTTCCGTCAGGCGGTGAGGCGTGCGCCGCCGTCTGTTTCGATGATGGTGCCGGTGATGTTGAGGTTGGTGGCCAGCAGCACGATGGCCTCGGCGACATCCGGGGCGGTCGCTATGCGCTTGGTGGGCAGGGTGTCGGCGGCCTGCTTGAAGAACGCGGATCGGTCCTCCGCTGCGAGTCCGTCCCACCAGGGCGTGTCCACGTAACCCGGCGAGACCGCGTTCACCCGGATCGGCGCCAGCTCGGCGGCGAGCGGTTGAACGAGCCCTTCCACGGCGGCGTTGAGGGAGCCGATCCCGGCCGTGCCGGGCATGGCGGCCCTCGCCGTGATGGCTCCGACGAGAGTGATCGAGGCGTCCGTGTCGAGGTGGGCGAGCGAGGCCTGGACCGCGGTGACCGTGGGCCAGTACTTCTCCTCGAACGCCTGCCGCAGGCCGTCGAGCGGCAGGTCGCCGAGCGGGCCGACGCCGCCCTTCCCGGCGAGGGTGATGACGAGGTGGCGGATCGGGGCGATCCTCGCCGCGAGGGACGCGACCGCCTCCTTGTCGGCGGCATCGAGGACGTGCCCGTGGACGTCCCCGTCGATGGCCGCCGTTGCCCGACCGAGCCGCTCCGCGTTTCGTCCGGCGATGTGGACGGCGTGCCCTCGGCTGCCGAATTGCTGGGCGACCGCAAGGCCGATGCCCGACGTGCCACCGATCACGAGTGCAGTGGACATACCCACTCCTTATTTCGAGACGTTTCGTCTCGAATAAGAGTAGCACCATTTCTAGACGTGTCGTCTCGATAAAGCGTTAGACTTGTGCGCATGGACGGCGCTACAACACCTGCCCGCGGGCGCAAACGGAGCGAGCAGACGAGACTCGCGATCCTCACCGCGGCCTACGAGCTCACGACCGAAGTCGGCTTCCCGGAAGTCACCGTCGAGGGCATCGCCGCGCGCGCCGGGTCAGGCAAGCAGACCGTGTACCGCTGGTGGCCCACGAAGGCGGACGTCCTGCTCGAAGCCCTGGCGCTCAAGGCTGATCTGAAGATCTCCACCGCGGACCGGGGTTCGTTCGACGCGGAGCTGGACGCGTTCCTGCGGGACTCCGCCGCCCTGATGGCCTTCCCGGGGGTGGCCCCCGTCCTGCGCTCCCTGATGGCCGAGGCACAGCGCGACGCGGACTTCCGGCGCCGCTTCCAGGACGGCTTCCTGAGCAAGCGCAGGGCCGCGCTCGAGACCATCGTCGAGCGGGCCGCGGTCCGCGGCGACAAGCCCGCCGACCTGACGGCGGGCTTCACCGCCGACCTGGTGTTCGGCCTGATCTGGTACCGGGTCCTCGCCACGGATCGCCTGCTCGACCAGGCGGACATCACCGCGATGCGCCGGCTGTTGAACGAACACACCGGCGAGTAGCAGCGCCGCCCGACCGCACGGGCCGCGTCCGCCGTGATCCTCACTCGGCCAGCGTCGCGGCGAGTTCCTTGGTGGCGTGGACTACGTCGGCGTCGGGTTCGGTCAGGAGGCGTGGGATCGCGTCGCGCTCGGCGCGTACGGCGCGGCGGGCCGCGTGTTCCCACTCGACGTGGGCGCCGTGGTGGCGGTGGAGTTTGGGGTAGACGGCGGCGGTGGTCGCCCACTGCCGGGCCCCGGCGATGTCCCGCAGGAGCCGCAGTATCTGTGCCCGGCAGGTTGTCTGCGGGCGTTGTGCGAGGTCCCACAGGAAGGGGACGGTGACGGCTGTCGCCTGGCCGACGACGAAGCCGTACTGGCAGATCCGGTGCTGCAGGCGGTGCAGCGCGTCGCGGGCGGCGGGCTCGTCGCCGGAGGCGACGGCCGCGAGGAGGAACGGGATGGCCGCGGCGCATCCTGATACGTCCTCGATGTCGCGCCAGGAGACGAGGCCGACTTCATGGAGTGCTGCCGGGGGCTTTCTGGCCGTCGCGGGAGGATCAGCGCCGGCAGACCCCGGTCGTGGCGTCACGTCAGCCGCGCTCCGTGGGGAGCATGGCCCAGACGGTCTTGCCGGTGGCCGTGGTGCGCGTCCAGCCCCAGTGCTGGGCGAGGGCCTCGACCAGGAAGAGGCCCCGGCCGTGCTCCTGGAGCGGGTCGACGGTGTGCGGGCTCGTGGGGATGCTCTGGCTCTGGTCGGTGACGGCGCAGAGCAGGTGGGAGGGCCGCAGCGTGAGCCGCAGCCGGACCTCGGAGCCGGTTTCGCCGTCCGTGTCGGGTCGTACGGCATGCACCAGAGCGTTGGCGGTCAACTCGGAGACGATGGTGAGGGCGTCGTCCAGACAGTGGTCCAACTCCCAGTCGGTGAGGACGCGTTCGGTGAACGCACGGGCCTGGCCGCAACCGGAGCGCTCGCCGGGCACGCGCAGTTGGGCTGTCCTCGACGGGATTCGTCGCGCGGCACCAAGAGCTGCGGTCCGGCCCGGCTGTTGAACCGCGGGGTCGAACCAGGGTGCTGGGTGCGCGGGCAGCGACACGACTTCTCCTGAGGTGACGTCAGGGTGGGGCGTCGGCATGAGGTTGGCGTCTTGGTTATTATCCACGCCGAGAGCGAACTCGTGCAATTTCACGAGAAATTGCATGCGGTTCCGGCCAACCGGTGTCACGCGGGACGGGCCGTCCAGGAGCGGCGGGCTCACCGCGTGGCACGACATGCGCGAGGAGGCAGTGGTGTCCACGGTTCCGAACGGGGTGCGAGCGAGTTCACTGGACGTCCGCTGGGTCAAGAGCCGGCACAGCAACGCCGAGGGCAACTGTGTCGAGGTGGCCGCCCTGGCCGAGGGAGGTGTGGCGATACGCAACTCCCGTGATCCGCACGGGCCCGCACTGATCTACACGCCGGATGAGGTGGCGGCTTTTCTCGCCGGTGCCAGGGAGGGCGAGTTCGACCATCTGCTGTGAAAGGTCCGGCGACCTCTGTGGCTGAGGGGGCCAACTCCCGTACTCCGGAGGGGCCGACGCCTGCGACCGGAGACGTGTTGGTGCGATAATGCGGTCTGTCGTCCCCAGTCCACAGGGAGTCAGGATGCCCTCCGAGTCACCCCGAGTCTCCCGCCTCGAACCGTATCTGACCCGCACCGAGCCCGCGCCGACTTTGCTCAAGATGCTGGTCGGGGCGCAGCTGGTCGGCATCCGCGAAGACGCGGGCCTCGCCCAGGAACAGGCCGCCCGGGCCGTGGGGTTCAGCCCGGCCAAGCTGTCCCGCATCGAGGCCGGAAAGGGGCGCAGGCCGCCCACCGAGGGCGACATCCGGGCGCTGCTGGAGCTCTACCGGGCGGACGAGCACGAATCGTCGGTGCTGCTGCAACTGCTGCGGCGCGCCGGGGAGCCCGGCTGGTGGCAGCGCTTCGACAAGCGGCTGATGCCGGAGTGGTTCGACCGGCTGGTCGGGCTGCAGGAGGCGGCCGACGCCATCCGCACCTTCGAGATCCAGTACGTTCCCGGGCTGCTGCAGACTCCGGCGTACACCCGCGCGGTGGTGGAGCGCGGACTGCCCTCGGCCCCGGACCGCGAGGTGCAGCGGCGCGTCGAACTGCGCATGAAGCGGGCGGAGTTGCTGCTGCGGGCGGACGCGCCGCAGTTGTGGGCCATCGTCGACGAGTCCGTGCTGTTGCGTGTCATGGGCAGCCGTGAGGTCATGCGGGAGCAGCTCCAGCACCTGGCCGCGATGGCCCAACTGCCGCATGTGACCGTCCAGATCGTCCCACTGGACGTGACCGACGCCTCCGCGCCGGCGATCCCCGTCACCTACCTGCGCTTCGGTGGCCTCGACCTGCCCGACATCGTCTATCTGGAGCACATCAGGAGCGCGACGTTCCTGGAGGACCGCGACGAGACGGAGCAGTACCGGGTGTCCCTGGACCAACTGGCCGACGACGCCCTCGATCCCCGCGAGTCGTTGGCGCTGCTCCGCACCATCACAGAGCAGCGCTACGGCACCGTATGAGCCGTCGTCCGTGTCCGATCAGCGGATGCGGGCGACACCGCCGAACTCGATCCACTCCTGGGTGGCCTGACGGGGCGCCACCTCGTTGTCGGGACGCCAGGTGGACACCTCCACCAGGCCCGGTTCGAGGATCTCCATTCCCTCGAACCACTCCGCGACGTCCTTCTCCTGCCGCACCCGGCCCCAGTGTCCCTGCGTGGCCTGGTCCATGAAGCCGGTCACGAACTCCCGGACCTCGGGGTCCTCGCTCACCAGCTGACACATCACCAGGTAGCTGCCGGGTACGAGCCGTTCGGTGACCCGCCGCACCACCGCGAGGGGCCCGTCGGTCTCGCTGTCCGGAATGCAGTGGAACACCGAGTTGAACAGCACCGCCACCGGCTGCGAGAAGTCGATCAGCCGCTTGGTGTCCGGGTGGGAGAAGATCTCCTCCGTCTCGCGGAAGTCTGCCTGGATGACGGCCGTGCGCTCGTTCTGGTCGAGCAGCGCCCTGCCGTGCACCAGGACCATCGGGTCGTTGTCGACGTAGACCACGCGTGACGCGGGATCGATCCGCTGCGCCACCTGGTGCACGTTGTCCTGGGTCGGCAGCCCGGACCCGTGATCGAGGAACTGCCGGATGCCGTAGTCCTCGGCCAGCCTTCCGACCACCCGCTGCAGGAAGCGCCGGTTGTTCAGGGCCAGCGCGCGGGTGCTGGGCACGACCTTGTCCAGTTCCTCGCACGCGGCGCGGTCCACGGCGTAGTTGTCCTTGCCGCCCAGATAGTGGTCGTACATGCGCGCGGCCGTCGGCACGGTGGCATCGATCTTGGTGGACAACCGCTTCCCGGACTCCATCGTCTCCCCCTGTTCCACGTCGCGCCGAGTTGTCACGCGCGCCAGGCAACACATCCTAGAGACAAGACACTTGCCCCAGCCACCTCCTTGCCCTTGCGGGCGCCCGCTTCGAGGTGCGCTGATGGAACGAGAGGGGGCTGTCGCCTTGAGATCTCGGAGTGATGCCATGTGGTGGGGAACGGCGATCGAGGCACCGGACCCCAGCGGGTTGGCCAGGTTCTACGCCGAACTCCTCGGCTGGCACCTCGGGCACGAAGAGCCGGACACGGCCGTCGTCGCCGCTTCTCCGCAAGGACCGTTCTTCGTGTTCCAGCGGGCGGAGGGCTATCGGCCGCCGGTGTGGCCGCCGCCGCAGGAGAACGTCCGCGTGCTGTTCGACCCGGCCGGCCACCCCTTCTGCCTGTGCTTCGACGAGGGGTGAGCCAGGGTGGCCGGTGCTGACGAGAGCGGCGATGCTCGCGGCGGCGAGGGTGGCACGTAGTAATCTCCTTCGGCCGCACACCCCAACGCCCTTGGAAGAAAGGGCAGTTGGCTCAGAGAGTCAGCTCTGACGGAGGAGCCTTTCATGAACCGCGCTCGACTCATCGCCGCCTCGTGCACGGCGTTCGCACTGGCCGCCGCTTCAGTGATCGTCGCAGCTCCGGCCGAGGCCTCTTCCACGGTCTGCCGGCTCAAGTCCTACGACAATCCGCTCATTCCGGGGACTGAGAAGTTCCTGGTGCCTGACTACGACCTGTCGTACGGCAGCACGGACGCCTGTGTCCCGTCATGGCAGCGTCAGATCAACCACCGCTACGGCGCCGTACTCACCGTCGACGGCATCTTCGGCCAGAACACCAGAGCCTGGACCAGGCTCATCCAGGGCACCAGCGAGTACTCCTGGTGCGCGGGAGGTACCGACGGGATCGCAGGGCCCAAGACGATCAGCTGCTTCGAGTGCGAGAACGGGTACACCAGCTGGGGGTGACTGGAGGCGGCGCGTCCGCCGCAGTCGGTCTGTCCCGAACCTTGTCACTCGCGCATCTCGAATCTAGACTCAATCAAAATGAAGCTAGTTCAGTTCAGGAAGCGTTGGGGCGAGTACTCGGGAGCGGATTCGTGGTGGGTTCCTTGGACGGCAAGACCGGGCTCGTCACCGGTGCGGGGCAGGGCATCGGACAGTCGATCGCCGTGGAGATGGCCCGGCAGGGCGCGTCCGCGGTGGCCGTCGCCGACCGGAACGAGAAGACCGCCCACGAGACCGCGGAACTCATACGAGCCGCCGGGGCACAGGCCGAGGCCATCGTCTGCGATCTGCGCGACGGCGACAGCATCGTCGACATGGTCACCCGTACCGCGCGACGCTTCGACGGGCTCGACGTCCTCGTCAACAACGCCGGCGTGATCGAGACCGCGTTCACCGCCGAAGCCGACCGCGGAGTGGACTCCCTGTCCGAGGAGATCTGGGACGCGGTCTACGAGGTCAACCTCAAGGCCGTGTGGCTGACCACCAAGGCCGCCGCACCGTATCTGCGCCGCTCCACGCGCGGGCCCGCCATCGTCAACGCGGCCTCCGTCTCGGGCCTCACCGGCTTTCCCAACGCACCCGCGTACGGCGTGACCAAGGCCGGCGTCATCCACCTGACCAAGGTCACCGCCGTCGACCTGGCGCCCGTGCGCTGCAACTGCTTCTGCCCGGGCGTCATCGAGACACCGCTCGCCCGCGACTACATGGCCGCCGCCGAGGATCCCGCCGCCATGGAACACGAGCTGACCGCACCTCAGTTGATACCGCGGCTCGGCCGGCCGGAAGAGGTCGCCAAGCTGGCCTGCTTCCTGGCCTCCGACGACGCCGCGTTCATCACGGGAGCGTCGTACGTGATCGACGGGGGCGCCCTTACCTGGCTCGGCATGCGGGACTGAGGGCGGACCACGACGTACCGAGAGGTGAGGGAAGCGATGCATTCGAGGCTGACCGGGAAGACCGCGCTGGTGACCGGTGCCACGGGCGGCATCGGTGACGCCGTCGTACGGCGGCTCGCGGCCGAGGGTGCGACGGTCGTGGTGACCGATCTCGACGCCGATCGCTGCGAGAAGCTCGCCGAGGAGGTGGGGGGCCGTGCCCTGGGGCTGGCCCTTGATGTGTCCGACGAGTCGGCCTGGCAGGACGTCGTCGCCACGGCGACCGACGCGTTGGGCGAGCTGTCGGTGCTGGTCAACAACGCGGGGATCGCCTCGATGCGCAACGTGGAGACCGAGACCATGGAGTCCTGGGATCAGGTCCTCGCCGTGACGCAGACCGGGGTCTGGCTGGGCATGAAGCATGCCGGCCCGTCCATCGAGCGCGCCGGCGGTGGTTCGATCGTCAACGTCGCGTCCATCTTCGGTACGGTCGGCGGCTTCGGCGCCCAGTTCTCGTATCACGCGGCGAAGGGCGCCGTGCGCCTGATGACGAAGAACGCCGCGCTGCACTGGGCCGAGCGCGGCGTCCGGGTGAACTCGCTTCACCCCGGTTTCATCGAGACGCCCCGCTCCCGCGAACTGTGGCGCGACACGCCCCGGTTGACCGCGATGGTCGAGGGGACGCCGCTCGGCCGGCTCGGTACGCCGGAGGAGGTGGCGGCCGCCGTGGCCTTCCTCGCCTCCGACGACGCGAGCTTCATGACCGGATCCGAGCTCTATGTCGACGGAGGCTGGACGGCGCGTTGAGCCGTCCCCGGCCCCTCACCTCAAGCTGCCGTCGTCGCGTACAGCCCGCCGACCGCCTCAAACACCCGTAGCCGCATACGAGTTGACTCCGTCGGCCTCACTGCGCCGGACCCGGCCGCGGGCCGCCAGCACGTCCAGGTGGGCCGCCGTCTCGTTCACGGCGAGCATCTGGTCGAAGGCGCCCAGCTCCGCGAAGGACACCCGGCGCCGGGTCCAGCCCAGCTCCCCCGCCACCTCGTACGCGGTGCGGGTACGCTCGCCGAGCGCTGCCAACGTCTCGGCCAGGCGGTCGTCGTGGTGGGCCAACAGCTCTCCGACCCGGGCGTGCACGCTGTCGCCGACCGGGCCGTGGGCGGGCAGCAGCCGGGCGTCGGCGAGTGTGGTCATCAGGTTCAGGGAGTCGAGGTAGTCGCCCAACGGCAGTGCGGGGCCGCCCAGTTCGAAGCCGATGGACGGGGTGATGTGCGGCAGGACGTGGTCGCCGGAGAACAGCAGGCCACGCGCCTGGTCGAGGTAGACGACGTGGCCCCGGGTGTGGCCGGGGGTGGGGATGACCGTCAGTCGCGTGTCCCCGAAGTGGAGTTCCTCCGCGCCCAGCCAGCGGTCCGGCGCTTCCCACACGGTGGCGTCGAAGCCGTCGTCGTACATCGACGCGACCCGATCGGCGAGGTCTTGCGCACCGGCCCGGCGCAACGTGGAGAGCGAGCTGACCGGTTCGTCCGTGCGCAGCTCCCCCAGCAGCTCCAGGCCCCGCCGCTCGCCGGCGCCGAGGTAGACCTGTGAGCCGAGCAGTCTGCGCAGTTCGACGGCCTGGGTGTAGTGGTCGCGGTGGATGTGCGTCACGAGGACGTGGCTGATCTCGCCGATGTCATGGCCGAGTTCGGCCAGCGCGTCCTCAAGTGCCTTGCGCGACTCGGGGATCGACCAGCCGCCGTCGATCAGGACCAGTCCCTCGGTGAGCCCTTCGAGGGCGTAGACATTGACGGCCCGTAGCCCGTCGTCCGGCAGCGGGAGCGGAATGCGGTGGACACCGGGGCGTACGGTCTCGGGTCCGGCCTGCACCCAACGGCCGCGGTCGAAGCGGGGGGTTCGGGTCGTGGGGGTGGTCATGCATCTCCTTGGCGGTGCTGTTCGGGGTGTGCGGCAAGTCGCGCGTGCAGGTCGTGGGCGAGCCTGCGGGCTCCCGACCGGTCGAGCTTGCCGACGGTCGTCTGCGGCAACTCGCCGACGGTGAAGGCGAATTCGGGCCACTTGGCCTTGGACAGGCCGGTCCGGGCGAGGTGGGCGGTGATCTCTTCGAGGCTGAGCTCCGGGCTGCCGTCCTCGACCACGACGAGCACGGCGGCGCGCTCGCCGAGGAGCGGGTCGGGTACGGGGGTCACGCAGACGCGAGCCACGGTGGGGTGGGACGCGACGGCTCGCTCGATCTCGGTGATGTCGAGGTTGCGGCCGCCGCGGATGATGACGTCCTTCTCCCGGCCCATGATGGTGACCGTGCCGTCCTCGCCGGTCACCAGCAGGTCGCCGGTCGGGAAGAAGCCGTCCGGGGTGAGCGCCGGCGGCTCGACCTTGCCGTCACGGGCGTAACCGAGGAAGAGGGACGGGCCGCGGACCTGGGCCTGCCCGGTCGCCCCGGGGCCAAGGACGCCGCCGTCGGCGGCGACGGCCCTCAGGTCGGTGCCGGGGAAGGGCCTCCCGTCCCGGCCGAGGCGGATCTCCTCGGGGTCGTCAGGACTGGGCGAGGTGTGGCCGAGGCACTCGGACATGCCGAAGACGCGGAGGATTCTCGTGCCCAGGGAGCGTTCGGCGCGCGCGAGGGCACCGCGGTCCATCGGGCCGCCGCCGACGGTGATCGAGCGGACCCCGTCGAGGATCTTCGAGCCGGCCGCCGCCGACCCCATCTGGAGGGCCATGGTCGGCACGCACATCGTCCACCGCACGTTGTTCGCGGCCATGCGGGCCAGCGCCTCCTCGCGGTCCCAACGGCCGGACAGGACCAGCGGCCCGCCCAGCATGAGCGCGAGGCAGACGCCGAAGCAGTAGGCGGCGGTCGAGGAGAGCGGGACGACGGCGGCCACCGCGTCCCCCGCGTGCAGGCCGTTGACGTCGATCGTGCAGGAGCACGCGTATCGCAGGGCGCTCTCGGACTGTACGACGCCCTTGGGCCGGCCGGTGGAGCCGGACGTGAGGCCGATGACGCTGCCGCCGGACCAGCGGGAGGCATCGCGGGGACCGCGTCCGGCGAGGACCGTCCAGCCGTCGAGGGCCTCGGCCGACCGCGTGTCCGGGAGGGCCTGGTCGGCCCCCCACTCCTCGATCGCGGACGGCTCGGCGATCAGGACGTCCGGCCGGATGTCCTCGACGGCGGCGGCGAACTCGGCCCGGGTGGTGTGCCGGTTGACCAGCGCCAGGACACCGCCCGTCCGGCCGACGGCGAGAGTCGCCGCGACCGTGCGCCACGAGTTGTCGGCCTGGAGGAGGACGGTGCCGACCTGCGTGCCCTCAAGGGAGTCACGAGGCGTGCCGTCCGGGCTCATCGCGTCCGCCAACTCGGTTGCGCGCCGCAGCAGTTCGCGCGCGCCATGGCGCCCGTGATCGTCGACGACGGCCGTGAAGTCGCCGCGTTCTGAACGCTCGTAGAACTCCCGCACTGTCTGTCGCATCCACTTCCTCGCCTCGTTGCGAAGGGCCCATGTCGGGAAGGGGCGGACTCAGCCGCCGTACATCTCCATCTCGCCGCCCATGACGGCGATCCGGCGTCCGCGCATGTCGCCGACCTGGGCGACGGCCGCCGCCCACTCGGGGCTCTGCAGGGCCTTGCGCAGGTCCTCGGCGGTGTCGAAGCTCAGGACCGACACGCCGTCCCAGCCCTCGGAGCGCGGTTCGAGGGCCGCGTCGATGTCGGTGTGGCGCCAGGACCTCAGTCCGGGCAGGTGCCGGGTGAGCTCGGCGTGCTCGCCGCGCCACCAGGCGATGAACCGTTCGTGCGTCCACTCGGGCGGCCGGGCGGCCAGCAGGACGAGGTTGTACATCGTGCCCTCCTCAGGCATCGCGCCTTCCCTCGGCATCGCACCTTCCTCAGGCATTACGCCGCCTCCTCACGTGAACAGGACCGCGGGCGAGCGCCCGATCAGCAGCCGCCGTACCCGGCCCTCGTCGTCCAGCCGGGCCGAGGCCACGAAGGTCGCCTCGGGTGTGCCGGACCGGCGTACCTCGCCGAGGTACAGCTCGTCGCGGCCGACGGCGGACGCGGTGAGCAGGTGGTGGGTGCGGGTGCCGACCTCGCGCTGGGCGAGGTAGCCCTCCATCTCGGCCCGCCCGCCGTGGAAGTCGGTGCCGGCGTCGCCGCCGGTGGAGAACAGGATCGAGAAGGAGAAGTCGTCGCTGATCAGGTCGAGGATGCGGTCGGCGTCGTCGCTGTCCAGGATCCCGAACCAGGTCGTCAGGAACGGCGCGGCCGACGTGGCCGGGGCGCTCACGGCCGGTCCACGAGGTCGAAGTCGGGCGTGAAGAAGGACTGGTAGCTCGCCATCAGCCCGCCGGGCGACACCTGTACGGCGGACAGGAACGCGCCGGTCGTCACTCCCCCGTCGACGACGAAGCCGTACGCCGTCTCGACGTCCCCGTCGACCGCGTACCGCACGATCTCGTGCCTGCGGTCCACCGCGTTGCGCCCGGCGATGTAGCCGGCGAAGTCCTCGCGGGACGCTCCCGCGCGCTGTCCGCTCGGGAGGGAGATGAGGAACCGGAAGCCGGGTTCCAGGAGTTCGAGGGCCTTTTCCGGGTCCTGGCCGTCCATCCTGGCCATGTATTCGCGAAGCACCATTGCCTATCGCTCTCCCTCAGCGCCATGAGCCGACAAACGTCGAAGCCTTTAAACAACCTGAGTTCAGTTCAGTTTGACTGTAAGGCCGCTGCCCCGCCGCCGACAAGGGGCAGGACGTGACCTTGCGGAGTGGGGCTATTCCGCGACCATCCGCACCACGCATCCCTCGATCATCTCGCTGATCTCGGACAGCGGGATCGCGCCGGTGGGGCGGTACCACCGCCAGACGCTGACGATCATGCCGAGGACGGCGAGACCGAGGGTGTGCGCGTCACGGACCGGGAAGGCGCCCTTCGACATGCCGCGCATCAGCAGGCTCGTCCAGTCCCGTTCGACCATCTGGACCAGCTGGCGGGCCGCGACCCGCTCGGTCTCCTCGCGCTTGGACTTGCGCGGGGTGGCGAGCAGGGACATGTTGGCCTGCAGGATGCGCATCTGGCGGATCTCCTGCTCGGTCACCGCGAACGCGGTGCGGACGGCGGCGCGCAGTTCCTCGACCGGGTCCGCCTCCTCCCCCGTGGCCTCGACGAACTGGTCGTGGGAGCGCTGCAGTTCCAGGCGCATGATGGTGAGCAGGCAGTGGGCCTTGGACTCGAAGTAGTGGTACAGGGCCGTCTGCCCGATGCCGACCCGGTCCGCGACCTCCGACCACTTGGTGTTCTCGTAGCCGTCCTCCCCGAACCGCTCCACGGCGGCCACGAGGATCGCGCCGCGCTTCGACCTGGGCCCCTCCTCCGGATCCACGATCCGCGCCCTCGCCATCGTCTCTCCCTCTCCTCCGTGGACGGTACCGATCACCGTTCGGTCGTCCGAGAGTAGACCCAAGTTCAAGTCGGGTACGAATCGAGGATCGGGCGGGCCCATCAGGCACCGTCCCGAGGGGCGGGGCCGGGCCGCACCGGGCGCGGCGGCACGGAGCCCGGTGGTTCGGGGCGTGGCGGTTCGAGGTGCGGCGACTCGGGCGATGCCGACCCAGGCGGTCCGGTCTTGAGCGGTACGCTCGCGCGCCGCGTGAAATCGGCCCGGCGCCCGGCGAGAAACGCCGCCACGCCTTCCCGGCCCTCCCCCGACACCGCCGCGGCGCCCAGTTCGCGCGCCTCCGCGTCGAGGTGTTCGTCGAGCCCGGTCGCGAGTGCCTGCCGAACCAGCCGCCGTGTCGCCCCGTACGCCGCCGTGGCACCGCGCGCCAGCGCGCCCGCCGTCCGCACGGCTTCCGCCATCAGCCGCTCCGGCTCGACGACCCGGCTCACCAGACCCATCTGCAGCGCCTCGGCGGCCGTAACGCGACGATTGGTCAGCAGCAGGTCCGCGGCCCGTTGCGGGCCGACAAGCCGGGGCAGCGACCAGCTGAGCCCGGCGTCCGGCGTGTACCCGATCGCGGTGTACGCGGCCGTGAAGCCGGCGTCGGCCGCCGCGACACCGACGTCCGCCGCCGCCACGAGCCCCACTCCGGCCCCGGCGACGGCCCCCTGGACGGCGACCACCAGCGGAGCGTCCAGCCCGGCGAGGATCCGCAGCGCGCCGTGGAGCGCGTCGGTCACGTCCGTGAGGTGTCCCGTCAGGCGCTCCTCGGGCAGCACCGCGAACTCCTTCAGGTCACCGCCGACGCAGAAGGACCGCCCCCGCCCGGTGAGCAGCACCGCCCGCGCCCCCGCCTTCTCGCACTCCCGCGCGGCCTCCAGCAGTGCCCGGGCCATCGCCAGGTCGATCGCGTTGCCCGACCCCCGGCACATCTCGACCCGCGCCAGCCCGTCGCCGTCGACCTCGACGGAGACCCTCGTCGCAACGTCGTCGACCTTCATCGCGCCGTCCACCCGCCGTCCACGGTCAGGACATGCCCGGTGCAGTACGAGGACGCGTCCGACGCCAGATAGAGCAGGGCACCGTCCAGTTCGCCCGGCTCACCGCCGCGCCCCAGCATGGCTCCGCGCTCGACCCACCGCCGGGACCGCTCGTCGGCGAACAGTTCCTCCGTCATCTCCGAGCGGAACCAGCCGGGCGCCAGCGCATTGACCCGTACTCCCGACCCGCCCCACTGCCCCGCCAGCTCGCGGGTCAGCCCGACGAGTCCGGCCTTGGACGCGGCGTAGGCCGCCCCGCCCATCGGGGCACCGGAGACCAGACCCAGGACGGACGAGACGTTCACGACCGATCGCGTACGACCCCCACCGTGCCCCGGTGCCTCGGCGAGCAGCCGTGCCAGGTGGAAGGGCCCCACGAGGTTCACGGCCAGGACCTCCGCGAAGTCCTCGGCGCTCTCCTGCTCGGCGCGTACGGCGCCGGGCGCACCCGCGTTGTTGACGAGGACGTCGATGCGGCCGCTCTCGTCGAGCGCCGTCTCCATCAGCCGCACGCGGTCGGCCTCCCGCGAGACGTCGCAGACCACCGGGTGGATGCGCGGATCCTCATCGGCGAGTTCCTTCAGCCTCTCCAGCCGGCGGGCGGCGGCGAAGACGGTGGCGCCGGCCGACGCGAGCACGGTGGCGAACCGGGCCCCGAGCCCGGACGAGGCCCCGGTGACCACCGCGGTCCGTCCACGCAGCGAGAACAGCTCCGCCACGGGAGCCGGAGCGGGGGTCACGCGTCCACCCCGATCGGCAGCACGGTCGCCCCGCCGTCCAGGACCAGCGTCTGCCCCGTCATCCAGGACGACGCCTCGGACGCCAGGAAGAGTGCCGCATGGGCCACGTCCTCCACCGTCCCGAGTCGGCGCAACGGCAGCTTCTCCGTCAGGATCGGCTCCCTCGGCTCCCAGACCGCCCGCGCCAACTCCGTCTTGATCAGCCCCGGCGCGATCGCGTTCACCCGCGCCTTCGGCCCGAGTTCGTACGCCAGTTGCCGGGTCATGTGCAGCATGGCCGCCTTGGTGGCGTTGTACCAGCCGATGTGCGGGTCGACGATCAGCCCGCCGACGGAAGCGATGTTGACGACCGCTCCCCCGTGCTCGCGCATCCACGCCCGCCACGCGCACCGGGTCCAGGCGACCATGCCGTACTGGTTGACCCGTACGGTCTTCTCCGCGCGCGGCAGGTCGAGGTCGAGGAGATCGCCCATGTAGGGGTTGGTGGCCGCGTTGTTGACCAGCACGTCGAGTCGGCCGAAGCGGGCCACGGTCTCCTCGACACAGCGCTCGGCGTCCTCCGGTTCGCCGGCGTTGGCGACGACCTCGTGGACCTCGCCGTCCCCCTTGACCCGCAGCAGCTCCTCGCGTGCCGCGGCCAGGCCGTCCGGCTTCCGGGCGGCGATCACCACATGGGCGCCCGCCTCCCGGTAGGCCCGGGCGATGCCGAGGCCGATGCCCCGCGAGCCGCCGGTGATCAGGGCGACCCGTCCCTCCAGTTCCTGCCCGTTCACGCCGACTCCTCCGGATACTTGGCCAGTTCACGCCGGGCGACCGTCCGCAGATGCACCTCGTCCGGTCCGTCCGCGATCCGCAGGGCCCGCGTGATGGCGTACAGCCGGGCCAGTACGGTGTCGTCGCTGACCCCGGCAGCGCCGTGCGCCTGGACGGCCCGGTCGACCACCCGGTGCGCGACCTCCAGCGCGGCCACCTTGATCGCGGCGACCTCGGTACGGGCGGCCGCGTTGCCCGAGGTGTCCATCAGCCAGGCCGACTTGAGGACCAGTAGCCGCAGCTGCTCGATCTCGATGCGGCTGCGGGCGATCCACTCGCGTACGACACCTCGTTCGGCGAGGGGGCCGCCGAAGGCGGTGCGGGTCAGGGTGCGGCGGCACATCAACTCCAGTGCACGCTCGGCGAATCCGACGGCGCGCATGGCGTAGTGCATACGGCCCGGTCCCAACCGCCCCTGCGCCAGGGCGAATCCCTCGCCCTCTCCGCCCAGCAGGGCGGACGCCGGTACCCGTACGTCCTCGAAGAGCACGTCGCCGTGGCCGCAGCGGTCGGTGTAGCCGAACATCGGCAGGTCGCGCAGCACGGTGATGCCGGGGGTGTCGCGCGGGACGAGCAGCATGCTCTGTTGCCGGTACGTCGGTGCGTCCGGGTCGGTGACGCCCATGAGGATGATCAGCCGGCAGTCCGGGTCGAGGATCCCGGACGTGTACCACTTGTGCCCGTTGACCACGTACCCGTCGCCGTCACGGGTGATCCGGGTACGGATGTTGCGCGCGTCGGAGCTCGCCACCTCGGGTTCGGTCATGGCGAAGCAGGACCGGATCTCGGCGTCCAGCAGCGGCCGCAGCCAGCGGTCCTGCTGCTCGGGTGTGCCGAAGAGGGCGAGCAGCTCCATGTTGCCGGTGTCGGGGGCGGAGCAGTTGAACACCTCGGGGCCGATGATCGACCGGCCTGCCAGCTCGGCGAGCGGCGCGTATTCGAGGTTGGTGAGGCCGGCGCCCCAGTCGCCGTGCGCGAGGAAGAGGTTCCACAGGCCCTCGGCGCGTGCCTTCTCCTTCAACTCGTACATCACCGGCGGCAGTTGATGAGGGTCGTCCGCCTCGGCGAGCTGCCGGTCGTAGACGGGCTCGGCGGGCAGGACGTACTCCTCCATGAACGCGGCCATGCGCGAACGGAGTTCGTCGGCCCTCGGGGAGAGTCCGAAATCCATGATGGCGCTCCTTCAGGACCATCGGGCGAGGATGTCGCCGGCCGCGCGGATCATCGCCGCGATGGTCGGGGGCAGCCGCTCCTGGTCGGGGTCGTGGTGCTTGCCCTCGCGGTGCCGGCGCAGGTTGTGGCCCATGATCGCGGCCATCTTGGTGCGGGCCAGGGCACGGAACCAGTCGAAGGCGGGGGGTTCGGGCCGGCCGTCGAGATAGGCCTTGAGCAGTTCTTCCTCACCGGGCAGGCCGGGGACGGCACGGCCCACCCGGGGGAAGTTCCGGTGGTCGGCGAAGAGCAGGAACCAGGCGAGGTCGATGCGTGGGTCGCCGTATCCCCAGATCTCCCAGTCGACGACGGCGGTCGGCCGCTCGCCCCGGCACAGGACGTTGCCGAGGCGGAAGTCGCCGTGGATGAGAGTCGGCGGGATGCTGTCGGGGATGCGGGCGGCCAGGGCTTCCAGGACGTCCTCGGCTCCGGGGCGGAGTTCGGACGGCACCGCGCGCATGGTGCGGCTCCATCGCTCCAACTCCCCTGCGGGGTCGAGCGGTTCGGCGGTCTCGGTCTTAGTCCAGCCGTGCAGGTCCCGTAGTACGGCGGGCAGGGCCAGCATCCGGCTGCGGCACAGCTCGGGATCCAGTTGGTGCTCGTCGAGGACCGGCTCGATCGCCTCGCCGTCCACGAACTCCATGGCGAACCAGGCCGGTTCGGTCTCGTCGACCGCGATGACGCCCGGCACGGGCACCGGTGAGTCGGCGAGTGCGTGCAGGATGCGGGCCTGGCGCAGGACGTCGTTGCGGCCGACGGGGCGTTGGCCGGGTGGTACCGCTTTGACGACGTACGAGACCGGTCCCGCCGTGATGGAGTAGGTGAGCCCGGAGTGCCCGCCGGGCAGGGTGCGCAGCTCGCCGAGCGGTTGGTGCCGGTCGGACAGCCGCTCACGGACCCGTCGCGTGAGTTCGTTCGTCTCGGTCGTGGTGCTCAACGCCCCTCTCCCTTCGGCTCCTTGGGCAGTCCCAGTACGCGCTCGGCCAGGATGTTGCGCTGGATCTCGTCGCTGCCGCCCGCGATGCGGTAGCCGGGGGCGCCGAGGAGGTGCTCGGTCCAGGCGTAGGTGCCCCACTCCCCGGTGTCGGCGGCCAGCCGTGGTCCGAGGAGCTGCTGGACGAGGTCGGTGGTGGCGCGCATGGTGGCGGTCGCGTGGAGCTTTCCGACGGAGGCCTCGGCGCCCGGTTCGCGGCCGGCCGCGAGTGCCGATGTCACGCGCAGTCCGATGAGCCGCTGGACGAGGGTGCGGACGAACAGGTCGGCGGCCTGCTGCTGTTCGCCGCCGGTGAGCCGGCGGGGCAGGTGCCGGGCGAGTTCGAGGGCGCGGTCGGCGTTGTCCAGGCCGAGTCCGCCGGAGTCGAGGCGTTCGGCGGCCAGCACGGTGAGTGTGACCCGCCAGCCTTCACCGACGGGGCCGAGCCGGTCGGTGTCGGGGACGAACACGTCGTCCAGGTAGACCTCGTTGAAGCTGGAGCCGCCGGTCATCTGCCGGATGGGCCGTACGGTGACGCCCGGCGCGTCCATGCGGACCAGGAAGACCGTGATGCCCGCGTGTTTGGGCACGTCCGGGTCGGTGCGGCAGACGGCGACGCCCCAGGTGGCGACCCGGGCGCCGGACGTCCAGACCTTGTGGCCGCTCAGGACCCAGCCGTCGCCGTCCCGTACGGCCCGGGTGCGGACGGCGGCGAGGTCCGAGCCCGCTTCCGTCTCCGAGAACAGCTGGCAGGCGAGTTCGTCGGTGCGCAGCATGGGGCGCAGCCAGCGCCGCCGCTGCTCCTCGGTGCCCCAGATGCGGACGGCGGGGGCGACGAGCTGCTGGGTGACCGGGAAGACCTCGGTGCGCCGCGGCACGTCGAAGGCGGATTCCTCGGAGCGGTACAACTGCTCGTAGTGGGCGGGCAGTTCGCGACCGCCGTACTGCGGCGGCCAGGCGAGCGCGCCCCAGCCCTGGTCGTACCGGGTGCGCTCCCAGTCCCGTGTCCGGTCCGTGTGCTCGCGCTCCTCGGCCTCCGTCCAGTTCTCGAAGACGGCCACCGAGTCGTCGCCGCTGCCCCACTCCTGGCGGGCGGGGCGCGGTGGTGCCGCGCCCTTCAGCCAGCGGCGGGCCTCGGCGCGGAACTCGTCCGGGCCGGGTATGCCGTCCATGGTCCTCCTCTCAGCGGGTCAGCACGGTGCAGGCGCTGACGCCCGGGGCCCCGTACACGTGGGTGAAGCCGGTCGAGGGCTCGTCCGGGACCTGGCGTTCACCGGCCCGGCCGCGCAACTGCTGTACGACTTCGTGGACTTGGCGCAGGCCGGAGGCGCCGATGGGTTCGCCGTTGGCGATGCAGCCGCCGTCGGTGTTGACCGGCAGCGAGCCGTCGATGCGGGTCGCGCCGTACGGGATGAGCGACTCCTGTTCGCCGTGCTCGCAGAATCCGCACTCGGCCAGGTGCATCACCTCGGCGCCGCTCTCGGTGTCCTGCAGTTGGCACACGTCGATGTCGCCCGGCCCCAACCCGGCCTCCTCGAAGGCGGCTTGGGCGGCGTCCGCGCTCACGCTCGTCGGTGTCCCGGGCGGCGCCCAGGGGCTGAACACCTCGAAGGAGCCGAAGCGGCGGGTGCGTACGGTCGCCGCCCGCAGCGTGACCGGGGTTCCGGCCAGTTCGCGGGCCACGGCGCGGTTGCAGAGGATGAGGGCGACGGCGCCTTGGCCGGGCGAGCAGAACATGTAGCGGGTCAGGGGGTCGTTGACCATGCCGGACGCCAGGATCTCGTCCGCGTCGAGCGGCTTGCGGCGCCAGGCGTGCGGGTTGAGCACGCCGTTGGCGTACGCCTTCTCGGCGACCAGTGCGAGGGTGCGGGCGCTGATGCCGTGGTCGTGCATGTACCGCTGGATCTTCATGGCGAAGAACTGGGTGGTGACCATGAGTCCGTCGCGGCCGTAGGCCTCGTCGAGCCCCCAGTCGGCGGGCCGCGGGTCGAAGGCGCCGCGCGGGTGTTTGTCGAAGCCGACGGCGAGGGCCACGTCCGCCGCCCCGGAGCGGATCGCGTTCGTGGCCGCGACCAGCGCGCTGCCGCCGGTGGCGCAGCCGTTGCGCACATTGGTGAACGGCACTCCCGTCAGGCCGAGTTCGGCGACCAGGGTGTCCGCGTTGCCGGCGGCGTCGCTGCCGCCGTAGGCGGCCCGCACCCGGGACCACGGGAGACCGGCGTCGGCGAGAGCGGCCCGCACGGCCTGCACGGCCAGCTGCCGGCCGCTCGCCTCGGTGCGGGCGAAGGAGGTGATCCCGGCGCCGCAGACGAGCACGTCGTCGCCGCTCATACGACACTCCGGTGGCCCCGGGGCACGCCGGTGCCCGCGGTAAGCGTCATCGGCATGCCGATCTCGGCGTCCTCGGGCGGAATGTCGAGGGTGGCCAAGACGCGTACTCCTTCGGGCAGTTCGACGTATCCGACGGTGAACGGGGTGAAGCCGGCGGCGGGTGGGACGTACGGCGGTGACTTGGGTGCGTACCGCTGTACGGTCCAGGTCCACAGCGTGCCCGTGCCGGAGAGCACGACCGGCTCGGCCGGCCCCCCGCAGCGCGGACACGCCGCGCCTGCGGGGTAGGTGGCCACCGCGCAGTCGGCACACCGGGAGCCGTGCAGCCGGCCCCCGGTCTCCGGCTCCGCGGTCAGCGGCCCTTCCACTGCGGCTCCCGCTTCTCCAGGAAGGCCGACACACCCTCCGCCGCGTCCTCGGAGTTGAGCATCACGCCGACCGCGAGGTGCTCCATGACCATCAGCGACTGGATGTCGGCGTCGAGGCTGCGGTCGATGGTCATCTTCGTAATCCACATGGTGAACGGGCTCTTGTCGATGAGCTGGTCGGCGAACTCCTCGACCGTGGCGTCGAGTTTGTCCGCGGGTGCCGAGGCGTTGATGAGGTCGAACTCGGCGGCCTCGACGCCGGTGAGCAGCTTGCCGGTGAGCATCAGCTCCTTCGTCTTGCGTACGCCGATCATGCGCGGCACCCGGTAGATCGGTCCGGCGCCGCCGAACAGCGCACGGCGGATGTGGAAGTCACCGATCTGGGCGTCATCCGCGGCGATCGCGAAGTCGCAGGAGATCATCAACTCGAAACCGCCCGCGGTGACATGGCCTTCGAGTACGGCGATCGACGGGGTCTTCATCGAGTAGAGCCGGTCGCAGACCTTGGCCGACAGCACGGCGACGTCGATCGCGTTGGACCTGCCGACGAAGTCGGCCTTGAGGCTGTCCAGGTCGAACCCGGAGCAGAAGGTGTTGCCGCGGCCGCGCAGGATCAGCACGCGCAGCTCGGGGTCGGCATCGACCTCGCTGATGATCTCGTCCAGCCGATTGAGGATCGGCACGGTCACGCAGTTCTTCTTGTGCGGGCGGTTCAGCCAGACCCGCGCCACGTGACCGTCGCGCTCGAACTGGATCTCGTCCTCGACTGCCATGAGCTCCTCCAAACTGAACTGAATTGAGTTCGATTCTGTGGGCGATAGGTGCCCCTGTCAATGGATCGGGAGCAGCAACCGCTTCGGGGGGTGCGAATCGGGAGCGGCACCGCTCCGGGCGACGGCGAGCGGTCAGCCGGTTCGGCCGGTCAGGCCGAGCAGCCCGGCCAGGCGCCGCCGGTGGTCGTCAGCCGTGCCGAACAGCGCCTCGTCGGCGCGTGCCCGGCGGACGTAGAGGTGAGCCGGGTGCTCCCAGGTGAAGCCGATTCCGCCGTGCAGCTGGACGTATTCGGTCGTCGCCAGCCGGTAGGCGCCGGTGCAGGCCACCGCCGCCGCGCTCGCCGCCACGGGTAGCTCCGGCGCCGCTCCGGCGAGACAGGCGGTCGCGTACGCCGACGCCGACCGCGCTCCCTCGACCTCGACGAGCAGGTCGGCCAATCGGTGTTTGACCGCCTGGAAGGAGCCGATGACACGTCCGAACTGCGTGCGTTGCGAGAGGTAGGCGAGCAGCTCGTCCAGCGCGTGCGCGCTGCCACCCACGTGCTCGGCCGCCAGTGCCACCCGCCCGGCGTCGAGGACGGCGTCGACGACGTCCGCCGCCTGTCCGGGCTCGCCGACCGGTTGGGCGGGCTGCCCCCGGAGTCGTACAAGTGCTTGGCGTCGGGTGGGGTCGAGGACCCGGCGGGCGGTCCGTTCGCAGGTCGTGCCGTCCGGCTCGCAGGCGAACAGCCGCTCCCCGTCCGGTGCCCGCGCCGCGACCAGGAGCAGGCCGGCGTCCTCTCCGTCGGGCACGAAGTCGGCCTCACCGCGAAGTACCCAGCCGTCCGGGCCGCGCTCGGCCGTGACGTGCGCGGGTTGCAGGAACCCGGCGACCGTCGCCGTGAGCGCTCCGCCGGCGATGCCCGGCAGCCAGCGCGCGCAGGCCTGACTGTCGCCGCTGGTCAGCAGTGCGTGTCCGGCGAGTACGACCGTGCTCAGCAGCGGCGCGGGGCACAGTACGCGCCCGGTCTCCTCCAGCGCCACGGCGAGCTCGGCGAAGGTGTACCCGGCACCGCCGTACTCCTCGGGCACGGCGAGCCCGTGGACGCCTATCTCGACGGCGAGTCGATCCCACAGCGCCCGGTCATGTCCGCGGGGGCTCTCGATCTGCCGGCGGACCTCCTCATGCCCGCAGGCCTCGGCGAGGAAGTCCCGCAGAACAGCCCGTAGTTGGCGCTGCTCCTCGGTCTCCCCCAGCGTCGCGGGATCCGCAACGAGCTGGAACATCCATGCCTCCTTCGATTGCACCGCCCATGACCGGACGGGCCCTCACACCGTGAACCGCCCACCGTTCGCCAGCAGTACGGCCCCCACGAGGTTCGCCGCCTCGTCGCTCGCCAGAAACAGGGCGATGTCGGCGATCTCCTCGGGCGTCGCGTACGGACGGACCCGTGGATCGGCGAAGCCCTGCCTCAGCGCCGCGGGCGTCCGTGCGGCCATGCCCGTCTCGGTCGGCCCCGGCGCCACGGTGTTGACGCGGACGCCGAACGCGATGGCCTCCTTGGCGACGGACTGGCTCAGCGCGTGCGCGCCCGCCTTCGAGGCCGCGTAGTGCGGATAGCCGGCCTGGGCGTCGAAGGCCGAGGAGGAGCCGACCGTGACGACGGCTCCCGACCGGCGCGGCGCCATGACCCGCACGGCCGCGCGCAGGACATGGAACGTGCCGTCCAGGTTGACGCGCATGACACGCCGCCAGGCCTCGTCGCCGAGCCGGGCCGTCACGTCCGGCGGCCGGTCCGCGACCAGGGCCTCGGCGATCCACTCCTTGGCCGTGGGGTCGTCGACTCCGGCCGCGTGCACCAGGACATCGAGCCGCCCGCGCTGCCGTACGACTTCGTCGAAGACGTGGTCGACCTGCGCGGCTTCGGCCACATCCAGCGCCAGCGGGTGGGCTCTGCGCAGTTCCTTCGCGACGGTCTCCGCCGCCGGGCCGTCGATGTCCGCGGCGAAGACCTCCGCTCCCTGCGCGGCGAGCCGCCGGGCGACCGCCGCGCCGATGCCGGATCCCGCGCCCGTGACGAGCGCGATCCGCCCGTCGAAGCGTCCCGTGTGCTCGCCGCCCATGCACGGTCACCACCCTACATCCGCTTACTGAACTGACTTCATTTTTGTTACTGTTCCTCGTATGTCAACAGGCAGGACGAGAGCACTCCGACTCACCCGCTGGGGCGGCCCGCCGGCCCTCACCGAGGCGGCACGCCCCGTGCCCGCGGGCGAAGAGGTCCTGATCGAGGTGGAGGCGGCCGGCCTCTGCCGTTCGGACCTCCACGTGATCGACGCACGCGAAGGCGATCTGCCCTACCGGCTTCCCTTCACCCTGGGACACGAGGTCGCGGGCCGGGTGGTGGAGCGTGGCCCGACGGCCACCGGCCCGGCGGTCGGCGAGCGTGTGGTCGTCTACGGCCCCTGGGGCTGCGGCAGGTGTGCGCGCTGCGCGGCCGGGGCGGAGAACTACTGCGACCGGCGTACGGCCCTGGACGCGGACGGCGTCGGTACGGGGGCGGGCCTCGGGCGTGACGGCGGGATGGCCGATCTGATGCTCGTACCGTCCGGGCGGCTGCTCGTCCCGGTGGGCGACCTGGCCGCCGCCCAGGCGGCACCGCTGTCGGACGCCGGGCTCACCGCCTATCACGCCGTCTCGTCGGTCCGGCCGGCTCTGGGTGACGACCCGAGTGCGAGCGTGGTGGTCCTCGGCGTCGGCGGGCTGGGGCACCTGGCCGTCCAGATCCTGCGCGCCACGACGAGCGCGCAGGTGCTGGCCGTGGACGTGCGCGAGGAAGCCCTCGTACTCGCCGACGAGTGCGGTGCACACTTCGCGACGCTCCTGCGGCCCGACACCGCGGCGGTCCTGCGGGGCCGGACGGGCGGGGTCGGGGCGGCGGCCGTGCTCGACTTCGTCGGGAGCGACTCCAGCCTGGAACTGGCGGTGGGGGTGCTGCGGGCGAACGGTGAGCTGGCCGTGGTGGGCAGCGGCGGCGGTGAGCTGAGGGTGCGCAAGCCCGGTGTGCTGCCGCCGGGGACTCGGGTCTCACTGCCCTTCTGGGGGACCCTGCCCGAGCTGGAGGCGGTCGTCACCCTGGCCCGCAAGGGCTCCCTGCGGGTGCGCGTCGCGGAGTTCCCGCTGTCCGGCGCGGCTGAGGCGATCGCGAGGCTCCGCTCCGACGCCGTACGGGGGCGGGCGGTTCTGGTTCCCGACTGAGGCCTTGCCGGTCGGCATCTCAACGAAGCGGCCGAAACTCGTACCGCCCAACCCCGCGTCCACCGACCCCTCGACTCCAGAAGTGAGTTCAATTAGCGTCTTGTTCCATTCGACGACACACGAAGGCGGTGGGACCCGCTATGGGTGCGGAGACAGTGGATCTGCTGGTGATCGGCGGCGGCATGGCCGGTCTCTCGGCCGCCGCCCGGGTGGCGGCCGAGGGCGGCACGGTGGTTCTGGTGGAGAAGGCGGAGCGCACCGGCGGCTCCGCGCGCTTCGCCGGTTTCGTATGGACGACGCCGAGCGTCGAGGAGATGCGCCGGGTCAACCCGGACGGCGACCCGGAGCTGGCCACCGCCCTGGTGGACGGGTTCACCGACGGTGTGGACTGGATCCGGTCGCTCGGCGTGGAGTGCCGGCCGCCGGTGCCGGTGCTGGGCTTCGGCCGGGGCCACCAGGTCGACACGAACCACTACCTCGACACCTGCGAGCGGCTGGTCCGCGACCGGGGCCAGGAAGTGCTGACCGGCACCTGGACCAGCTCCCTCCTGATGGAGAACGGCGTGGTCAGGGGGGCTGAGCTCCTTCTGCCGGACGGGTCCGCGCGCCGGATCGAGGCCAAGTGGACCCTGCTGGCGAGCGGCGGTTTCCAGGGCGATCCGGGTCTGCGCGCCGAGCACGTGCACCCGCAGGCCGCGGACATCGGGCTGCGCGCCAACCCCCACAGCCGGGGCGACGGTCTCCGGCTCGCCAGTACGGCGGGGGCGGCGTTCGGCAAGAAGGACGCGGGCTTCTACGGCCATCTGATGCCGGCCGGGGTCTCCCTCGCCGATCCGGCGCGCTTCGTCGACCTGGCGCTCTACTACAGCGAGCACGCCCTGCTGTTCGACACGACGGGCGAGCGGTTCGTGGACGAGACGGTCGGCGACCATCTGACCACCATGGCGCTGCTCGAACGGCCCCAGGCCCGCGGCCTGTTGGTCGCCGACGCGCGCGTGCACCGCGACTGGATCAGCGCCTCGTACGTGGAGGGCATCCCCGGCGTGGACAAGTTCCAGCTGTGCCATCGCGCCGGTGCGCGTGCCGCGGTCGCGGAGAGCCTGGAGGACTTCGCGTCGATGCCGGAGGAGTGGGGCTATCCCGGCGCCACGATCCGGGACCGCATCGAGGAGTTCAACGCCGCCGTGAGCGGCGACGGGAGCATCGCACCGGCTCGCCTTCTCGACCGACTGCCCCTGGACGAGCCGCCGTTCTATGTCATCGAGGCGGCTCCGGCGATCACGTTCACCTTCGGCGGCCTGCTCATCGACGCGGGGGCGCATGTCCTGTCGGCGGAGTCGTCCGGTCAGGCTCCTGTTCCGGGCCTGCTCGCGGCGGGCGCCGACGCGGGCGGGCTGTACCGGCGCGCCTACGCGGGCGGCCTCGCCCCCGCCCTGGTCTTCGGCCTGGCGGCGGCCCGGACCGCGCTCGGCGAGACGCCGGCGCCCGCCGGGCGCTGACCTCTCCGGCCGCCCGTCGCGGCTCCCGGTGGCGGGCCGTCCGCACAAATCCCGTGCACGAGTCTTGCCCACTCGGCACCCGCGTGCCTAGCTTACTGAATTGAGTTCACTTTAACTCTGTGGTCCGTGAGGTGATCATGCTTCCCGCACGCATGGCGCGAACGCGCCCTTCTCGGAGGGAGCGACTGTGAGTCAGTTCCTGCTTGTCCTGGTCAGTGGAGTGGCCAGCGGAGCCGTGTACGGCCTCATGGGCCTCGGGCTGGTGATCATCTACCGGGCCACGGACGTCGTGAACTTCGCGATGGCCTCGCTGGCGACCCTGGGCCTGTACGTGGCGCTCTCGCTGCACGACCGAGGTGTGGCGACGCTGCTCGGCGTGCTCGCCGCCGTCGTCATCACCGTCACGGCGGGCCTGGTGGTACGGGAGGCGGTGATCCGGCCGCTGGGGCAGGGCCAGTTGTTCTCCGCCCTCGTGGTGACGATGGGCGTGTCCCTGATCGCCGAGAGCGTGGCCGGATCGATCTGGGGCAACCAGCCGAAGTCGTTCCCGAACCTGGTCGACGGGTCGGTGCGCTGGTCCGGTGCCGCGCTGCCGGTCCAGAGCCTGCTGACGATCGCCGTCGCCGCCGTGGCGATGGCCCTGGTCGGCTATCTCTTCACCCGCACCACGCTCGGCTCCGCCATGCGCGCCGCGGCCGAGTCCGCCGACACCGCCCGCGTGGTCGGGCTGAGTTCGCAGCGCCTGGCGAGGATCTCCTGGGCGCTGGGCCTCGGCCTCGCCGCACTCGCCGCCTGTCTGTACGCACCGCGCTCAGGCCTGGTGCCCACCGCGCTGGTCGCACCCCTCTTCCGGGCCTTCGCCGGCATCTTCCTCGGCGGTCTGACCAGCATGTACGGCGCCGTCGTGGGCGGTCTGACGATCGGGGTGCTGGACAACATGGCGGCGAACTACGTCTCCGCCAGCTTCCGGGACACGTTCGTGTTCTCGTTCACCGTGCTGGTCCTGCTGATCCGCCCGCAGGGCATGTTCGGCACCCGCACCTTCCAACGGGTCTGAGGGGTCGCATCCATGGTCTTCAACCGTTCCCTGCTGGCGAGGGCCGCCCTGGGCCCGGCGGCCGGCGCGGTGCTCATGGTGTTCATGGCCTCGGGCGCCATCCCCGCGTACCAGATGTACTCGGTGGGGCTCGCGGCCGTGTACGCGATCGTCGTGCTGTCGGTCGGCCTGCTCGCCGGCTGGTCCGGCATCTGGTCGGTGGGCCACCCCGCGTTCTTCGCCATCGGCGCCTACTTCGCGGCGTACGGCAGCGGCCACGACTGGCCCCTGGAAGTGGTGATCCTCGGCGCCGTCGCCACCGGCGCGGCGCTGGGTGCCTTCCTCGGATACGCGGGCGCCCGGTTCTCGGTGCTCTACATCGCCCTGCTGACCCTCGCCTTCACGATGGTGACCCTGGAACTGATCAACCGCTGGAGCAGCGTCACCGGTGGCGACCAGGGCGTGCCGGTCCTCCAGCTGCGCAGTGGACTGGGTCTGGGCACGGTCCTGGGTGGCAGTACCGAGGCGCAGTACCTCGCGGTCGGCGCCGCGGCCGTCGTCCTCGCGCTCGCCGTGCCCGCCGCGGCTTCGGGGCTGCGGATGCGGCTGGTGGCCGCCAAGTCGCATCCGCTGGCCGCTCGTACGATCGGGATCGCGCCGGAGGCCCAGTCCTCGCTGTCGTTCGCGGTGAGCGGGGCGTGCACGTGCTTCGCGGGTGTACTGCTCGGGCTGCTCACCGGGTTCGTCAGCCCGGACCCCTTCTCGCTGAACTTCGGCATCTCGCTGATCGCGGCCTGCGTGCTCGGCGGGGTCGGCACGATCGTCGGCGCGGTGGCCGGCGGGATCTACCTCACCTGGAACCCGTCGCTCTCTTCCGCGGTCGGACTGCCGCAGCCGGTCGTGCAGGGCATCGTCCTCATCGCCGTACTGCTGTTCCTGCCCGGTGGGGTCGTACCGTTCCTCGCCAAACCGGCGCGCGCACTCTTGCGGCGCGTGTTGCGACGGCCACCCGCCGACGTCCCGCCGCATGCCGAAGCGCCGGCGGATTTCCAGCCGAGCAGGTCCCTGGCACCGGTCGGCGGGCCTGTGCTGCTGAACCTGGAGCATGTGTCCGTCTCGTACGGCGGCCTCAAAGCCCTGGAGGACGCCTCCCTGACGCTTCGTCAGAACGAGATCCTTGCCGTCATCGGGCCCAACGGGGCTGGGAAGACAACCCTGTTGAACGCCCTGTCGGGGCTGACCGGCAACGGGCGGGTGAGCGGGACCGCCGACTTCGCCGGCCGGCCTCTGCTCAGGGCCAGGGCGACCGGGCGGCGGCGGATGGGCATCGGCCGCACGTTCCAGCACGCGGAGGTCTTCTCCGAACTCACCGTCGCGGAGAACGTGTTGTGCACCCGCCGCCGGATCACGCCCCGGCACCGGGCCGAGGTCGCGCGGCTGCTGCACTCGGTCGGCCTGGCGGACGTCGCCGATCGCCGCCCCGCGGAGCTTCCGTTCGGTCTGCAGAAGCGCCTCGACCTGGCCCGTGCGATGGCCGAGGAGCCCCAACTCCTGGTTCTGGACGAGCCGTTCGGCGGCCTCGACGCGGGCGAACGGGCCCTGCTGGCCGGGCACATCCGGCGGCTGCACGCCGACGGCACCGCCGTCGTCGTCATCGACCACGTCCTCGACGATCTGTTCTCCGTCGCCCACCGGGTGCTCGCGTTCGACTTCGGCCGCACGATCGGCGAGGGCACCCCGGATACCGTTCTGCAGGACCCCAAGGTGCGGTCGTCCTACCTGGGCAGCGTCGAGGGCCGGACCCGGCCGCCCGAGCACAAGGGCGAGCGGAGCATGGTCCGGCTGCACGGTGTCGGTCACACGTACGGCGGTGTGGTCGCCCTGCGCGACGTCGACCTCGACGTCCGCCAGGGGGTCGTGCTGGGCATCGCCGGCGCCAACGGAGCGGGCAAGAGCACCCTGGCCGGCATCCTGCACGGCTCCCTCGACCCGACCCACGGCAACCGCGAGACCGCCGGGGCCCTGCGCACCAGCCTCGCGCCGGAGGGGCGGGCCCTGTTCAAGACGCTGTCGCTGCGCGAGAACCTCGAAGTCGCCGCCTACGCGGCCGGCATCACCGGCGCCCCGCTGCGCGCGCGGATGGACGAGACCGTTCAGTGGCTGCCGTCCCGGCTGCGCGACCGCATGTCCGCACCGGCCGGCGGCCTGTCCGGCGGGGAACAGCAGATGCTCGCCATCGCCCGGGCCCTGATCGTGAGCCCGGACGTCCTGATCGTCGACGAACCGGCGCTGGGCCTGGCCCCCGCCCTGGTCGACGAGGTGTACGACCGGCTGTCCGGGCTGGCCCGCGACGGCCTCACGGTCGTCCTGCTCGAACAGCTCCTCAGCCGGGCCCTGTCCGTGTGCCACGAGGTGGCCGTGCTGCACGAGGGCGTCGTCGCGGTCCACGGGCGTCCGGGCGACCCGGCGTTCGAGGCGCTGGCGGAAGCGGCCTACTTCAACGGCGGCCCGGCCGTCGCCCCCGACACCGCGGCCACCGCCCAGACCTCCCAGGTGAACTGAAATCCCGTTGCGAACGAGGTAAACCATGTTCCGAACCATGAGAAGGTACCGCCGCGCCGCGGGATCGATGGCCGTCCTGGCCGCGGTGGCGCTCACCGCCAACGCGTGCGCCGGCCAGGACTCCGCAGGATCCGCCGGAGGCAGCTCGTCGGAGATCCACATCGGCGCCTGGCTCCCGCTCACCGGCGCCACCGCCACGTACGGTGTGGGCGAAAAGGCGGGCGCCGACGCCTACTTCAAGATGGTCAACGCGCAGGGCGGCATCAACGGCCGCAAGATCAAGTGGACGGTCAAGGACAACGCGGCCGACCCGCAGCAGACCGTGCAGATCGCCCGTGAACTGGTCGGCCAGGACAAGGTCGTCGCCATCGTCAACGCCAACGGCACCTCGCAGGCGGAGGCGTCCTTCCCGTTCGTCCTCAACCAGTCCAAGGTGCCGGTCCTCAACGAGGTCGGCGGCGCCGAGAACTGGTACAAGCCGCCGCGCCCCGGCCTGTTCGGCACGCAGACCCTGTACGAGGACCAGGCCGCGGCCGTCGCCTCCTGGGCGGTGCAGGACGGCGCGAAGAAGATCCTCGTCGTGCACAGCGACCCGGCCGCCTTCGTGAACGTGGCCAAGCAGGTGGAGCCCGTCGCGAAGAAGGTGAACCCGTCGGTCCAGGTGGACCGGCTGGCGGTCAAGTACCAGACCACCGACTACACGCCGGTGATCAGCAAGGTGAAGGCCGACAAGCCCGACGCCGTCATCGTGATCCTCACCTCCCCCGAGGCGGCGGCCTACCTGAAGGAGGCCAAGCTCCAGGGGCTTTCCCTGCCCACCTACGCGTACGCTCCCGTGGCCGCCGAGTCGACGATCGCGCTGGCCAAGGACGCGGCCGAGGGCCTCAAGGCCGTACAGCTGGTGAAGGCGCCTACGGACCCGGACCCCGCGGTGAAGGAGTTCCGGACCGCGATGGCCAAGTACGAGCCCGGTCAGGACGCCGGCTTCCTCGCCCTGTGGGGCTGGAGCAACGCGAAGGTGTTCGCCGAGATCGCCAAGACCATCAAGGGCCCCGTCACCTCCCAGTCCCTCATCGCCGCGTACCAGAAGGCGGGCTCCGTGGATCCCGGGGTCTCCCCCGTGATGAAGTTCAGCGCGAGCGACCATCTAGGTACCCGCAGTGTGCAGCGCGTGGTCGTGAAGAAGGGCGTGTGGACATCGGTCGGCGACTTCTACACTCCGCCGGTCCGCGACTGAACGCCCTCTCGTCTTCTGTCACTTCACTTCAAACCGCGCCCTCCCACCCCATTGTGTCGAGCCTTGCGCAGCTTTACTGTTCGACTTTGCCTGAGTCTGTTCGATCCTGATTGCTCAGGCGACAGGGAGGCCGCGGTGCGAAGTGATCGGATCGATTCACAGGCTGCGAGACCCGTCCGGCGTCGGTGGTGGAAGGCGGTTCTGTCGACGGCCGCGACCATCGCCCTCGCCGGGGGAATGGCCGCGCCCGCCGCGGCGCGGGACGTCGGCGGCCAGGCACCCGCCGCCGTGTCCGGCTCAACTGCCCAGGCACACACGGTGAGTTTCGACGGCTACTCGTTCCTCGTCGACGGCAAGCGCACCTACCTGTGGTCCGGCGAGTTCCACTACTTCCGGCTCCCGAGCCCGGACCTGTGGCGGGACATCTTCCAGAAGATGAAGGCCGCAGGCTTCAACTCCACGTCGCTGTACTTCGACTGGGGCTACCACTCGCCGAAGCCGGGGGTGTACGACTTCACCGGCGTGCGTGACGTCGACAAGCTGCTCGACATGGCCGAGGAGGCGGGGCTCTACGTCATCGCGCGCCCGGCTCCGTACATCAACGCGGAGGTCGACAGCGGCGGCCTGCCCGGCTGGCTGACGACCAAGGCCGGGAACAACCGCAGTGACGACCCGCAGTTCCTGAAGTACGCCGACGAGTGGCTGACGCAGATCGACCGGATCATCGCCCGCCACCAACTCACCAACGGCACCGGGTCGGTGATCGCCTACCAGGTCGAGAACGAGTACTACAACGGCTCGGTCGCGGGCCACTCGTACATGAAGCACCTGGAGGACAAGGCCCGCGCCGACGGCATCACCGTACCGCTGACCGGCAACAACAACGGCACCTTCAACTCCGGTACCGGCGCCCTGGACATCGACGGCCCGGACTCCTACCCGCAGGGCTTCGACTGCTCCAACCCCACGAAGTGGAACGGCGTCCCCGACATCAGCTACGACCACCCGGCCGGAAGGCCGCTGTACTCGCCGGAGTTCCAGGGCGGCGCCTTCGACCCGTGGGGCGGGCCGGGCTACGACAAGTGCGCCCAGCTGATCAACGACCAGTTCGCCAACGTGTTCTACAAGCAGAACATAGCCGTCGGTGCCACCGCGCAGAGCTTCTACATGACGTACGGCGGCACCAACTGGGGCTGGCTGGGCATGCCCCAGAACTACACGTCGTACGACTACGGGGCGGCGATCCGAGAGACCCGCCAGCTCGATCCGAAGTACTACGAGGACAAGCTGATCGGGTACTTCACGCAGGCGGTCGCCCCGCTGACCAAGACCGACGCGATCCGGTCCACGCCACCGGACGACTCCGCGGTCGTCGACACCGCCCGCATGAACCCGGACACCAAAACGCAGTTCCACGTCCTGCGGCACGGCAACTCCACGTCCACGGCGGTCGACAAGACACACATCGCGCTGGACTTCAACGCCCAGCCCGTCACGGACGCCAGCTACACCTGGGACGATCCCGACTCCGCGCTGCAGTACAGCGGTTCGTGGTCGCACGTGGCCAACACCAGCTATACGGGCGGGGATTACAAGCACACCGAGTCGTTCTCCAACAAGGCCGGCGACTCGCTCACCGTGCCCTTCGACGGCACGGCGATCCGCTGGATCGGCTCGAAGACGAACAACCATGGTTACGCCGACGTGTACCTGGACGGCGACAAGGTGGCCACGGTCGACGACTCCGGCTCCGAGAACCAGGCGGTGCTCTTCCAGAGGACCGGCCTGGCTGCCGGATCCCACACGCTGAAGATCGTCGTCACGGGGAGCCACGGCTCGGGGTCCACGGACAACTACGTGGCCATCGACGCGATCGACGTGCCGACGGGTACCGCGGCCGAGGAGCCGACCTACCCGGTCGTGCCGCAAGAGCCCGGCACCGCGATCACGCTCGACGGGCGCGACTCGCACGTGATCGTGGCCAACTATCCGCTCGGGGACTCGCAGTTGCAGTACTCGACGTCGGAGATCATGACCGACGCGACCATCGCCGACCGCGACGTCGCCGTCCTGTACGGCGATGCGGGCAGCGACGGCGAGACCGTCCTGCGGTACTCCTCCGAGCCCACCGTGACCACCAGCGGCGGCGCCGTCACGACCACCTGGGACGCGGCGACCGGCGACCTGCGCCTCAACTACACGCACAAGGGCCTGATCCGCGTCAGCGTCACCGGCGGCGGAAAGCGCCCGCTGCTCCTGCTCGTCGGGGACAGGGCGACGGCGGAGACCTTCTGGCGCCAGGACACGGCGAGCGGTCCGGTACTCGTGCGCGGCACCCACCTGCTGCGGACGGCGACCAGTCGGGACGACGGCGGCACCGTGGCGCTCACCGGCGACAACGCCGACGACAAGAACATCGAGATGTTCACCTCCGCCCGCCACGTCACCTGGAACGGACGGGCGGTGAAGACGCAGACCACCGACACGGGAAGCCTCACCGGAAACATCCCGGTGGCCGCCGCGGTGCATCTTCCGGCGCTGACGAACTGGAAGCACGCCGAGGAGTCCCCCGAGGCGGCCCCCGGCTTCGACGACACCAGCTGGCAGGTGGCCGACAAGACCACCACCAACAGCGTCTCCGGCATCAACAAACTCCCGGTCCTCTACGCGGACGACTACGGCTTCCACACCGGCAACACCTGGTACCGCGGCCGCTTCCGCGCCACCGGCAAGGAGACCGGCGTCCACCTGGTCTCGGACTCCGGCGGCGGCGCGCAGGCGTTCTCCGCCTGGCTCAACGGCACCTTCCTGGGCAGCTCCACCACGGGCAGCGCCGACTTCACCTTCCCGGACGGCGCGGTGAAGTCGAAGGGCGACAACGTCCTGTCCGTGCTCACCGTGAACATGGGGCATGAGGAGGACTACAACTCCACCAACGGCAACAAGGCCGCACGCGGTCTGACCAGTGCCTCCCTCGTCGGGGCCCCGCTGACCTCCGTCACCTGGCGGGTGCAGGGCGTGCGAGGCGGCGAGGACCTCCTGGACACCGTGCGCGGCCCGCTCTCGACGGGCGGCCTGTACGGCGAGCGGGCCGGCTGGTCTCTGCCGGGCTACCCGGACGACACCTGGAAGAAGGTGTCCCTGCCGGCGACCGACTCCCGCCCCGGTTTCTCCTGGTACCGCACCGACGCCGAGCTGGACCTGCCGCGCGGCCAGGACACCTCGCTCGGTCTGACCTTCACCGACGACCCGTCACGCAAGTACCGGGCCACGATCTTCGTCAACGGCTGGCAGGTCGGCAACTACGTCAACTACCTCGGCCCGCAGCACACGTTCCCCGTCCCCAACGGCGTCCTCGATCCGAACGGCCACAACAGCATCGCCATCGCCGTGTGGAACCTGGACGGCAGCACCGGCGGCCTCGGCAAGGTCTCGTTCACCGACTACGGCAGCTACGCCTCCTCCCTGCGCGTCGCACAGAACGACAGTCCGCGCTACGACGCCCGCACGTACGCGATGCCGAAGCGCCCGGGAGCGGAGGTCACCCTGGACGTGCCGGACACCGCCCAGCCCGAACAGGCCTTCACGGCACGGGCGACGGTGCAGGTGCCCGAGGACCGGCCGGCAGCCTCCCAGCTCAAGGCCGCCCTCTCGGCGCCCGACGGCTGGAGCGTGAGCGCCACGAGCCCCACCTCCGTCGACCGGCTGCGGCCGGGGCAGTCGGCCACCTTCAGCTGGAAGGTCCAGCCACCGGCCGGGACGCTGCCCTCCGCCTCGGCACTCACCGCCACGGTCGACTACCGGCAGAGCGGACGGCAGGCCACCGGCTCCGACGAGCGGATCGTCGGCGGCATCCCACCGGCCCCGCCGAGCGGGAAGAGCGCGGTGAGCGACCTGCCGTTCCTGTCCTCCACCAACGGGTGGGGCCCGGTGGAACGCGACACCAGCGTCGGCGAACAGGCGGCCGGCGACGGTCGCCCCATCACGATCGCCGGTGTCGGCTACGCCAAGGGCCTGGGCACCAACTCGGTCAGCGACGTCGAGCTCTACCTCGCCGGAAGCTGCACGCGGTTGACGGCGGACGTCGGTGTCGACGACGAGACCGGCGGCGCGGGAACGGTCACGTTCTCCGTGATCGCCGACGGCAAGACCCTGGTGACCACCCCGACGATCCGCGGAAAGCAGGCCGCCGTGCCGATCGACGTCGACGTCAGCGGCGCCCAGGTCGTCGACCTGAAGGTCGGTGACGCCGGGGACGGCAACGGCAACGATCACGGCGACTGGGGGACGCCGACGCTCACGTGCGGCTAGCCGTGCATCCATAACTGGCCTGCGGCGGAAGGGCTTTGCTCTTCCCCCGCAGGCGTTCACGACGGCCGAGCGTCAACCGGTCTGACGGGCCGTGAAGTCGTGCGTACCCGGGGACAGTTCGGAGATCGTCACGCGGCCGTCGACGATCCCGACGGTCTCGTCCCTGCCACGGCGTCCGTCCCACACCTGGCGGCTCCCGGCCCGCACGGTCAGGTGGCGGCCGTCCCCCGGCACGGCGATCGTCCCCCGTGTGCCGTGGGGGACGACGACGGTGAGGTGGAAGGTCCGCTCGGAGTTCTCCCAGGCGACACACAACGGGCCGTGCGGGGTGGGGAGTTGGCCCTGCGCCCAGGACACGTCGCCGGGCTGCGGGCGTACCTCCCAGGTGGCGTAGCCGGGCGAGGTCGGGCGGGCACCCAGCAGGTGGTGCGTGAGTGCGGGCAGGACGCCCGTGGACCAGCCGTGCGCCATGCTCGTATAGGCGTCCTCGTACAGGGATCCGTTCGGGCCGATCCCCTCCCAGTTCGTGATGCCGGGGTCGTGGGTGTCCATCCAGCCGTAGGTGCGCCGGATCTGGTCCAGCGCCGAGTCGGCGCGCCCGGCCTCGAAACGGGCCACGATCTCCGGGTACGAGGTGAAGGCGTACACGCGCTGCGAGGCACCGTCGAAGAGCGTGTCGTTGTCCATGAACGCGTTGCCGTACGGGCGGCGGGTCGTGGCGTCGAGGTGGGCCAGGGCCGATGCCGCGCGGTCGGCGTCGGCGATGCCCGCGGTGACGGCGAGGGCGTTGCCGTCCTGGGCGTGGCGGGCCGGGCCGGTGCCGGAGTCGAGGTAGGCGCCGGCGGCGTCATCCCACAGGTGTGCGTTGACGGCGTCCTTCACGGTGGCGGCCCGTGCCGTCCAGCGGTCGGCGTCGGCCTCGTGTCCCAGCAGGCGGGCCAGCCGGGCGGCGTCCTTGAGGGCCTGGACGTACAGGACGTTGTAGTAGGTGATGCGTCCGGTGCGCGGCAGGAAGGCGTAGTCGCCGTACCCACCGGTGTTGTTGAGGCCCTTGCTCAGCAGGCCCGCGTCGTCGGTGACGCTCGGGTACCAGACGTCGAGGACCTTCAGCAACTGGGGATAGTAGCGGGCGGCGTAGGTGCGGTCGCCGGTGTAGAGCACGTAGTCCCAGCTACAGGTGACCCACCACAGCGGATAGTCGAACAGGGCGAGGGTGTACGAGGCGATCGACGCCGGTGGGATCCAGCCGTCGGTGCGCTGGTGTTCGGCGAGGTCGGCCAGGACGTTGCGGGCGGCGGCCGCGGCGTCGTCGTGGGTGAGGTACAGGGTGGGTGCCGAGACGGCCAGATCGCCGACGTAGGGATCGCGGTCGCGTTTCGCTCCGTCGTGCAGGACGAGCTTGCCCTCCAGCGATGCGCTCCAGGCATTGCGCGGGTCGACGTCGTCCTGGCGGAAGGTGTCGGTGACCAGTTCGTTGGTGTAGGCGGCTCCGTACCAGTAGCGGTTGAGGTCGTCGTCCGAGCACAGGAACCAGCCGCGGTAGGTGGCGGGCGTGCCCAGGTAGGCGGTGAAGTCCAGGCTGACGGCGTCGATTTCGACCGTCCCCCAGGGCTGGGCGGCGGGTGCGTCGGAGGCCAGGGCGTCAAGGGTGATGCGCAGATAGCGGAAGCCGTGCAGGCCGTCGGCGAAGACCTTGTCGCCGCTCTGGAAGCCCTTGCGGTCGCTCCAGTCGGCGCCCTGGGCCGGGACGGCGAACTGGTCGCAGCCCTGGCCGGCGCCGCCGGCCTGGTCGGAGCGGGTGAAGTCGGAGCGGTCGGTGAGGAACTGGCGGGTCTCGGAGAAGGCCAGGCGTACGCCCGGTGAGTTGTCCGAGGCGGAGGTGAAGCGGATGCGCGGGTATCCCACGACGACCTTGCCGAAGTCGATCGTGACGCTGGGAGCCACGACCGGTTCGACCGGCTCGGGCCACACCTCGTTGATCCGGGTGAAGGCGCCGCGCGGGGTGTCCTGGACCGCGGTCACGGTGATGCGGACCTGGTTCGTCGACACGGGTGCGGCGAAGGGGACCGCGCGCTGGATGACATCGTTGTCGGAGACCGTCGCGGCGGTCTGCCAGCCGCCGTTCGACCAGACGTCGACCGTGAAGTCGGTCGGTACGCCGTCGCTGTTGGAGATCACCGTGATCCCGGAGAGCTCCTGCGCCTCGGGCAGGGTGATGGTCAGGGTGTCGGGGAAGGCGCCTAGCGTGTCGTCGTTCCAGAAGGTGTCCGGATCGCCGTCGACGGCGTTGGCGGCGTCGTAGGTGCGCGGCTGCCCGTCGTTGCCGTTGTTGCCTGCGTGCGTCGAGGAGGCCTGGGCGGTGGTGCCCTGCGGCCAGCGGGGCGCGGGGGTCGGCTGCGGGCGGCGCAGGACGGTTCTGGCACCGCCGGGTTTCAGCAGGGCGTCGGGGTTGCTGACGTCGCCGGCCGAGGCGAGGACGCGCTGGGGTCGCACCGTGCGGGACGCGGGTCCCTGCACGTAGCGCTGCCAGCCCGTGCCGAGGCGTGGCGCGCCGCCGTTTGCCGTCGCGTCCGCACCCGTGGTTGCTACGGCCGGCGTGGCTGCCAAGGTGCCTGCGGTCAGGGCGGCGGCTCCCGCTCCGACTCCGGCCGCGAGGACCGTGCGGCGGCCGGGGCCGGGTTGGCCGGTGCTTGGCGTCGTGCTGCTGGAAGTCATGGCACCTCGTCCCTCGAAGGCGATTTGAAACGATTCAATACGCTGGGGCAGGGAGACGGTATCCCAAGACCTTGACTGCGTACAGACACCGCGCAGCGCCTCCACAGGGGCCCGCGGGGCGGACGGGACCTCCGCGCCGACCACCGCTGGAAATCCGCGCCCATCCCTCTTTACGTACATCCGGGATGGATGTTTTCTGGAACTCAGCCCCTGAATCCAGCCCCCTAACCGGTCCTCAAGGGGAGGTCGACATGGCGCACAGCGAAGACCTGGGAGTCGTCCGCACGGTGCAGTTGCCGCAGGGGGTGATCGCCTACCGGGAACGCGGCGACGGACCGCCCGTGCTGTTCGTGCACGGGCTGCTGGTCAACGCCGACCTGTGGCGGCACGTGGTGCCGGCCGTCGCGGGCGCCGGGTTCCGCTGCCTGGCCCCGGACTGGCCGCTGGGCTCCCACGAGCACCCCATGAACCCGGAGGCGGACCTGAGCCCGCCCGCTCTCGCCGCGCTCGTCGCCGACTTCCTCGCCGCCCTCGACCTGACCGACGTCACGGTGGTTGCCAACGACACCGGCGGGGCGCTGGTCCAGATCATGATGGCCCGTCATCCCGAGCGGATCGGCCGCGTGGTGCTCGCCGGCTGCGACAGTCTGGAGCGGTTCTTCCCACCCCAGTTCGCCTACCTGCCCGTGCTGGCCCGGCTGCCGGGATCGGGGTGGCTGATCGCCCAGTTCCTGCGGCCACGGGTGCTGCACCGGCTGCCGTTCACGTTCGGTCTGCTGTCCAGGGTGCCGATCCCCGCCGAGGTCATGGACTCCTATCTGCGGCCCGCGCGCAGGCATGCTGGTGTGCGCCGCGACCTGCGCCGCTTCCTCACGGGCGTGCACCGCCGGCACACCCTGGCCGCGGCCGAGTCGTTCCCCGCCTTCGACCGGCCGGTCCTGCTGGCCTGGGCCGAGGACGACCGGCTCTTCCCGCTCTCACTGGCCTACCGGCTCAACGCCCTGCTCCCCCACGCCCGGCTCGCCCCCGTCGCGGACTCCCGCACGTTCCTGCCCGAGGACCAGCCCGCCGTCCTCGCCGACCTCATCGCCGCCTTCGCCCAGACCCCCGCCCCCGAGCACCGATGACCGAGCGGCGACGCCAGCGGGACCGCACCCGGGCCACCCGTCAGGCGCTGATCACCACGGCCCGGCGGCTGTTCGCGCAGCGCGGGTTCGCCGCCGTACCGGCCGAGGAGATCGTCGCCGAGGCGGGTCTGACCCGTGGTGCGCTGCGCCACCAGTTCGGCGACAAACGTGAGTTGTTCCGCGCGGTGTTCGAGGAGCAGGAGCGCGACATCACCGACCGCGTCGCCGCCGCGCTCGCCGACGCCGACGGGTCCTGGAGCGCCGCCACCGAGGGTCTGTCCGCGTTCCTGGACGCCTGCGAGGACCCCGAGGTGATCCGCATCGCGCTGACCGACGCCCCCGCTGTCCTCGGCTGGGCCGAGTGGCGCGCGATCGAGGCCCGGCACGGGCTGGGCCTGGTCATCGCCGGGCTCGACCAGGCCATGGCCGAGGGCATTCTCGTACGACAGCCCGCAGACGTCGTCGGCCACCTCGTGCTCAGCGCGGCGATCGAGGCCGCGCTGCTCATCGCCCAGGCACCCGACCCCCGCGCCGCGCGGGCCGAGGCCGAACAGGCTCTCCTCGCCCTGCTCGGCGGACTGCGGACACCGACGAATTGACCGTCATACGCCGGCTGACGGCGCCGTCACCTCTTGTTGCGTGGCCTGAAGGTCGGCGAGGAGTTCGGCCTGGCCCGCCAGGACGCCCGAGAGGATGGTGCGGGCGACGCGCAGCAGTTCGGCGACGTAGGGGCTGGTCAGCGAGTAGTAGACGGTCGAGCCCTCCTTGCGGGTCACCACCAGGTTCGCCCGCCGCAGGACCGCGAGCTGCTGGGAGAGATGGGCGGGTTCGATCCCGACCTCGGGCAGCATCTCGGAGACCGCGTGCTCGCGCTCGCTCAGCAGCTCCAGGACGCGGATACGGGCCGGGTGACCGAGCGTCTTGAAGAACTCGGCCTTCAGTTGGTACAGCGGCGTACTCAATGTGCGTCGCCTCCTCGACCTCAGGAATTGCCAATGTTAGCAATTCCTGAGGTGGCGCCCAGGGGACCTGTCAGCGCAGGCCTGCCAGGAACTCCACGAGTCTGCGCAGGCGGGACGGCCGGGGGCCGGGGTCGGCGGTGCGTTCGGCGACGAGGTGGTAGGCCTGCAGCGCGTTGACCTTGAAGGCGTGGGTGCCGCCCCAGAGGAAGAGCCGGAAGGCCCGGTACGTCTCCTCGCCCCATCGCGCGACGATGTCGTCCCGGGCTGCGTCGAGGCGCTTCGCCCATTCCAGCATCGTCAGCTCGTAGTCGCGGGTCTCCCGGGTCACGTCCAGGACCTCGAAGCCGTGGTAGAGCATCTCCCCCATGACGTCCTGGAGCGTCATGTAGGTGTGCCGGCCGCCCCAGATGTAGTCGCGGGTGAACGAACTCACCGAGAACTTCTGGATGGACGCGGAGCCGTCGAGATACAGCCGCCCGCCGGGCTTGATCACGTCCCAGGCCCTGGCGGCGAATCTGCGGTAGTCCGGGAGGTGTTCGATCACGCCGTAGATGACGGCGTGGTCGTACGGCTCAGCCGGGCGATGGGTGAGGAAGTCCTCCAGCAGGACCTCGCCGGGCAGGTCCTTGTCGGCGATCAGTCCCCGTATGTGGTGCGCGGAGTCGTCCGCGAGCGTCAGCGTGGTGACGTGCACGCCGCGTTCGCCGCAGTACTGGGTGACACCACCCCAGCCTCCGCCGATGTCGAGCAGCCTGTCCCCCGGCTTCAGGTCCAGTGCGGCGAACATGGTCTCCAGCTTGTGCTCGGACGCTTCCTCGATCGTCTCGCCTGGGTGCTGGAAGAGGCCCTGCGAGTAGAAGCGGTACCGCCTGTCGATGAACGTGAGGTAGAAGTCGTCGCCACGGCTGTAGTGCGCCGAGACGGCCTGCTTGTTCATCTTGAGGGGCGAGCGCACGAAGTCGTACAGGAACCGCAGCCGCTGACGCATCGGCACCTGTTCCCGCAGCCCCGCGCGGACGTCGAACACCGCGCCCAGGTCTCCTTCGACATCGATGTCGCCCGCCACGAAGGCCCGGCCGATAGCCATCTCCGTCAGGGGTGTGCGCAGCGCGCTCTCCGAGCGGAACACCACCCGATACCGAGGCTCGCCCGCGCCGACCGGAACCACTGCGCCCGAGGGCAGCTCCATCTCTCCCGGCAGATCGGCAGCGGCCAGCAGGGCCGCAAGGCCGGTCCGGGGCAGCAGCCCGGCCGCGCCCGTGACGCGACCGTCGGCATCCGGCCTCGTACCCGTGTCTCTGGCCATCGGGACCTCGCTCCCAGGTTCAGCACCGCGAGCACGGCGCTATAAACGACCACTCCTTGGGCGCGATCTTGAGGGCCGACCCGAAACGCCGTCAAGAGACTGCCGGGCTACGGGCCGACGTGGTAGACGTCCTTGACCTTCACCTCGGTGACGCCGCGGCCCTCGGGGAACACCTTGCGCCAGTCGCCGATGACATGGAGTTCGTCGGTGCCCATCGCGCGGACGACCGTCAGGCCCTCGTCGTACGCGCGATGGGCCTTCCACCAGAGGTTGGCGAAGGCCTGGCTGCGGATGAGGTGCATCCAGTCGGTTCGGTACAGCTCGCGGTTGTAGTTCGACTCGCCGAGCGTGGAGACGAACTTCGAGTACATCGCCTTGACGTACTCCAGCGTCACCTCGTCGTCCTCGGCGATCGCCCGGTCCCGGGCGTCCTTGAGAGCGACGCGGAACTTCTCCAGCAGGCCCTCGGTGGCGCCGGAGGTCCAGGACTCGTGGATCTCCGGCGGGTCGCACAGGCCGTGCTTCGGGCCGGAGACGCGCAGCAGGAGGCGCAGGGTCGACTCGGTCACCCACAGCGGGCCCGGCTCGTCCCGGCTGCCGATCGGGTTGGGCAGGTAGGCGTCGTGGTCCCAGTCGGGCGGGGTGATCAGGTGGACGCCGGCGCGGCGCGGGTTGTGGTGGTTGCCGGTGGAGTGCTCGAGCTGGCCGAGCGGCAGATGGGTCTTCAGCGCGCTGAGATACGCGCCGTTGACGTCGAGCGCGGTGATCTCGTGTTCGCCGGGCGGCAGTTCGGGCCGCGCCCACTTGGGGCGGGCCTCCCAGATCTGGTCGGCGCCGCGGGCGGACTGCTTGCGCAGGACGTCGGGCAGCCACGGGTGGGCGACCACGTCGTAGCGGCCGCCCTTGCGGGTGTGGTCCAGCAGCACCATCGCGTCCGGGATCGCCCGCTTCACCAGCGCGGTGGTCGCCCTGTCCACGTCTCCGGAGTGCTCGGCGAGCGCGGCCGCGACCGCGGTGGCGATCAGGTCCGGATCGTCGGCGGGCTTCATCCGGCGGCCGACGGGCACGACCCTGACGCCGCGTCCTTCCTGCCCCGGTCGGCCGGTGGGCTGCGTGCGCCCAGGTGACGTATGTGGAGCGGGCTTCTCCGGCGAGGAAACCTCATGCGCGGGTGCCGCTACCTCGCACTCGGCGGGGTCCAGGTGCTGGGGGAATCCGGCGACCTGGTGGCGAGCGGGCTGACCGCACAGCACGCACGGTTGGGGGGTGGCGAGGACGTCGACGTCGTCGTCCTGACCGGCTGTCTGCTCGGCATCCGCGCGGGGTTCGTCCTCCGGTTCCTCGTCCAGGGCTTCGTCGGCCGTGTCCGATGCCTCGGCGGCCAGTTTGGTCCTCGCGCCCTCGAGGAAGTAGGCGTACTTCTCCCGCACTTCGCCGCTGGGGTCTCGTCCCGACTCCCAGCCCCCGACCGTGGACGGGCTGACGCCCAGGGCCTGGGCGAGCTGCGCGCGCGAGAGGTTCAGTTCCTCGCGCAGGGTGCGCCGCTCCTCGGCCGATGGCAGCGGCACCTCCTTCTTCGCGCCGGCGAGCAGCGCGTCGATCGCGCCGAAGTCCGTCATGACGTACGCCCCTCGGTGGCAGCGGAACGGTGAGGGCCGGCCTGGCGGCCGAGGGCGCGGCGGCGCGCGGCGGGCAGCGCCTCCGCGGCCCGGGTGGGGCCGGCGAACAGGTCGAGGACGTCGATGCCGTAGTGCGCGGCAACCGCCTCGCAGTCGGCCAGACTCCAGCCGGCGGCACCGGACTGACGGCGGCTCACCTGGGCCTGGCTCACGCCCAGGACGGCGGCGAGTTCGGTCTGCGACTCGCCGGCCGCGTGCAGGAGTGCCGCCACCGCCGATCGCACTCGGTCCTCAAGGCTCATACCCATGAAGGGGAAGCTATCACTTTTACCTCATGAAATATGCGTATTGCGCAACCCCTGGCGATCGCGCGGACCGAGCGCTTCAACTCCCGTTCCCTGCAGGCCACATAGCTCACCCGCGTACGATGATCGAGTACTCGGCCCGCCCACATTTCACCCGCGTGATGGAGCTGCAATGACGTCCGACCCACAGCCGTCCGTGCGCATCGACACCAGCAAGGCGCATCCCGCGCGGGTCTACGACTGGCTGCTGGGCGGCAAGGACAACTACCCCGTCGACGAAGCCGTGGGAGTGCTGCTGCCGTCCGAGGCGAGGGATGCGGCGCGGCAGAACCGGCAGTTCATGCACCGGGCGGCGGCCTGGCTCGCCGGGCAGGGCGTGGACCAGTTCCTGGACATCGGCACCGGGATTCCGACCGAGCCCAATCTCCACCAGATCGTGCAGGACGTCATGCCGACGGCGAAGGTCGTCTACGCCGACAACGATCCGATCGTCCTGCGGCACGCCGAGGCGCTGCTGGTCAGCCGCCCCGAGGGGGTCACCGACTACATCGAGGCCGACGTACGCCGGCCCGACGGCATCGTCGAGCACGCGCGGCACATCCTGGACTTCGACCGGCCCATCGCGCTGTCGCTCATCGCGCTGATGCACTTCATCACCGACGAGCAGGGGGCCGGGGACATCGTCCGCGATCTGGTCGCCACGCTGCCGTCGGGCAGCTATCTGGTGCTCTCGCACGCGGCTTCCGACCTGTTTCCGGAACTCGCCGAACAGGTCACCGCCCAGTACGCCAAGGGCGGTATCCAGCTCGCGTTCCGTACCCGGCCGGAGGTCGAGCGCTTCTTCGACGGTCTGGAGCTCGTCCCGCCGGGCCTGGTCACCGCGACCGAGTGGACGACTCCCGACCTGCCCGCCGACCCGGAGGGCAGCGGCATCTACGCGGGAGTGGCGCGCATCGCCTGAACCTCAACCCGCCGCCCCCGCGAGAGCGTCCCGCGGGGGCATGCGAACGGCGTTACAGCGTCGCGGTCGTCTGCTCCCCGGACGCGCTGCCCGTGAGCCACTGGTCCCAGTCCAGGTTGAAGTCGGCGTAGCCGTTGTCGGCCGGGGCCTTGCCTCGAGGGGAGCCGGTGATGGTGACGGGGTCGCCCTGCTTGACCTGGCCGTAGAACCACTTCGCGTCCGACATCGACAGGTGGACGCAACCGTGCGAGCCTCGGGCGCTGCCGCTGCCCGGGTTGGGGTCGCCGGTCGAGTAGTGGACGTACGTGCCGGACTGCGTCAGGTGGACGTCCCAGGGCAGCGTGAGGTCGTAGTAGTTGGCGCTGCCCTTGTCGCAGCTGATGCCGACGCTGCAGGAGGTCATGTGGACCTTCTCCTGCTTGTCGATGACGGCCATCGTGCCGTCCCACGTCGGGTACTCGGCGCTGCCCGCGTTGATGGACAAGGTGCGCACCAGCGTGCCGTTCTTGGTCACCTTCATGGTGTGGTTGGTGACGGAGACGTCCGCGCGGACGTCGTCACCGACCTTGAAGGTGTGCGTGTAACCGTGCACGCCGTAGCGGCCGTTGCCGTTGCTGACGCCGGTCATGTCGGCGTCGATCTTCACCGTCGTACCGGCGGGCCAGTACGTCTTCGGCCGCCAGTCGGCGCGCCGGTCGCCCATCCAGTGCCAGGCGCCCTCCACCGGCTGCGAGGCGCTGACCTTCATGTGCTTCTCGACCGTGGCGCGCGCCTTGGCCGCCACCGGGTTCGTGAAGACCACCGAGATCGGCATGGCCACGCCGACCGTGGTTCCCGACTGCGGCATGATCGTGTCCAGCAGCATCGGCGGGCCCGCGGGCTTCGTCGGTGACGGCGAGGCGCTCGCGCTCGCCTTGCCCGACGCCTTCGCGTCCGCCCCGCTCGCCTGGTCGCCGCTGCCGCCGCCGCAGGCACTCACGCCCATCAGCGTCGCGACCGTGACGAGTGCGATTCCTATGCCACCCCTGCGCCGTCCCACGACCCGACCCGCTCTCTCGCTCCCGACCCCTGTAGGGTCCGCCTCCTTGTCAGACAGAGATCCCCCGGGTCGCAGTTCCATGCAGCACACAGATGTTTAGTGATCCACATCACTCGCACTTGCCGTGTCCCCCCATCCTGGTCAGTTCTTTGCCGCGCCGACGGCGTAGGTGCTCACATAGGCGAGCCGGCCGGTCAGCCGCACGATGGGGAGATCGGTGGTACGCCTCTTCTCCGTCATCGTGATCCGGGCGGCGGGCCCACGCAGATGGGCTTCGTGTCCACCGGGTCCGCATCGCAGTACTCACGCTTCTTGAGCATGTACCAGACACCCAGTCCCGCCTCGATCCGCTCCCCGGGCCGTGCGACCCGTACGGGGGAACGGTCGTCGTGGCTCGGCGCGTGGGACACGGGCGGGCGGATCCCGGTGACCGTGGCGGCAGCGTGGCGAGCGCGACGGACAGTTCGGACCTGATGTCGTGGTTCTCGTCCCCGGACTCGCTTCGGGGGTCGGGCAGTTGAGGGGTCAGGAAGTGTACGACCCGTCGTTTCCGCTGCCGGGTGATGTTGTTGTTGATCAGGGCGCGTCGGACGTACTGGTCAGGTGCGTCCAACGTACGTATGTGATGCCAGCGCAGACAGATCTTGGCCAGCGTGGCCTGGACGAGGTCCTCCGCACGCGTCTCTTCGAGAGGCGCTCGGCGCTGGGCTGGTCATGACACGCACTCCTCCGTGTAACACCACGCACTCGCGGATCGGGGTGCAGGCACCGGCTGAACAGATGCGGGTCGGCAGCGGGCTAGACGTCGTCCAGGCGGCGGAGGTCGGACTCGTCCCACGAGCGGGTGTCGCGGGGCTGGGTGTAGGGCTCGGCCTGCGGCGGATGTCCGCCGGCGATGGCCCGCTGCCGGACGCTCTCCGCGTCGAACTCCAGGCCCAGGAGGACCGCGAGGTTGCTGATCCACAGCCAGACGAGGAAGACGACGGCTCCGGCCATGGTGCCGTAGGTCTTGTTGTAGGTCGCGAATTGAGCCACGTAGAACGCGAAGCCCGCGGAGGCGGCGAGCCAGATCACCAGGGCCAGCAGGCTGCCCGGGGTGATCCAACGGAAGCCCTTCACCTTGGCGTTGGGCGTGGCCCAGTACAGGATCGCCAGCATCACCGTCACCAGCAGCACGAGGACCGGCCACTTGGCGATCGCCCAGACCGTCAGCGCGGTGTCGCCGATCCCGAGCGCCTGCCCGGCATGACGGGCGAGCCCGCCGGTGAAGACCACGATCAGCGCGCTGATCACCGCCAGCACCATGAGTACGACGGTCACCCCGAGCCGTACCGGAAGGATCTTCCAGACCGGCCGTCCCTCCGGCATGTCGTAGACGGCGTTGGCGGCACGGATGAAGGCGGCGACGTACCCGGACGACGACCACACCGCGACCACGATGCCCACCAGGGCCATCACGGAGCCGGTCCCGGCGCTGTTCTGCAGCTGTTCCACGGCCCGTGTGACGATGTCGCGCACCGGACCGGGGGCGAGCTGCCTGAGGTTGGACAGCACCTTGTCGGTGGCCGACTTGCCGGCGACCCCGAGAAGGGAGACCAGCACCAGCAGGGCCGGGAACAGGGAGAGCACTCCGTAGTACGTCAGCGCCGCGGCCCGGTCGGCGAGCTCGTCGTCCCTGAACTCCTTGAAGGTGCCTTTGAGTACGGCGGCCCGGGCCCCCTTCGGCAGTTTCGTCGGCGTGTCGGGCGCGGCCCGCTCGACCTCCTCGTCCGGCCCGGCCTCCTGCGGAGCCGGCACCCGGGTGTCCGGGTGGTCGTCGCGGGCGTTCTGGGGCTTCCGACTCGGAAGATGCAGCTTCGCCATGGCCGCCGGGTATCCCGCCGGCGCGAGCTCAACCCGGTGCGTCCCGGCCGTCACGTGAGGCCGGGGCATTGTCAGACCCGCGTGAGAGCGTGAGGACGTAGCGTCCTGCGAGTGCGGCGGAGGCGAGGAGGCGCCGGCATGACCCGCATCGACACGCAGTTCCTGCGCGCCCTCTTCGACGAGGAGGGCAGCCTGCACACCGCGGGCCGGACCGCCCTGTACCGGCTCTACGGCCCCGAGGGGCTGCTCTACGTCGGGATCTCGGTCAGTCCGCTCACGCGCGTGCGGACACACCTCAGGGAGCAGGCGTGGGCAGCCCACGTCATAGGGGTCCGGATCGACTACCCCGACGATCCCGAAGCGGCCGAGCGGGAGACGATATGGGCCGAGCATCCCAAGTACAACGTGGTCTTCAACGGCTCACTCCCTCCCCCGCCGCCGGACCGCGCACAGCGGCTACGAGTCCAACTCGCCCACGCCCGGCAGCAGTTGGAGGGGCTGGAGAGCGCGGTGCCCGAGTCGTCGGTCCATCTGCGGCTGATCATGCGCGGGATCGACGCCAAACGGGCGAGGATCGCGAAGCTGGTCGAGGAACTCGCGGCTCAGCCCGGCAGCAACGGCCGGATCGCTTCAGGGGGTTGAGGGCGCGCCGTGCCGAAGAGTTCCTCGGACACCGACCGCACCGCGCCGACCACCAGCGGTGCGATCCGTTCCACCGCGGAATCACCCGCGCCCACCGCCGAGATCGCCGCCACCGGTCCGTCCGGGCCGCGGATGGCGAGGCCGACGCAGGCGATGTCCGGGAAGCACTCGCCGCGGTCGACGGCCAGGCCGTTGCGGCGGCGGATGATGCCGAACTCCCGGTGCAGGGCGTCCAGACGGCCGATGCTCTGCGGGGTACGGCGCTCGATGACCTGGGCGTACCGGGCGTCGATCTCCTCGGGGCTGAGCCACGCGAGCATCGCCTTGCCCAGTCCCGTGCAGTGGGCGATCGCCCGGCCGCCGACCCGCGACGGGATGTCGACCGCGGCCCGGCCGCCGATCTTGTCGAGATAGTAGATCTCGGGGTCGTCCAGCACGGCCAGGTGGACCACCATCTTGGTACGCACGGCCAGTTCGAGGAGCTGGGGTGCGGCGGCGGCGCGCAGTGTGCTGTGCGCGATCTCCCGCCCGCCGAGGCCCAGTGCGCGCGGGCCGAGGAGGTAGCCGGAGACGGTGTGGTGCAGCCAGTCGAGCCGGACCAGCTGGTCGAGTATCCGGTGGGCGGTGGACCGGGGCAGGCCCGTGCAGCGGGAGACCGTTTCGAGCGTCAGCCTGGTCTGCGGGTGCTCGAAGAGGTCCATGATCAGCGTTACTCGTTCCATCATCGACGGGGGCAGCGGGTGCTGTTCCACGTCGATTCCCGGGGCAGGGCGAAGGGCAGACGTCATCGTCGGTGCCTCCCTGGTGAAACTGAAATGTATTTCAGTTTGGCGCCGGTGCCAAAGTACCAACGCCGCGGTCCGCAGACCAAGAGGCATGCAGGATCGGTTTGTTGAAGGCGTGCGGGAGGCCGTGTTCAGCCTGTGGCGTACGGCGCCAGGATCAGTCGTACGGCCAACCGCAGGTCCGCTTCCACCCGTTGGACCGAGATCTCCTCGGTCTGGGCCGCCACGAACAGGCCCCACCAGCAGTAGATGAGAAGCCGTACCGTGCTGCGGTCCTCTTCGCCGGGTTCGTGGACTCCGAGCAGTTGCAAGACCGTGCGTCCCAGGTAGCTTCCGGCGATGTCGTAGCGGGTCGGGGTGGTGCCGGCGTACTCGGTGAAGGAGGACATCGCCACCGCGGAGGCCAGCAGGGGGCTGTCCAGGAGTTTCACGGTAAGGGCGATGAGGGTGTCGCCCACGTCCTGCGCCGGGTCCGCCGTGCCGCTGTCGGCGGGGGTTTCGTCGTGCCCTTCCAGGAACGTCTCGATGTGCCATTCGAGGACCGCGGTGAACAGGTGGGTCTTGGACGGGAAGTAGCGGTACAGCGTGGCGATCGCGACGCCCGCCTCCTTGGCCACGTCCAGCATCTGCACCCCGGCGAGGCCGTCCCGCGCGGCCAGTTCGCCGGCGGCGCGGAGGATGGCCACCCTGCGGGCCTGCTGGCGGCGCGACACCGGTGCGGCGGGCTGTCGCGGTTCAGCGGTCCTCGGCACACCGTCCCCCTGGTCGTCGGGTTCTCCCCACGTTAGCCCAAGCGGGGGCCGATCCCGGTCAGCGGGATGAGGTGGGCGGCCGTGCGTGGTGGGGCGTTCAATCACGGGGGTGACTTCGGGTGAGCGCGATCCGCGTGCGCCCGGAGGGAATCGAGAGGTCGGCCGTGAAGCACGGCGTTCGTCGGCCGGGCCGTGCGGGTTCCCGCGGTGTCCGCCGCCGGGGAGCCCCCCTTCCTGTCGCAGTCGCGACATTCCCCGATCAGTCCGCCCCAACGGGAGTCCCCCATGTCCCGTAATTCCGCTCATTCCCCGTCCCCTTCCGGCATCAGCCGCCGTCGTCTGCTCGGCGCGTCCGCGGCCGTCGGCGCCGTCGCGCTCGGCGGTGCCGGTACCGCCCGGGCCTCCACCACCGCGACCGTCCGGGCCGACATGACCGAACTGCGGGCCCGTGCCGTGGTCGTGGGCACCGGCTTCGGCGGCGGTGTGACCGCCCTCCGGCTGGCGCAGGCCGGGGTGAAGACCCTGGTCCTGGAGCGCGGCCGGCGCTGGGTCACCGGCCCGAACGCGACCACGTTCTGCCGCTTCGCCAACATGGACAACCGCTCGGCGTGGCTGACCGACCACTCGATCGTCGGCGGCGTCGACAAGACCTGGACGCCCTACACCGGCGTCATCGAGGCCGTCGAGGGCAACGGGATGACCGCCAACGTCGGCGCGGCCGTCGGCGGCGGCTCGATCACGTACCACGGGATGACGCTGCAGCCGACGAAGGCGAACTTCGCCCGCTCCATCCCGCTCGCCGCGGACTTCTACGACTACCTGGACAAGGTGTCGTACCCGACCGTCTCCCGGATGCTGGGCATCTCCCCCGTCCCCGACGACCTGCTCGCCTCCGATCCCTACAAGTCCTCGCGGCTGTTCCGGGACGTGCTGCCCAAGGTGGGCCTGACCCCGTTCAAGGTGCCGCTGCCCATCGGCTGGGAGTACGCCCGCGGCGAGCTGGCCGGCCGCTACGAGCCGACGTACACCACCAGCGACGTGGCCTTCGGGGTGAACAACGGCGGGAAGCACTCGATCGACGTCACCTATCTCGCGCGGGCCGAGTCGACCGGTCTGGTGGAGGTGGCACCCCTGCACGTCGTACGGGATCTCGCGCTGGACGCGAACAAGAAGTGGGTGCTGTCCGTCGACCGCATCGACACCGGCGGCGCGGTCCAGGAGAGGATCAGCGTGACCGCCGACGCGGTGTTCCTCAACGCGGGCTCGCCCGGCACCACCCGGCTGCTGGTCAAGTCCCGCGCCAAAGGGCTGGTCCCGGATCTGCCGGACGCGGTCGGCACGAAGTGGGGCAACAACGGCGACCGGATCTGGGCCTGGCTCAACCCGAACGGGGACGCCGGCACCCAGCAGGGCGGCCCTGCCTGCATCGGCGCCACCGACTCCGGCAGCCCGATCCCGTACACCATCGTGCACGCGGGTTCGCCCGCGCCTGTCTCGGGCGCCACCCTGCTGACCGTCGTCGGGTACGGCATCGTCGACGGCGCCGGCACCTGGGCGTACGACGCCGACAAGGACGACGCCGTGCTGACCTGGCCGTCCACGGCGGACGCGGCGCTCCAGGCCCTGATCACGGCCCGGATGGAGGCCGTCGCGGCGGCCGGGGGCGGTCTCATGCTCGACACCAACGCCACCGCGCCCTCCACCTGGCACTCGCTGGGCGGCGTGCCGATGGGCGGGGCGGTGGACCTCTACGGCCGCGTCCTCGGGCACAAGGGCCTCTACGTCCTCGACGGCGCCCGCATCCCCGGCTCCACGGGCGCCTGCAACCCGTCGTACACGATCGCGGCGCTCGCCGAGCACAGCATGGAGACGATCGTCCGCAAGGACCTCGGCACCGTCTTCTGACGGTCCGCCCGGACGGACACGCCGGCGGACCCGGCGCTCACGGAGTGCCGGGTCCTGCGTGGGGCTCAGTCGCGTCGGGCCACCAGCCGGTAGGCGTTGGCCAGGCCCAGCGGCCGGGCCAGCGGCCTGACGACGAAGCGGTCCGTCAGCGTGCCCAGCACCAGGGCCGGAATGCCGGCGATCACGGTCGCGGCCCGCAGGGTGCGCTGCAGGGCGGTCGGCGGGGCCGGCAGCCACGGCAGGTCGTCGCGCGGGGCGGCCGCGTCCAGGGCCAGCCAGACGGCGGCGAGGAGGTCGACGGGGTCGTGCGGCTCGGCGTGCTGCCCGGCCATGACCGTGAAGCCGAGGGTGCGCAGTCGGCGGCGCAGGTTCTGCACGGGCATGAGGTGGAGGTGCTGCGGCTGCAGCCAGGGCAGCCACCAGCGGCCCAGCAGGCTCGCGTAGCGGCTGTCGGGGTCCGGGACCTCGATCAGCAGATGGCCGCCGGGGCGCAGGGCCCGGTGCGCCGCCTCGAGTTCGCGGGCCGGGTCCGTGCTGTGCTCCAGGTAGTGGAACATGCTCACGACGTCGTAGCCGCCGGCGAGTCCGCCGGCCAGTTCCGGGAAGGCGCCCCGGTAGCCGCGGTCCACGCGGCCGGCCCGCTCGGCGAGTTCGGCGCCGTCGGTGAAGTCCAGGCCGTCGAAGGACGTGCCGGGGTGGACGGTCCGGGCCGCCTCGCAGAAGTGGCCGTGTCCGGTGCCGACGTCCAGCCAGTTCTTGGGCGTGTCGACGAACGGCAGCAGCGACTGGGCCCGCCCGACGTACATCTTCGTCCGGCCCCCGAAGGTGCGGCCGAGCTGCTTCTCCCCCAGTCCGTCGTAGAAGTCCCGGTAGTAGAACTCCAGTCCGGCCTCGCTCAGGCGCGGGTTCTGGAAGGTGTGCCGGCACTCCCGGCAGCGGTCCAGGACGAAGCGGCCGGGCTTGTGCTGGATCAGGTCGGTGGTGCGCAGCCGTGTCGTCAGCCGGTCCGAGCCGCACCACGGGCAGGTGTCGCGCCGGGGTTCGAAGAAGCGGTCGAGGCCGTCGGCGAGGTCGGCCGTATAGCGGGGGCGCAGCGCGGCCACCTGCTCGCTGCGGCCGCGCGGCGGGGTGGCCCGGTCGTCGCTCATGTGTCCTCCTTGGCGGATGTGGCCAGTCGCTCCAGGTGGGTGGCGGCCGCGCGGCTGCCTCCGGCGGCACGGAACGCCGTACGGATCCGGTCGGCGGCGGTCCGGTGTCCGGGGTCGTCGAGTACGGCGTCCAGGGCGGCGCCCAGCCGTGGGGCGGTGACCCGGCCGAAGCGCACCCGGACGCCCGCGCCCGCCGCGGTGACCTGTGCGGCCACCACCGGCTGGTCGTCGCGGATCGGGGCCACGACGAGGGGGACGCCGTGCCACAGGGCCTCACACACGGTGTTGTGGCCGCCGTGGCAGACCACCGCCTGCGCCCTTTCCAGCAAGGCGAGTTGGGGCACCGAGGGCAGGATCAGTACGTCCTTGTCCTGGTCGTCGGGCGCGCCTAGCGCGCCGCCCGGATCCACGACCACCCCCTGCACGCGGTCGGCCCGTTCGCGCAGCGCCCGCACGCACTCGCCGAGGAACCGCGCGCCCACGTCGGTGTTGGCGGTGCCGAGGGTGACCAGGACCATGGCGCGGCCCGGGTCGAGCCGGTGCCAGGGAAAGCCGGCCGCGGCCGGGCGGTGTCCGATCGAGGGCCCCACCCAGCGGATCCGCTCCGCGTGCCTCGTGGGGGCGGCCAACTCCGGTGTGCTGAAGGCGAGGACGAGGTGTGGGGAGAAGCGCGGGTCGGCGGTCCCGGCCGGGTCGCCGATGCGGGCGCGCAGCCCGCGCAGGACTCCGTCGAGCCAGTCGGCGACTTTGGGTATGCCAGCCAGGGCGTCCGCGAACTCCGCGGAAGTGGTGGCCGAGGTCGCCCACGGCAGACCCAGCCGCTCGGCCACCAGCCCACCGGCCAGGGCCTGTTGATCCGCCACGACGGCATCGGGCCCGAAGTCCGCCACCGCCGCCCGCACCCCGGGTGCCATCTCCTCGGCCAGCGGCACCAGGAACCGCTCCCAGAGGAACTTCAGCGCCTCAGGGCCCCGGATGTCAGGTGGCCGGACACCGTCCCTCGCGCCCGGCACGGGCCCCTCGCACGGGAACACCACCGCGGACCGGCCCGCCAACCGGTGGATCAGGCCGGGGTCCGGACAGACCCAGGCGCACTCGTGCCCACGCGCGGCCAGTTCGGCCGCCACCCCCACCGCCGGGTTGATGTGCCCGGTCAACGGCGGTAGGACGAACAGGAATCGGCTCACCGGACGACGGCCTCGGCCGCGCGCACCCCGTCGATCAGCGTGAGGATGTGCCCGCCGACCACACCCGCCGCCTCCACCAGCACCGAGTGCTCGTGCCCCGGCACCACGACCGTCCGGCAGTCGGGCAGCAACTCCTCCAGCCACGGCACGAGTTCGGCGAGGTCGGAGTCGCCGCCGTACACGCCGAGCACCGGACAGCGCACGGCTCGGATCCGGTCCTCCGTGAGCACCCGGCTGGCGGGGATGTCCCGTGCCAGGGTGCTCTCCCTGGCGAGCCGGGCGGCGCCCTTGGCCAGGCGTGCGGTGTTGTGGCCGCGGTGGGCGGTGATCCAGGTGAGCGCGTCGGTCTCGTTGTACGCCAGCTCGTGCAGGACGCGCCGCAGGATGCCGCCGAGCTTCACCGCCCAGGCCGCGGTGGCCGGTTCGGACTCGATCAGGGTGACGCTGGCCGCCCGCTCCGGATGTCGGGCGGCGTAGCCGAAGGCCACCGTGCCGCCGTAGGAGTTGCCGACGAGGTGGACCGGGCCGGTCACCTCCAGGCGGTCCAGCAGTGCCTCCAGGTCGTCGATGCTGTCGTCGAGGGTGTAGCCGCTCGACGGGCGTGCGCTGCGGCCGTGGCCCCGCAGGTCGTACATCACGACGTCGAGGCCGGCCGCGGCGAACGCGGGGGCGACGGTGAAGTAGTAGCTGGCCAGGCTGTCGGTGAGCAGCCCGTGCACCAGCACGACCGTTGCGGTCGCCGCACGGCCGTCGCGTGGCCCCATCCGCTGTACGTGCAACCGGAGTTGACGGGTGTCGACCATCGCCATGGCTCAGCCCGCCTCCGCGACCTTGAGGCTGTGCACGACGTACTCGACGAGCCGGCCGACGGTGAGTTCGATGATCTCGTCGAACTCCATCCCGGCCAGGAACTCGGCGAAGTTGACCTGCCGGCCGTACTTCTCCTCCAGCAGGCCGGCGAGGGTCACCAGGTCGATGCTCTCCAGCTCAAGGTCGCGGTTGAAGGTGGTCGCCATGCCGATCTCGACGTCGTCCAGCCCGTATTCGTCTTCGAGGAGGGCGGTGAGCAGGCCGGCGATGTCGGCGAGGACCGCGTCCTCGTCGGTGGCGGTGGGAGGGGTCATCGGTCGTCCGTCTCCTTGGCGGGGGTGGCCGGGCCGGTCGTCCAGGCCACGACGTAGTTCCGGTCCGGCAGTCCCGGCGGATTGGCGGTACGTTCGTGTCGCACCAGGTAGGCGTCCTTCTGCCGTCCGGACACCAACAGCCCTGCCGCGTCGGCCACTTCGAGGATCGTGAAGTCGCGGGGCCGGCCCGCGAATCCGGTGCCCTCCGCCTTGGCGACCGCCTCCTTCGCGGCCCAGAACCGGGTGAACCAGAGCGCCTCCGGCTCGGCGGTGGCGGCGGACAGCTCCCGCAGCAGGGCGAGTTCGGACGCGGCGAGGGCGGTGGCGAAGGTCGCCGGGTCGCGGTCGACGACCTCCTCGATGTCGATACCGGGACCGGGACCGGCGTCTTCGTGTCGCGGCCGTACGATCGCGACCGCCGCCTCGGCCCGGTGGGCCAGCGACAGATCCAGCGGGGGCAGGGTCCGGCCGTGCAGGCCGGTGACGTACGGGCGCCCTGACGCGTCGTTGCGCACGCGGACCTCCGCCGGGAAGACCGGTCCCTCGCCGTGCTCCCACAGCCACCGCCGTACCACGTCCTTGGCCGCGATCCGGCCGAGCAGCCACTGTCTGCGGCCGCGTGGCGGGTGGGCGGCGTACTCCGCACGCTCCGCGCCGCTCAGCAGGTTGCGCATGGTCAGCTCGCGGGAGGCGAGGTCGGGCCAGCGCTCGTGCAGCAGCATCCAGCCGCCGGGCCGGGCCTCGGAGAGCGTGTTGCGTTCGGGGAAGCGTTCGACGGGTCGGGTCTTGGGGTCGTTGTCGAAGCGACGGTCCTGCCAGCCGGTCAGCTCCGCCCAGACCCGTCCCGCGACGGTCAGTTGGACGTCGGCCTCGAGTTCCGTGTCGGTGACGGAGGTGATCCGCACGAGGCACGCGACCTCCGTGCCGGGGGCCGGGTGAGGGCCGTAGAACCGCATGTGCCGTGTCTGGACGGGGAAGACGACGGTCCGCTCGGTGCGGATCGCCATGATCCAGTAGCCGAGGATCTGGCCGACGTTGTCGAGGAGGGCGCCGGGCGCGGCGGGTGTCGTGATCACGCCTCGGATGTGGGAGTCGCCGATCGCGGTGAGCTCGGTGACGCCCTGGAATGCCGGGCCGTGGAACATCCAGCGTTCGCTGTAGAGCCGGTCCGCGGTGTCCTCGGGAGGGCGTTCGGTGGTGGGGTCGGTGCGCCAGGGGGTCGGGGGTACGGCCGGGTGGAGGGTGGCGAGTTGGACGACGGCGCGGGCCTGGCGGCCGAAGGCGACCGTGAGCCGGTCGGGGCCGTCGGCGGTCACGGTGACCGGTACGTCGACCGCTGGGGTGGCCGTCAGCCACTGGTCGAAGCGGGCCTCGTGCACGGCGACCGCCCGCCTGCCGGGGGCCGCCCGCTCGGCCGCCTCCATCATGTGGTGCACGATCGTGGTCGCAGGCACGACCGGCCACCGGTCGGCCACGTCGGGCCAGCCCGGGCGCTGCCGGAAGAAGCAGTGGTCGAGGAGGTAGGGCATGGTGTCGGTGGACACGTGGACGGTGCTGCGGTACTCCTGGGGCGGGGCTGGACGAGGCACGGGGCCCGGAGGCACGGGCGGGGCAGGGGCCGCTGGAATCGCCAGTGCGGTCGGGCGTCGTGCGCCTGCGGTGATCAGCTCCGCGGCCGTCGCCGCCGTGTCCCGCAGCAGGGCGGAGAGTTCGGCAGCGGCCGAGGAGCGCGTGGCAAGCGTGTCCAGTGGCGAGGAGTCCATCGACGCGGCGGCGGGGCGAAGGGCCTGGCGCAGTTCCGCGAGCGCCGGGCCGTCCAGGGACACCAGGGCTCCACCGAGGTCGAGCCGGACCGGCGGCCGCGTCGACCGCGGCGAGGCCTGGGCAGGGGCGAGGGCCGGGGCGACCGCCGCGCCCGTGGTCCACAGGGCGGTCGCCACCCTGCGGAGCTGCGCGAGGCCCGAGCGGTGCGGTGAGTTGGCGGCCACGACGAGGTGGTCGCGACCGGCGAGGGTGTCGCCGATGAGCGAGCCGAGCTGCCCGGTGCCGACCTGGACGAAGGTGCGGTGTCCGGCCGCGTACAGCCCCTCCACCAGTTGCCGGAAGCGCACCGGCTCCAGCAGGTGCCGGACGAACAACTCCCGTACACCCGCCTCGTCTTGGGGGTACGGCGACGCGGTCGTCCCGGACCAGAGCGGTACCGTCGTCGGGTGCAGCCGGAGTTGGCGGGCGGCCTCCTCGATGGGGGCCAGGTAGGGCTCCAGCATCGGTGTGTGGAACCCGGAGCGGAACGGCAGCACCTGGGCGATCACGCCCTGCGCCCGGAAGGACCGTACGACCGCCTGGATCGCTTCGTCCGGGCCGCAGACCATGGACTGGTTCGGCGCGTTGTCGTGGGACAGCACGACTCCGGCCGCCGCCCATCCCTCCTCGTCGAGTGCGGCGAGGACGCGCGACGCGGGCGCGCCGAGCGCCCCGAAGGACAGTCCGGGGACGTTCAGGCTGTCCGGGTCGAAGGCGGCCATGAAGTCGCTGACATCGTCCGCGGAGTGCAGGCCGGCCGCGGCCATAGCGGTCCACTCGCCGACGCTGTGCCCGGCGACCGCGTCGGGCACGACGCCCATGCGGCGCAGCGCGGTGTCGAGGAGCCGGCCGACGGCGACCACCTCCAGGCCGTGCCGGCCCACGTCCGCCACCTGGGCGCCGGAGTGGATGCCGGGCAGACCGAAGTGGGCGGCGACATCGTCGACTTGGGGCGCGAACTCGCCCTCCAGGCCGGGGAACACGAACGCCAGCCCGCCCTCCAGCGGTCGCGGCGAGAACCACACATCACTCCGGCCCTGCCATGCGCGTCCCTTGGCGACCGCCTTGCGGGCGAGGGCCAGTTTCCTGGCGGTCGGCTCGACCACACCGAGTCGGCAGCCGCCGACCTCGGCGTGGGTACGGCGGTCGTCGAGGCCGGCGGCCAGGACGGCGGTGTCGGAGGCGTCCAGCAGCCGGGCCAGTTCCTCGGGGTCGTCGGCGGCGAGCAGGAGCGTCTTCTCCGGCTCGGTCACGACGGCCTTGGCGCGGCGCGGCCTGTGCGCACCAGGCGGCTCCTCCAACACCACGTGGGCGTTGATGCCGCCGAACCCGAACGCGTTGACCGCGGCCCGCCGTACCGGCCGCTCGGGCGTGGTCTCCCACGGCACGGCCTTCCGCAGGGGGCGGAAGCGGGTCGCGGTGAGCGCGGGGTGGGGGTCGTCGCAGTGCAGGGTCGGCAGAAATGTGCCGTGGTGGACGGCGAGGGCGGCCTTGATCAGGCCCGCCACCCCGGCGGCGGGCATCGTGTGGCCGATCATCGACTTCACCGAGCCGATGACGGCGTGCTCTCGTCCACCGCTCCTCTCTCCCGGGCCGAACACCTCGGCCAGCGTGGCCAGTTCGGCCGCGTCGCCGGCCGGGGTGGCCGTGCCGTGGGCCTCCAGAAGACCGATGGAGCCGGGTTCGGCCGGGTCGAGACCGGCGGCGTGCCAGGCCTGGCGTACGGCGTGGGCCTGGCCGGACGAGTCCGGGTTGACGAGGCTCGCGGTACGGCCGTCGCTCGCCACGCCGGTGCCGCGGATGACGGCGTAGACGCGGTCGCCGTCGCGTTCGGCGTCGGCCAGGCGCTTGAGGACGACGATGCCGGTGCCCTCGCCGATCAGGATGCCGTCGGCACCCCGGTCGAAGGGGCGGATGCGCTGGCTCGGGGAGAGGGCGCGCAGCTGGGAGAAGACGCTCCACAGGGTGATGTCGTGGCAGTGGTGCACTCCCCCGGCGAGCATCACGTCGCAGCGCCCGGCGGCGAGTTCGGTGACCGCCTGGTCGACGGCGACCAGCGAGGAGGCGCAGGCGGCGTCCACGGTGTACGCGGGGCCGCGCAGATCGAGGCGGTTTGCGACCCGGGAGGCGGCGAGGTTGGGTACCAGGCCGATGGCGTTCTCGGGGCTGTCGGTGCCGAGTCGGTCGGTGAACGCCTCGCGGACACGGTCGAGTTGACCGGGTGTCAGGTCCGGCAGCAACTCGCCCAGGGTACGGACGAGTTGTCCCGCTGTACGGACCCGCTGGTCGAGTCGGACCAGGCCGGGTGTGAGGTAGCCGCCGCGGCCCAGGACGACGCCGACGCGCCGGCGGTCCGGCAGCAGGCCCTCGCCGCCCGCGTCGGCGAGGGCCTGGGCGGCCACGTGCAGGGCGATGAGCTGGTCGGGCTCGGTGCCGGCCACCGAGTTCGGCATGATCCCGAACCGGGTGACCTCCACCTCGGCCAGGGCGTCGACGAAACCGCCGCGCCGGCAGTACACCCGCTCGGCGACGGCCTGTCCGGTCGCCGCTCCTTCCCGGTAGTAGGCGTCGGTGTCCCAACGTCCGTCCGGGACCTCGGAGATGGCGTCCCTGCCGTGCAGCAGGTTGTCCCAATAGGCGTCCAGGCCGGCGGCGCCGGGCAGCAGCACCGACATGCCCACGATGGCCACCGGGGTCTGACGGCCCGTCATGTGCGGTCGCATCTCACCAGCCCGAGGCGGTGTGGACGACGGCCCCGGCCGACTCCTCGCCCCAGGCGAGCTCGCGCAGGAGTGCCGCGGCGCCCTCGTCGGGATCGATGAGCCGGATGCCGCGGCGGGCGTACTCGCGGCCGAGCTCCGGGGTCACCATGCCGCTGTGGCCGTCCGCCGGCGCCCAGGGCCCCCAGTGCACGGTCAGGGCCCGGCGTCCGGTGCGGGCGGCCCAGGCGGTGCCCAGGCTTTCGAGGGCGTCGTTGGCGGCCGCGTAGTCGGCCTGGCCGCGGTTGCCCAGGACGGCGGAGATGCTGCCGAACAGCACGGTGAACGCGGGCCCGTTGGGCATGGTCTCCAGCGCGGCCAGCAGGGTTTCGGCACCGCAGGTCTTCGTGCTGTACACGCGCTGGAAGGACTCGGCGCTCTTCTCGGCGATCAGCCGGTCCTCGATCACGCCCGCCGCGTAGACCACGCCGTCGAGGCGGTCGTACTCGGCGTAGGTCTCCTTCACGGCCTGGAGTGCCGCGTCCGGGTCGCGGAAGTCGACGGAGTGGTAGCGGACTTGGCTGCCGAGCGCCGTCAGTTCCGCGACGGTGGCGGCTATCTCCCGTTGCGCCAGCAGGAGTTCGGCTCTGCGGTTGATCTCGGCGGGGGTCAGGCCGCCCGGGGCGGCGAGCGCCGCGCGCAGTTCGGCCGGGGTGCGGGCGTCCGCCGTCGCCGGGTCCTCGGGTCCGGCCGGAGCGGGTGTCCTGCCGAGCAGTTCGATACGGCACCGGGAAGCCGCGGCGAGCGAGGCGGCCACCTTCGCGGTGATACCGCGGGCTCCCCCGACCAGCAGCACCACCGACTCCCGGTCCAGGCCCAGCGCGGCGGCCTCCGCGGCTCCGTCCCCGGCCGGTCCGGCGCCGCTGGTGGCCAACGGGCCGAGCGGCGTCTCCACCAGCTCGAGCCCGTGCCGGCCGGACGCGGTGCGCAGCACGACAGGGGTGTCGGTCTCGGGTGTCAGCAGCTCGGCCAGCAGTGCGTCGGCGACCGTCCTGGGCGAGGTGTCGTCGAGGTCGACGACCCGGGCGACGGTCTCCGGGTACTCGCGGGCGATGGTGCGGAACAGACCGTGCAGCCCGGCCGAGCGGATCGCGCCGGAGGGTCGTACGGCGATCAGGCGCCCTGGTGTGCGGCGGAGGGCGGCCTGTAGAACGGGGAAGGCGGTGGGCAGGACCGGCAGGCCGGCGGGGCAGAGGGCGTCGAGGTAGAGGATGCCGTCCACCGCCGTGCCGGTCTCGGAGAGCAGGTCGTCGGCGGTGACGTGGTGGGCGTCGGCGCCGTGCGCGGTGAGCCGGGCCAGGACCTCGCGGGCCGCGTCACCGCCGTCGCCGACGAGGAGGATCCGCAGGCCGGTGAGGGCGCCGGTCGGGTCCGCGGGGCCGTCGCCGTCCTGGTGCCGCAGGCGCACGGGCCGCAGCTGGAGACGCTTCGGCGCCTCGCCGGTCACGGCCAGGGGTTCCCGCGCCACTTCGCCGGTCGTGTACGTCGGTTGCGGTGCTTCCTGCGCCTCGGCCGGGTCGCCCGCGGTGAGCCGTGCCGCGAGCCATCCGGTCACCGAGGCGGCCGTACGGGCCCTGGCCAGCTCCTCCAGCTCCGTGTCGTCCAGCACCGTGACGTCCGCGCCGCCGACGCCCAGGCGCTTGGCCAGTTCACCGGCGATCTCGGCCCGCTTGATGGAGTCGATGCTGAGGTCCGCCTCCAGGTCCAGGTCGGGCTCGATCATGTCGACGGGATAGCCGGTGCGCTCGCTGATGATCTCCAGGACGACCCGTCCGAGGTCGGTCGCGGGAGCCTCGACGGCCGCTGGGGCCTGCAACTCCGGTTGCGGTACGACGACTTCGGCGACCGGCGGCGGCTGGGGAGCCGCGGGTACGGCGGGCACCGTCCCGGGCGTCGCCCCGAAGTAGGTGAGCAGCACATCGCGCTGGGCGGCCACCATCTCGCGGCTGGTGCGCAGGAATTCGGTGATCAGCATGTCCCGGTCGGCCGTGGCGGGGACGCCTTCCGGGTGGTTCGTCGTCACAGTCGTCTCCACGACGCGTCGGGCCGGCGTGAGGGCGCCGGGGAGGAAGTCGCCGGCGACGGTGCGGACCAGCTGTCCGTCGACCGTCCAGCCGGGCCGTGCCGGTGCGGGGACGCGGCTTGCGTCGACGGCGTCGCGTCCGCGGAAGAGGCGTCCGGTGCTCACCGGCACTCCGGCGACGGCCAGTCGGGCCAGGGCGTCGAGCCAGCCGCGCAGTCCGGTGCCGGCGTGCGGTTCGCAGGCGACCGTGCGGTGCGGGCGGTCGCCGAGGATCTGGGAGACCAGCCGGGTCAGCACCGTGCCCGGTCCCGCCTCGACGAAGATCCGCGCCCCGGCCGCGTACATGGCCTCGATCTGCTCGGCGAAGCGCACGGGTGCGCCGATCTGGGCGGTCAGTTCGGTCCGGACGGCGTCGGCGTCGGCGCCGTAGACGGTGGCGGTGCGGTTGGTCCACACGGGGAACTCGGGGGCGTGGACGGTCTGTTGTGCGAGGGCTTCGGCGAAGCGCGCTCCGGCGTCGGCGACCAGAGGGCTGTGGAAGGCGCAGGCCACCGGGATGCGTTTCGCGCCGAGCCCGGCTTCCCGCAGCAGTCGTACCGTGTCGGCGACCGCCTCCGTCGGGCCGGAGATCACCGTCTGGCGCGGGGAGTTGTGGTTGGCGACGACCACCGAGGTGGGGGCGCCGCGCTCGCGCAGGGCGCGCTCCACGTCCTCGGCGCCCGCCGCGACCGCGGCCATGGTGCCCGGGTCGTCGGTGCCGGTCGACGCGAGGATGGCCGCCGCGCGCTCGCTGCTCAGCCGCAGCAGCGCCTCTGGGCCGACGGCGCCGGCCGCGCACAGGGCGACGAGTTCGCCGTAACTGTGTCCGGCCGCCATGTCGGGCCGTACGCCGACCGCGGTGAGCAGGGCGTGGGCGGCCAGCCCGGCGATGCCCAGCGCGGGCTGCGCGGCCCGGGTGTCGGTGAGGGCGGCGCGGTGGCGGTCGCGGCCGGCGTCGTCGAAGGCGGCGGACGGAAACAGCACGTCGGCGTGCTCGTGGCCGAGCTGGAGATAGTGCTGCAGTTCGGGGAAGGCGAGGAAGACGTCGGCGAGCATTCCGGGACGCTGGCTGCCCTGGCCCGGGAAGAGGAAGGCCACCTTGCCCGCGGGCGCGGCGGGTGCCCGGCTCGCGCTGTCCGCCTCTGCGGACACGGGGTCGCGGTACCGGTCCGCGAACGCGCCGGATTCGGCGGGCTCCCGTTGGGAGGGGATGCGCGCGCTTCCAGCGGCGACCTCCCCGGTCGCCGGTCTCTCGTCATCCGAACGCTCCGCGAGATGGATGCCCGCCGCGGGGTCGTGCTCGCCCGCCAGCGCCCTGCGGAGCTGGGCGTGTAGGCCTTCCGGGCCTTCCACCGAGGTCGCCACCACCGCCACCTGGACCGGGCCCTGGCCGGCCTCGGCGCGGCGGGACGCGGTCAGGGCGAGGTCGCGCAGCCGCCAGGGGCGGGCGTCGCCGGTGTCGGCGGTCGCCAGGAGGGCCTCGATCGCGCGGTGGGCCGTCGCCATGTCCTTGCCGCGGAAGGTGAACAGCTCGGCGGGCCAGACGTCCAGCCCGTGGGCGGGCGGTACGGCATCGCCGTAACCACTCAGCACCACATGGAAGTTGGTGCCGCCGAAGCCGAACGCGCTCACCCCCGCGAGCCGCCCGGTCATCGGGGCGGCCCAGGGCCGCGCCTCGGCGTGGAAGACGAAGGGGCTGCTCTCCTCCTGCCAGGCCGGATTGGGCCGGTCGATGTGCAGGGTGGGCGGTTTGACCCCGCTGTGCAGGGCGAGGAGCGTCTTGATCAGGCCCGCGAGTCCGGCGGCACACTTGGTGTGCCCGATCTGCGACTTGACCGAGCCGAGCGTGCAAGCTCCCGGCTGCGCCCCGGCGTCGGTGAACACCTCGCTGAGGATGGTGAGTTCGGTGCGGTCGCCCACCACCGTGCCCGTGCCGTGCGCCTCGACGAGGCCGACGTCGGCGGGTGAGACGCCCGCGTTGCGGTACGCCCGCTGCAGCGCGGTCCGCTGACCCTCGGGGCGGGGCGCGGTCAGGCCGAGGGAGCGGCCGTCGCTGGAGCTGCCGACTCCCTTGATCACGCCGTAGATCCGGTCGCCGTCGCGTTCGGCGTCGGCCAGGCGCTTCAGTACGACGCAGGCGACGCCCTCGCCGAGCGCGATGCCATCGGCCGAGCCGTCGAAGGCGCGGCAGCGTCCGGTCGGGGACAGGGCGTGCACGGAGGAGAAGAGGACGTAGTCGTTGATGCCGTTGTGCAGGTCGGCGCCCCCGCACAGGACGACGTCGCTGGTGCCGCCGACGAGTTCCTTGCAGGCGACGTCGACGGCTGCGAGGGAGGAGGCGCAGGCCGCGTCGACCGTGTAGTTGGCGCCGCCGAGGTCGAGGCGGTTGGCGATGCGGCCCGAGATGACGTTGGAGAGCATGCCGGGGAAGGAGTCCTCGGTCAGGCGGGGCAGCTGCTGTGCGACGCCGTCCGGGAGGTGTCCGTAGTACGCGGGGAGGACGGCCCGCAGGGTGGTCGCGTTGGAGAGGTCGCTGCCCGCCTCGGCGCCGAAGACCACGGAGGTGCGCGAGCGGTCGAACTCCCGTCCCCGTTCGCCGTATCCGGCGTCGTCCAGGGCTCGCCTGGCGGCCTCCAGGGCGAGCAGCTGGACGGGCTCGATGCTGCCGATGGAGGCGGGCGGGATGCCGTAGCGGAGCGGGTCGAAGGGGATCCGCGGGAGGAAGCCGCCCCATTTGGAGACGGTGGCGCCGGTGCCGTCCTCGGACCAGTGGACGGCCGGGTCCCAGCGCTCGGGCGGCACCTCGCCGACGGCGTCGTGGCCGGCGAGGATGTTCGCCCAGTACGTGGCGAGGTCGGGGGCGTCCGGGAACATGCAGGCCATGCCGACGACAGCGATGTCGAGCGGGGCGGGGGCTTCGGGGGCGGTCCGGGCGTCCTCGCCGAGGCGGGTGCGGACGGCGCGTGCCTGTTCGGTGAGTAAGTCGGCGGCCTGGTCGGTCACCGAGCGGTGGAGGGCGGTCAGGGTCGTGGTCGCCGAGCGGAGGACCGCCACCTCGCCGGCCATGAACAGGCCCTCGGCGAGGCTGCGTTCCTCGTCGACGGAGGCCAGGGTCCCGTCGGCGGCGCGCTCCACGCCCTTGCCGGCGATGCGCAACCGGCCGACGTTGAGGCGCTCCAGTTCTTCCCAGATCTGCCGGTCGGGCAGGCCCCGGGCGCGCAGTTCGGCCTCGAACTCCCGGTAGCCGTCGGTGAAGGGGCTCGGCACGCAGCGGGTGGCGTGGCCGGGGGCGGTCTCCAGCAGGGTGGTCGCCCGCGCCCGTACGGCCTGCCGCTGGAAGAGCGGCTGGATCGCGCCGCAGGTGACGGCTTCCTCGGTGAACAGGTAGGCGGTGCCCATGAGCACGCCCACGCGGGCGCCGCGCGCGGTCAGGGGTGCGGCGAGGGCCGCGACCATCGCGGCGGAGCGCTCGTCGTGGACGCCGCCGGCGAAGAACACCTCGACAGCGGCCGCGGTCTCGCTGTCTGCGCCGTCCAAGTAGTCTTCCAGTACGGCGAGTTGGGCCTCCCACAGAGGGAAGCTCGCGCGCGGTCCGACGTGGCCGCCGCACTCGGAGCCCTCGAAGACGAACCGGCGCGCTCCGGCCTCCAGGAACTGCTTCAGCAGTCCCGGCGAGGGCACGTGCAGGAAGGCGCTGATGCCCGCCCGCTCCAGAGCCTCGGCCTGGGCCGGCCGTCCGCCCGCGATGATCGCGTGCGTGGGCCGCAGTTCGCGTACGGCGTCCAGCTGGGCGTTCCTGACGTCCTCCGGCGCGAAGCCGAGGATGCCGACGCCCCAGGGCCGTCCTGCCAGGGCGGCCCGGGTTTCGGTGAGCATGGTGCGGGCCTGGTCGGGGCCGGCGAGGGCGAGCGCAATGAAGGGCAGGGCGCCGTCCTCGGCGACGGCGGCGGCGAAGCGGGCCTGGTCGCTGACGCGGGTCATGGGGCCCTGGGCGACGGGGAGGCGGGTGCCGAGCGCTGCGCTGAGCGGGGAGCCGGGGCGCAGGGTCGCGGCGGGGGTGTCGTCGCGTACGGCGTCTCGTATGGCGTCGGTCAGGGCGCGTAGCGTTCGGGCGGTGGTGTGCCAGCGGGCGGCGAAGCGGGCGGCCAGGAAGCCGTCCTGGCCGACGGGGAGGGCGCCCAACAGCTCGGGATGGACGGTGATCGAGCGGCTGCGGGTTGTCGGGGGCTGGTCGCGCAGTTCCCCGCGCCCCTTGGGGCGTCGCAGTGCACGGTATCCAGACACCACCGTCGTTTCCGATCCATCCATGGAGCGGAGGATGGTTGCCATTTCCTGCGGTAGGGCCGACTCGGCCAGCAGAGCCAGCTGACTGTCCAGGACAACCCCGGTCGCGCCGCCCACCACCGCCGCTGCCGCAGTGTGGAGGCCGATGCCGCCGCACGCCCAGACCGGGACGTCCACCTCGGGTGCGGCGAGGAGTTGCTGGAGCAGGACGTAGGTGCTGAGGTCGCCGATCCGGCCGCCGCTCTCGTTGCCGCGGGCGATCAGGCCGTGGGCTCCTGCGGTGATCGCCGCGAGTGCCTGGTCGAGGTCCGTGACCTCCACGAGTACCCGGTGGGCGGCGGCCGTGTCGTCGACCCGCCAGGGGGCATCGGCGGCCAGGACCACGGTGTGGGGGCCGCCGGGGAGGGTGAGTTCGGCGGGCTCGGTCCGGCAGTGCGCGGCGATCCGGACGCCGAAGCGGCCGGGTGTCCAGTGCCGGAGACGGGCCAGGGCCTCTCTGGACGTCCGGTCGCCGGCGCCCAGGTCGAGGACTCCGAGGCCGCCGGCCCGGCTGACGGCTGCGGCGAGACCGGGGTCCGGCTCGCCGAAAGGGGTGATTCCGATGATCAGGTCTTCGGCGCACACGGCAGATGTCATGATTCTCCGAATGAACGGTGAAACTGCGTGGTGGGGGGTTGAGCCTAAAGACGGCGAATTGAATCGCGAATGCGCGTCTCGTCCGTTTTCCGGGACGCGCCGCGAGCGGTTTCGTGGGGAAACTGCTTGGGAAGCTAGACCCGCGGTTACCCGCCGGTCAATGCCGTAAGTGATTCCTTTACTTGACAGGCGGTTTCGCAACGCGCCGGAAACACATGTGCTGTCAGGGAAGAGTCAGGTAAGCGTCAGGGACGCGGCGTGGTCAGCGGCGATGTAGCCGAAAACCGCCGACGCGGCAATGCTGGCACCGGCCCCCAGGTACTTTCGCCCCATTACGGACGCGGTGCAGTTGCCGGTGGCGTAGAGGCCGGCTATCGGCGCTCCTTCGGTGTCGAGTACGCGCGCGAATTCGTCGCAGAGAATTCCCCCGCTGGTTCCGATGTCGCCTGGATACAGGGCCACCGCATAGTAGGGCGCCTTCGACAGCGGCCCGAGACAGGGATTTGGGCTGTGGGTCACGTCGCCGTAATACTTCTCGTGGTCTCCTTCGCCCCGGTGGAAGTCCTCGTCGAGACCGGACTCGGCAAAGCGGTTGAACCGCTCGACCGTCTTGAGGAGGCCTCCCGCGTCGATGCCGCACCGGCGGGCGAGTTCTTCGAGGGTGTCGGCGCGTTTCATCGCGCCGCTGGTGATCCACTCCTTGGGTGTCCGGCCGGGCGGGGACATGCCGAACGGGTAGTGGCCGCGGTGGCGGGAGTCGACGATGAGCCAGGAGGGCACTGCGCCACCGGTCTCCAGCTCGTGCGCGTACATCTGCTGGCCGGCCTCCTGGTAGGCGACCGCCTCGTTGAAGTAGCGCCGGCCCTGCGCGTCGACGACGATCGCGCCGGGCTTGCTGCGCTCGGACAGGCACATGGCGGGGGTGCCGTCGGGCATCATCCACGAGGGCATCCACCAGGCCTCGTCGAGCATGTCCGTGGCGGCGCCGTGCGCCATGGCGATGCGGATCGCCTCCCCGGTGTCGCCGGGGTTGGCCGAGGTCCAGGTGGCCGAGGTGGGTCGATCCCCTCCGTACTCCTCGCGCATCTCCCCGTTGCGGGCGAAGCCGCCGGCGGCGAGCAGGACGCCGTCCCGTGTCCGGACCCGCACTTCACGACCGTTCCGGCGCAGGACCGCGCCGACGACCCGGCCATCCTCGACGACGAGGTCGGTGATTGCGGACTCCAGCCACACGTCGACGCCCTGACGCAGCAGCACCTGAAGCAGACGGGCGGTCAGGGCGGCCCCGTTCGTCACGAGCCGCCGGCGGCGGATCCTGCCGAGGGCCGTACGCAGCCCGACGCGGGCCAGGACCGCGAGCCCGATCCGGGTCCGCATCAGCATCATCGGGCCCGCCTCGCCGGTGTAGACGGTGAGGCCGCCCGAGAATCCGAGGCGGATCCGGTCCCCCCACGGCCCGAGCCGGTTCTTGTCGAAGGCCTTCGCCTCGATCGACCTGCCCCGCGCCGAACCTCCCTCGCAGCCCCGCACACCCGAGTAGTAGTCGCTGTAGCCCTCGCAGCGCCGGAACTCCATCCCCTCGGACTCCAGGAAGTCGACCATCTCGACACCGGCGCGGAGGTAGGCCCGCCTGCGGGCGTCCGACGAGGCCGGTCCCGCGTCGCCGACGACGGTCTCGAAGTAGCGCAGTGCCTCGTCGAACGAGTCGGGGACACCTTCGCGGCGCATGAGCGGATTGCGGGGCAGCCACATGACCCCGCCCGACATACAGGTGGAGCCGCCGAACCTGTCGGTCTTCTCCACGACGAGAACGTCCTTGCCGAGCGCGCGTGCCCGCACCGCTCCCACGACGCCCGCACCGCTGCCGACCACCAGGAAGTCCGTCACATGATCCCAGCCGGTCAATGGACCTGCCTCCTCCACTCCTCGGATGCGGACAGGTGCGCCAACCGTAGGTGCGGGCGATCAGAGCGCCGGATTCGCGCTCCCGCTGAGTGGAACAGAACCGAGCGAGGGGAGCAGGGTCCGACGCCTAGCGCCCCACGACGTCCGTCCACGGTGCCCGCGCCGCGATGTCCTGCCGCCACCGCAGGAGCGCCTTGGGCGGCATGGCGACCGCGAGCGCGCCGACGAGCCGGTCGCCGCCCCGGTAGGCGGCCAGGAACCGACGCTCCGTCAAGTCTCCTTCCACCAGGGCCACTTCGTCGTGGCCGCGCAGCCAGCCGTACGCCTGGACGCGCATGTCGTACTGGTCGGACCAGAAATACGGCACCGGCGCGAACGGCTTGGAACTCTCCGGCCGCAGCAGGTTGCGGGCGGCCGCCATGGCCTGCTCGGCCGCGTTGGTGCGGTGCTCGATGCGCATCGAGACGCCGAACAGCGGGTTGTGCCAGCGCGCGACGTCACCGGCCGCGTACACCCCGGGTGCGGCCCGGCAGTACTCGTCGCACACCACGCCGTCGGCCACGGTGAGCCCGCTGCCCGCCAGCCATTCGATGTTCGGTTCGCAGCCGACCGCGACGAGCACCGCGTCGCCGTGCACCGACTCGCCGTCCACCAACTGCACGCCGTCCCGGGCGACTTCGCTGACCGCGACGCCGCAGCGCAGGGTCACTCCGTGGTCCAGGTGCGCCTGCGCCAGGACCATCCCGACGGACTCCCCCACCGCGTGCGCCAGCGGGACGGGGGCCGGTTCGAGGAGGACCACCTCGCATCCGCGGGAGCGGGCGACGGCGGCGGCCTCCGCGCCGAGGAAGCCGGCCCCGACGACGATCAGCCGGCGCCCCGGCCGCAGTTCCTCGCGCAGGGCGAGCGCGTCGTCGAGGGTACGCAGGACATGAGCACCGCGCCCGGGAAGGCGCCGGGGTCGTACCCCGGTGGCCACCACCAGTGCGTCGTACGGCAGTTGGGTGCCGTCGGCCAGGTGCACGGCGTGGCCGGTCACGTCCAGGCCGGTGGCCGGGGTGTGCGGGCGGAAGTCCAGGCCGAGCGCGTCGAGGGCGGCGGCCGGGCGTAGGGCGAGCCGGTCGGCGGGCCACTGGCCGGTGAGGAGCTGCTTGGACAGCGGCGGGCGGTCGTACGGCGGACGGGACTCGTCGCCGAGGAGGGTGAGCGTGCCGTCGTACCCCTCGCGGCGCAGGGTCTCGACGGCGGCGAGGCCGGCGGCGGAGGCGCCCACGACCACGATCCGGTTCCGTTCGGCGCTCATGGGCATCCCGCCTTCTCGGTAGGGGAGTTGCCGGTCAGGGCTCGTGCGTCACCGGGGACTGCCACAGCGCGACGATCGCGTCGACGAGGCCCATGGCGGCTTCGTGCCAGGTCGGGCGGAGCGGGCGGGCGCCGGCCGCGAGGGCCCGTTCCCGCTCGACGCACATCTGCACGATCAAGTGCCGGGTCATGACGGCGCGTTCGGCCCGCACCCCTTCGGACAGCTCCGGCACACAGCGCGTCAGGCCTTCCTCCGCCGCCCGCAGGCCCGGGGAGACGGCGTAGAACTCCTCCTCCGCGAGCGTGTAGAGGGCGGGGTCGGCGGAGACCTGTGCGATGAACCGGGCGTACCAGCTGGGGCAGCCGAGTTCCTCCTGGTGCTCGGTGACGGAGCGGACCGACAGGTCCACCCAGTCGCGCAGGTCCGGGGAGTCGCCGATGTCCTCCAGCATGCGTACGCGAAGGACCTCGATGCGTTCGGCGTGTCTGCGGATGAGGGCCCGCACCACGTCCGCCTTGGTGCCGAAGTGGTAGACGACCGCGGTGTTGTTGCCCTGGCCCGCGGCCTCGCTGATCTGGCGGTTGCCGACCGCGTGCACCCCGTGCTCGGCGAACAGCCGTTCCGCCGCGTCCAGTAGTGCCTGCCGGGTCGCCCTGACCTGCTCGTCCCGCCGGGTGCCGCCGGCCATCCTCACCCCCGTGTCCCTCACGACCCAAAACTTAAATCACCCGATTGATTTCTGTCCAGTGTGCGGCCGCGGACCCTGCCGGTACGGTGGTGGCCATGGCGGGGAGAAGTGTCCGGGCCGAGCAGGTCCGCGCGACCCGGGAGGCCATCCGGACCACCGCGGAGCGGCTGTTCGCCGAGCGCGGGGTCCACGCGGTGTCGAACCGTCAGATCAGCGAGGCAGCGGGCCAGGGCAACACCGCTGTCGTCGGGTACCACTTCGGCACCAAGGCGGACCTGGTCCGGGCGATCGCCCACCACCACACCGAGCGGCTGGAGCGCGTCACCGAGCGGTTGCTGGCCGAGACCGGTGACTCGGCCGAACTGCGGGACTGGGTTGCGTGCCTGGTGCGGCCGACGCCGGCATATCTGGCGGAGCTCGGCAGTCCCACGTGGTTCGCTCGGTTCAGCGCGCAGGTCATGGCCGATCCGGCGCTGCACGAGATCGTCGTGGACGAGACGCTCAGCGCTCCCGTGTGGCGGCGGATCCTCAGCGGTCTGCACCGCTGCGTGCCGGAGCTGCCGGCCGAAGTACGTGCCGAGCGGATCGCCATGACGCGGCAGTTGATCCTGCACATGTGCGCGGACCGCGAGCGCGCCCTCGCGCTGGGCTCCCCGACACCGCGGACGAGCTGGCACGACGCGGCCACCGGCATGATCGACGCCATCGTCGGGATCTGGACGGCACCTGTCACCGACGGGTCCTGACGATCCGTCACCCTCCTTCACACAACCCGTCCGGCCGTCTCAAGAGATTTTGAATCAACCGATTGACTTAGCTTCTGTGCGGGAGTTCACTCGGAGGCGCGGTCGACGGAGCCGGGACGGGTTCCGGCCGCTCAACTCCCTTTTCCCACACGGTCGATACGAAGGCTCCGCCGTGCCCGCGGCGACGAGGAGCGGCCCCGTGAAAGTAACCGTCGAGCAGGACAAGTGCGTTGCGGCCGGCCAGTGCGTGGCCACCGCGCCGGACGTGTTCGACCAGCGTGACGAGGACGGAGTCGTCGTGCTGCTGGCCGAGGACCCGCCCGCCGAGCTGTCCGAAGGCGTCCGGTACGCGGCCGCCGTCTGTCCGGCGCTGGCGATCCACATCGAAGAATGACGACCCCGAGGATGACGATGCCCGACGTACTTCCCGAAGCCCAGGCGCCCGAGTGGCCGATGCCGCGGGCGGAGGGCTGCCCATTCGACCCGCCACCGGCGCTGCGAGCCCTCACCGGCGACAAGCCGCTGGCCAGGGTGCGGATCTGGGACGGCAGCACACCCTGGATCGTGACCGGTCACGCCGCCCAGCGGGCCCTGCTCGGCGATCCGCGGGTGAGCGTCGACGAGCGTCTGCCTGGGTTCCCGCACTGGCACGAGGGCATGGCGGCCGCCGTCGAGTACCGCCCGCGGTCCGTCTTCAACTCGGACGCACCCGAGCACACCCGCTACCGCCGCATCATGACGGGACCCTTCACCCTCAAGCGGGTCGAGGCGCTGCGCCCCACCATCCAGAAGATCACCGACGATCTCATCGACCGGATGCTCGCCGGACCGAAGCCGGCCGACCTGGTGGAGGCGCTGGCCCTGCCGCTGCCCACGCTGATGATCAGTGAGCTGCTGGGGGTGCCGTACGAGGACCACGACTTCTTCCAGGACAACGCGGCCCGCGGGATCGCCCACAACGTCTCCGCCGAGGAGAGCATGCGGACCTTCGGGGCGCTCAACGGCTACCTGGTCCAACTCGTCGAGAAGAAGGCCGCCGCACCCGCGGACGACGCGCTGTCCGACATCGCGGCCCGCGTCAACGCCGGTGACATCACCGTGGCCGAGGCGGCCATGATGGGCCTGGGCCTGCTCATCGCGGGGCACGAGACCAGCGCCAACATGATCGGCCTCGCCACGGCCGCGCTCCTGGAACACCCCGAGCAGCTGGCGGTCCTGCGCGACACGGACGATCCGAAGGTCGTCGCAGGGGCGGTGGAGGAGCTGCTGCGCTACCTGGGCATCATCCACGGCGGCCAGCGGCGGATCGCCAAGGAGGACATCGAGATCGCGGGCGAGACGATCCGGGCCGGCGAGGGCATCATCATCGAACTCTTCAGCGCCAACCGGGACGCCGACGTCTTCCCCGAGCCCGACGTGATGGACCTGCGCCGGGCCAACGCCCGGCACCACAACGCGTTCGGCTTCGGTATCCACCAGTGCGTCGGACAGCAGCTCGCCCGCGTGGAGCTCCAGGTCGTCTACGGCACGCTCTTCCGCCGCATCCCCACCCTGGCCCCGGCCGTGGAGCGCGACGAGATCCAGTTCAAGCACGACCGGCTCGCCTACGGCGTGTACGCGCTGCCGGTGACGTGGTGAGCGCCATGGCCGACGGGACGGTCGCCGTGGTCACGGGCGGTGCCGCGGGCCTCGGACGCGCGAGCGTGGAGCGGCTCCTGGCGGACGGGGCGCGGGTCGTCGTGGCCGACGTCGACCGGGACGGCGGAGAGGCGCTGGCCAAGGAGCTCGGGCCGGACGTGCGGTTCCGGCACACCGATGTCGCGGATGCCGAGCAGGTCAGGGACCTCGTCGCCTTCGCCGTCGGCGAGTTCGGCGGGCTGCAGCTGATGGTCAACAACGCGGGCGTCTCCGGCGCGATGCACGCGAGCCTCCTGGAGGAGGACTTCGCGGACTTCCAGCACGTCCTGTCGGTGAACCTGCTCGGCGTGATGACGGGAACGCGGGAGGCGGCCCGGCACATGGCGGCGCACGGCGGCGGCTCCGTCGTCAACATCAGCTCCGTCGGCGGTGTGCAGGCCGGCCCCAGCGTGCTGTCGTACCGCGCCTCCAAAGCGGCGGTCATCCACTTCACCAAGTGCGCGGCCCTCGACCTCGCCGAGCACGGCATCCGCGTCAACTGCGTCGCACCGGGCGGCATCCCCACCGGACTGCTGGCCTCCGCGACCGCGACCGACGAGATGACCGACCGCATCCGCGCCCACATGGCGGCCATGCAGCCACTGCCGCGGCTGGGCACTCCCGCGGACGTGGCCGAGGCCGTCGCCTACCTGGGCGGCGACCGCTCACTGCACGTCACCGGGACCGTGCTGACGATCGACGGCGGGACCACCGCGGGCCTCAAGCCGATGCGGCCCGCCCCGGCTTCGTAGGACCGAACCAGGGAGGACGACGATGTCCAGCCAGGCAGACACGCTGTACCCGCCCGAGGGACTGGGCGCGCCGAAGGACCGGCACGGCCACACCGGGAGCGACCTGAACCTCCCGCCGGGAACCGAGATCTTCTCCGCCGACAACCACATCTCGCTCGCCGAGGACATCTTCGTCGACAAGTTCCCCGAGCGGCTCAAGGACCAGGCCCCGCGGATCTGGTACGAGGACGGCGCCTATGAGCTCGGCATGGGCGGACAGTCGTTCCTGCCCAAGGAGTTCAGCAGCGTCCTCATGCAGTACGACCCGCTCACCGGCTCCGGCTCGAACAACATCGAGGGCCGGATGGAGGAACTCGCCTCCGACGGCATCCAGCGGGAACTCGCCTTCCCCAACGCCCTGTTGGCGATGTTCTTCTACCCGGACCCGGAGGTCCGCGAGCTCATCTTCCGCATCTACAACGAGTACGTCGCGGGACTGCAGGAACGCGCCGAGGGCCGCTTCTACGGCGTCGGGCTCATCAACTGGTGGGACGGCGAGGGCGCGCGCAAGACCCTGGAGGAGCTGAAGGGCTACGGGATCCGGACCTTCCTCATGCCGATGAATCCGGGCAACGACCTGGAGGGCAACCCCATCGACTACGCGAGCAGCAAGATGGACCCCGTCTGGGAGGCCATCGAGGAGTCGGGGCTGCCGGTCTCCCACCACATCGGCGAGAGCACGCTGAAGTCCCCCTGCGAGTCCAACGCGATCGCCGTCGGCATGGTCGTCAACGTCTCGCCGTTCCGCGAGGTGTGGGCGAAGTACGTCTTCAGCGGCATCCTCGACCGCCACCCGGGCCTGCGCGTCGGATGGTTCGAGGGCGGCGCGAACTGGGTCCCCTCCGCCCTCCAGGACGCCAAGCACATCCTCGCCTCCTACCGGCACATGCTGGACCGGCCGCTGGAGCACGACGTCCAGTACTACTGGGACCACCACATGTACGCGTCCTTCATGGTCGACCCGCTCGGGCTGAAGCTCCTGGAGGACATCGGCGTGGACCGGGTCATGTGGTCCGCCGACTACCCGCACAACGAGAGCACGTTCGGCTACTCCGAGAAGTCGATCGGCCTGGTCGTGGACGCCGTGGGACCGGAGAAGGCGGCCCGCATCGTCGGCGGCAACATCAGGGAATACCTCGGCCTGTGAGGCCTTCCGGACCCATGACCTCGCAACGGAGGCAGCGATGACCGTCATCGACATCCCGGCCGAACCCGACCTGGACCGGATGAGCCGTGAGCGCGGCGCACGGCTGCGGGCGGCCATGTCGGACCAGGGCGTCGACGCCCTGGTCCTGCTCGGCAACACCGCGGTCAGCTATGCGACCGGGGTGACCTGGCCGCTCGGCGACTCCGGCCTGGCCCACGCGGACCGGCCCGTCGCCGTGGTGGTGGCGGACGACCCGTGGCCGCACCTGTTCATGCCGTTCCGCGAAGGCGCCCCGGGCGAGCCGTCACTGCCGGCCGACCATGTCCGTCCGCCCGTCTACCTGGAGTACGACGAAGGGGTACGGAGCTTCGCCGCCGTTCTCGCCGAGCTGCTGCCGGAGGGGGCGCGGGTCGCGGCCGACGAGCTGACCGGCGCGATGCGCAGGGCGGACAAGGCGCTGTTCCCGGGCGGGCCGCCCGGCGACGCCTCGATGGTCCTGGCGGTGGCCAAGCTGATCAAGACACCCGACGAACTCGCCTGTATCCGCACGGCGTTGCGCATCACCGAGCGGGCCATGGCCGGCATCGCGGGCTCGCTCGCGCCGGGCATGCGGCAGATCGAGCTGTCGGCGGGCTTCGTACGGCAGGCCTACGAGCACGGCGCCCAGGCCAACGTCCTCGACCCCATATGGCAGGTGATGCCCGACAGCAGGGCCGAGGGTGTGTGGACCACCCACGGCGACCTCGCCCTTCCGCTGCTGACGACCGAGCGGGAGCTGGCCGAGGGCGATGTGCTGTGGACCGACGTGAGCATCACCTACGCCGGATACTGCTCCGACTTCGGCCGCACCTGGATCGTCGGCCGGGATCCGGACGCGCGGCAGCGGGCGCAGTTCAGGAAGTGGTGGGAAATCCACTCCGCGGTGAAGGACGTACTGCGGGCGGGCGCCACCGCCTCCGACCTGACCAGGGCGGCCATCGCCGCGAACGGCGGCAGCAAGCCCTGGCTTCCCCACTTCTACCTCGCCCACGGCATGGGCGTGGACCCCGCCGAGATGCCCTTCGTCGGCACCGACCTGGGCGAGGAGTTCGACGAGCAGCTGGTCCTGGAGGCCGGCATGGTGCTCGTCCTCGAACCGGTCGTCTGGGAGGACGGCACCGGCGGCTACCGCAGCGAGGAGGTTCTCGTGATCGAGGAAGAGGGCTGCACGGCCCTGACCGACTATTCCTACGCCCCCTATGGCGACTGAGGTCCTGCCGGACGACCGGGCTCTCCGCGTCGGGCGGCGGGAGCGCGCGCTGGCACACATGGCCGCCCATGACCTCGACGTCCTCGTGCTGGGGCGGGAGGCCAACGTCCGTTACGTCACCGGCACGCGAAGCCTGTGGACGGCGGGCACCCGCCCCTTCGCGCCCGCGGCCGTGCTGGTCCGCGCCACCGGCGCCGTCCACGCGCTGATGACCTGGGACGAGGGGCTCCCCGACGACATCCCCCGCGAGCACCTGTACGGCCTGACCTGGAACCCGATGAACTGGGTGACGGCGCTGCAGGGCATCGAGGGCACGGCCACCGCCCTGCGGGTCGGCACGGACTCCATCTCGCCGCTGTTCGCGCAGCTGCTGCCGATGGCCTGCCCGAAGGCCGAACTGGCCGACGGCGAACCGGCCATGCGGGCCGCCCGCCGGGTCAAGACCGCCGAGGAGATCGTGGCGCTGCGCGAGTCCCTCGCGGTGGCCGAGGCCAGTCTCACGACGGCGGTCGCCGAACTGCGCCCTGGTGTCACCGAGCAGCACCTCACCGGCGTCCTGCTGGAGGCCGCGGCCGCCGGTGGCGTGAGCACTCCGGCGACACAGGAGGCGGTCTGGGTGACCTCACGGGAGCATCCGTGGCGCAAGGCCGGCACGCACGGCCGGGTGGGACGGGGCGACCTCGTCGCCTTCACCTCGGGCGTGGTCGCGGGCGGCTACATCGGCGAGGTCGGCCGCACCTGGCCGGCCGACGCCGGGGACTCCCCCAACTCCCGTGCGCTGTACCGGCGTTGGGCCGACCTGTGGAGCGGCCTCTTCGACGCCTGCCGACCGGGCGCGCCCGCCGCCGACCTGCTCACCGCGTACGACACGGCCGGTGAACCGCTGCCCCCGATGCCCGTGGCGCGCGGCCTCGGCCTGGGCTTCGACCCGCCGGTGGTCGCCTCCGGCCTGCCGGAGACGGCGGCCGAGGAACGCCTCGAACCCGGCATGGCGCTCGCCGTCACCGGCTACGTCTGGCAGGAGGGCGTCGGAGCCGTCCTGGGCCGTGAGGCCGTGCTCATCCCCGCCGACGGGCCCGAGCTGCTCACGTCGAGTCCCCACTGGAAGCCGTAATCCCCGCGCGGGGCAGGACCGACCGCTCCGGTCCTGCCCCGCACCCCTGCACGCGGCCGGGAAAGGAACCCCCGCACATGGCTGACAGCACGCGTCCTTCCGCGGAAGAGATCATCCGCTACGAGAAGGACCCCAGGACCAGGATCGCCACCCTCACCCTGGACCGGCCCGACGCCCTCAACGCGCCGACCGCGGCGGCCCGGCTGCGCTTCGCGGACCTGCTGCACCGGGCCAACGTCGACGACGAGGTGAAGGTCCTGGTCATCCGGGGCGTCGGCGACGACCTCGGCTCGGGCGCCGACATCGCCGAGACCATGGAGATGCACGCCGCGCCGACGGCCGGACCGCTCCTGGCGGAAGAGGGCATCGGCGAGGACGAGGACGTCCGCTATCCCCCCAAGGGCTCCTACCGCTACGGCGGCACCCCGTCCCAGTGGTACGCGAACCCCCAAGGCGGCTGCCGGAGCCTGCAGGACTTCAAGAAGATCAGCATCCTGGAGGTCAAGGGCTACTGCTACGGCTGGCACTTCTACCAGGCCGCCGACGCCGACCTGGTGATCTCCTCCGACGACGCCCTCTTCGGCCACCCCTCCTTCCGCTACATCGGCTGGGCGCCCCGGATGTGGAGCTGGGCGCAGACGATGGGCCTCAGGAAGTTCCAGGAGATGGTCTTCACCGGCCGCCCGTTCACCGCCCGTGAGATGTACGAGTGCAACTTCCTCAACTCCGTCGTCCCGCGAGCCGGGTTGGAGGCGGAGGTGGAGAAGTACGCGCTGGCCTGCGCGCGCACCCGACCGACCGACACCGTGTTCATGCAGAAGGTCTTCTTCGAGATCTTCAAGCAGCACCAGGGCGAGTACATGGGCTCGCTGCTCACCGGCCTCTTCGAGTCGATCGGCGGGATCGCCCGGGCCGACGGCGACGACCTGATGCTCGACGAGGAGACGGTCGGCGGCGGCATCGCCAACGCGGTGCGCGGCAACGACGACCACTTCCCCGCGGACTTCCGGCTCAGCAAGTCGGGCCGCAGGCGCGGGAGCGAGTCATGACCTCTGCTCGACCGCCGCTCGGCGACTGGGTCGTGGCCGACCTGTCGACGGGAATCGCCGGCGCCTACTGCACCAAGCTGCTCGCCGACGGCGGCGCGCAGGTGGTCAAGGCCGAGGCCCCGGAAGGCGATCCGCTACGACGGTGGTCGGCGTCCGGCGCCACGATCCGCCCCGGCCGTGACGGAGCCCTCTTCAGCTTCCTGGCCTGCTCCAAGGAGAGTGTCGTCGCCGAACCGGACCTGCTGCGCGAGCTCCTGGAGTCGGCGGACGTGGCGGTGTGGTCGCCGGGCTCACCGCTCGACCCGCGGGAGATCCACCGCACGTACCCCCACCTGGTCGTCACCTCGATCACGCCGTTCGGCCTCGAAGGGCCGTGGCGGGACCGCCCGGCCACCGAGTTCACCCTGCAGGCCTGGTCCGGCGGGATCATCGGGCTGGGGCGGGGCGACCCGGAGCGGGCGCCGGTCTTCGTGGGCGGACAGGCCGGCGACTGGACGTCCGGGGCGTACGCGGCGGCCGCCACCATGGCCTCCCGTATGCGGGGCGGAGGCGAACTGGTCGACCTCTCCATGCTCGAGGCGCACATCATGACGTTCACCTATCACCCGGTCACCTTCTGGGAGATGCTCGGGCGCCCCTGGCAGCAGGCCCGCAGGCTGAACATGCCGGGCGTGGCCGCCGCGAAGGACGGCCTCGTGGCGCTCGGGTGTGCGACGGCACAGCAGTTCTTCGACCTGTGCGCGATGGTCGGGCATCCGGAGTGGATCGACGAGAAGAACCCGTTCTCGATCGTCGCGCGCGCCACCGAGGTGGCCCCGGTGATCCAGGAGTGGATCGCGGCCCGTACGACCGCCGAGATCCGCGAGCTGGCCACGGCGTTCCGCATCCCCAACTCCCCGGTCGTCAACGGAGCCAACGCCACGGGAATGGACCACTTCGACGCACGCGGCACCTTCCGGCGCAACCCGCGCGACGGCTTCCTCCAGCCCGGCCCCCCGTATCGGCTGACACCGGACGTGCTCCGGCCGCCCGGTCCGGCCCCGCGGCTCGGCGAGCACACGGCGAAGCGCCCTACGCCACGACGGACCGCCGAGCCGGGCCTGTCCTTCAGCGGCCTGCGGGTCCTGGACATGACCGCGTTCTGGGCCGGCCCCTCCTGCACCCACGCCCTCGCGATGCTCGGGGCCGAGGTGATCCACCTGGAGGCCACCGCGCGGCCCGACGGGACCCGGCTCATCGCCGGGGTGCCGCCGAGCGTCGAGCAGTGGTGGGAACGGTCGCCGATCTTCGCGGGCCTGAACACCAACAAGAAGAGCCTGACGCTCGACATCCGGACCGAACGCGGCCGCGAGGTGCTGCGGCGGCTGATCGAGACCTGCGACGTGGTGGTCGAGAACTACACGCCCCGGGTGCTGGACCAACTCGGCCTGGACTACGAGGCGATACGCGCCGTGCGCCCCGACGCGATCGTGGTGCGGATGCCCGGCTTCGGTCTCGACGGGCCGTGGCGCGACAACGCCGCCTTCGCGTTCGTCATCGAGGACGCCTCGGGCCTGACCTGGCTGACCGGCCACCCCGACCAGAACCCCGTCGAGCCGTACTCGATCGGCGACCCCAACGCGGGCCTGCACGCGCTCAACGGCCTTCTCCTGGCGCTGGAGCACCGGCACCGCACAGGCGAGGGCATGCTGGTCGAGGCGGCCATGGTCGACGCGGCCCTCAACGTGGCCGCCGAGCAGATCATCGAGTACTCGGCGTACGGCGCCCTGCTGGAGCGGGCCGGCAACCGGGGCCCGGCCGCGGCCCCGCAGAACCTCTACCGGACCGCGGACACCGACGAGTTCGGCGGCAACGACTCCTGGGTGGCCATCTCCGTGGCCACCGACGAACAGTGGCAGGCCTTGTGCGAGGCCGTGGGCCGGTCCGACTGGGCGACGGACCCGGACCTGGCCACCGCCGAAGGACGGCACGCGCACCACGACGCCGTCGACGAGGGGTTGGCCGACTGGTGCGGTGAGCGCGGCGCCGACGAGATCGTCGATGTCCTCTGGGCCGCCGGCATCCCGGTGGGCAAGGTCCTGCAGCCGCACCGCCAGGCCGAGTTGGAACAGCTGCGCTTCCGCGGCTTCTTCGAGGAGCTGGAACACCCCGTGAGCGGCACGGCCCGCTACGGCACTTTGCCGGTACGGCTGTCCCGGGGCCCCGAGCGCCGCCATGTGCGCCCCGCGCCCCTGCTCGGCGAGCACAACCAGGAACTGCTGGCCGGACTCGGGCTGACGGAGCGGGAGATCGCCGCGCTGGAGTCCGACGGGATCATCGGCCGGGCACCCGCCCGGTAGGCGACGTACAGAGGGAATGACATGACACCACGCATCGGGATGATGCTCGCGAGCACGGTGGACAGCACCAGCGTCGTGGTGGTCCGCTGGGCGGCGGGCGATCAGGAAGTGACGTGCGGTGGCGCGCCGATGGTCGATCCCGCACAGGCCGACCCCGCACTCCAACAGCCCCCGGATCCGGACCAGTCGACGGGAACACTGCTGGGCAAGCGCTACGCGACCGAGGACGGCACCGTCGAGCTGCTGTGCACCAAGCCCGGCAAGGGCACTCTCGCGGTGGGCGGCACTCCCCTGCGCGTCAAGAGCGCCAAGCCGCTGCCCGCGTCCGACTGACGGCCGCCGAAGAAACGCCCGGGGATCCCGCAGGTGGGTGCGGGATCCCTCGGGTTCACGCCTTGGTCGCCAGGGCGGCCGAGGGGGCCGCGGCTCCGGAGCGCTCTCCCGAGCGGATGAACAGGGCCAGGACGAACCCGGCGGCGGAGCAGGCCCCGATCAGGGTGAATCCCTGGGTGAACGCGTCGCTGCTGCTGAACGGCGTCCGGGGTACGAGGTCGTGGCTGAGGAAGTAGGTCGCGAGCGAGGTGCCCAGGGTGGCGAAGACCGTGCGCACGACCACGTTCAGGCCGGTGGCCTCGCTGGTGTTCTCCTCGGGTGTGTCCTCCATGATGAGGATCGGGATCGCGGACAGCACGAACGACGTCGCCACGGCGAGGAACGCGACCGAGACGACGACTCCGGTGACGCTGTCGTGGAACAGCGCGAGGCAGAGCGCGTTGACGACGCCGAAGAGGCTGCCGACGACCAGTGACTGCCGGGCGCCTGCTCGCGCGGCCAGCCAGCCGGCGACCGGCGACAGCAGGAGGCCGAGGGCCGCCACCCCGAACAGGAGCCACACCGTCTCCCGCGCGCTCAGACCGATGCCGACGGGGGCCGACTCCGGTGTCAGCATGAGAGTTTGGAGCAGCAGACCGGCCGCGCCGACGACACCGGTCACGAGCACGGCGGTCGCCAGCGTCGTCAGTACGGTCTTCCGGCCGGCGAGCAGCCGTATGTTGATCATGGGGTGTTCGACACGCCGTTCCCATGCCGCCCAGAGCGCCAGCAGCGCGAAGCCGCAGACGATCCCGGCGATGGTGCGCCCGTCGGACCAGGACCGCGTGATGCTGCCCTGAACGCCGAACAGCACCAGGGAGACGGCCGCGACCAGCACCAGGCCCGCGAGCCAGTTGACGCGCTCGCCTCCGGCGGCCCGGGTGGATCCGGGCAGCAGTGTGCAGGCGAGACCGGCGAGCAGGGTGGCGGCGCCGGTGACCACGAGGATGTACCGCCAGCCCGGCGACTGGACCATCGCCTCGGCGACGACGGCGCCGGTCGCTCCGCCGAGCGTCGCGGCTCCCGCGATCACCGCGGTGGCCACCGGCACGCGCTGCCACGGGAGGGCTTCCCGGGCGACGCCGAAGCACAGCGGCAGGACTCCGCCAGCCACGCCCGCGACCGCCTGTCCGGCGATGACGCCGGACAGGGTGTCGGTGGCGAGGCTGATGACGGCTCCGACCGTGGAGACCAGCAGCAGCGTGACGAGCACCCTGCGGCGCCCGTAGCGGTCTCCGACGCGCCCGCCGACCACGGCGGAGGCGGCGGCGACCAGGATGAACGCGTTGACCGCCCAGCCCGCGTTGTCGAGGTTGGTGCGGAAGTGGACGATCAGTACTTGCAGTGCGCCGACCAGCGCCGTGGCCGCGAAGCCCGCGGCGGCCGCCGCGGAGGCCAGCAGCCCGACCAGCAGCGGCAGGGGACGGGCAGGGCGGACACCGGTGGCGGTATCTGGGGATGGTGACATCTCTGTCCTTCTCGGATAGGCGGCGAGGAGTGATCGCCTCGCTCGGAACGCCGTTCCGCAGGAGGAACCGACCCGGGGACTGGGCCGCTGCTCCTTTGGAAGGGCCCGTTCGCCTCGGAGCGTGACAGCAGCGCGAAATGGGCGGCAAAACCGAGTCCCGCTGAGTGGTGCGCCCGTTGAAAACCTGCTCTACAAGGCCGGTTGGGCCGTGCGGACCCCCTCGGGGAAGGACTCCCAACGGTCCAGTTCCGCCAGGCGCGAGCGCAGGGACGCCCGGATCTGCTCGACCGCGTCCGCGCCGACGGCCAGCCGCAGCGGCGGCTCCTCCAGCGCCGTGACCGCCATGATCGCGTCCGCGACCGCGACCGGGTCGCCGAACGCCTCGGGCGGCAGCTCGGAGAAGTCGGTGAGGAACTTGCCGACGGTCGGGGCGTAGACGTCGTTCGGGGCGACGACGCGGAGGTTGGCGGCGAAGTCGGTGGCGAAGGTGCCCGGTTCGATGACGGTGACCTTGACGCCGGTGGGGGCCAGTTCGTGGGCGAGGGCCTCGCTGAACAGTTCCACGGCACCCTTGGAGGCGGCGTACAGGCCCGAGGAAGCCCAGGCGAACTGGCCGACGAGCGAGGAGGTCTGGACGATGCGGCCCCGGGCGGCGCGCAGGGCCGGGAGCGTGGCCCGCAGGACGGTGAGGTTGGCCAGCACGTTGGTGTCGAAGACCGCGCGGGCCTCGGCGGCGTCGATCTGCTCGACGGCTCCGAACAGCCCGTATCCCGCGTTGTTGACGAGGACATCCAGGCCGCCTGCCGCTTGTACGGCGGATGCCAGGGCGTCCTGGGCGTCGGGGGCGGTGATGTCCAGTGCGACCGGGATGACCTGTCCCCGAGGGGCGCGGTCGGACAGGTCGGCGAGCCGGTCGCGGCGGCGGCCGACCGCGATGACATGAGCGCCGTCGGCGAGCGCGCGTTCGGCGACGAGGCGGCCGAAGCCGGAGGTCGCGCCGGTGATGAGCCAGATGGAAGGCATGTCGAGGACTCCGTGGGGTGGGGTGGAAGCGGGATCGCCGAGTGGCGTCCCGCTCTTCAGCCAACCGCCGACGGACCCGCACGGGGGCCCTGGAACCGGCCCGCCTCTTCCTGGGATCCGGAGGGCCACCTTCGCCACCGCTCCGCGCACCGGCCCGCGCGACCATGGGGCCATGGAGCGGAACGAAGGACTCGCCGACTTCCTGCGCGCCCGGCGCGCGGCGATGGACCCCGAGCGGCTCGGCATCCACGACGCGGCCCCGCGCCGGGTCCCCGGGCTGCGCAGGGAGGAGCTGGCGGCCCTGGCGGGCGTCAGCGTGGACTACTACACACGCCTGGAGCAGGGCAGGCCCATCACACCCTCGGAGTCGGTGCTCGACGCCCTGGCGGACGCCCTGCAGCTCGACGCGGCGGAGCGGAGCTATCTGCGCGCGGTGGCACGCAGGCCCTCGGCCGCGGACAGGCGCCGTAACCCCCGAACCGTGCAGAAGGTACGGCCCGGTGTGCACGCGTTCCTCGCCCGTCTCGGGGACACACCGGCGTTCGTCCTGGGCCGTCGTACCGACATCCTGGCCGCCAACCGGATGGCCCGCGCCCTGCTCTCCGACTTCGACGCGATGCCCGTCCGGGAGCGCAGCGCCGTGCGCTGGGTGGTGCTCGACGAGGCCGCGCGGTCGCTGTTCGCCGAGGGCTGGGAGAAGGCCGCCTCCATGTTCGTCGGGATGCTGCGGATGGACGTGGCACGTCATCCCGACGACCTGCGCACGGCCGAGCTGGTGGGCGAACTGTCCATGAAGAGCGAGCACTTCCGTCGCTGGTGGGCCGACCAGAAGGTCGACGAACCCGCGCACGGCAGCAAGACCCTGCGCCATCCGATCGTCGGGCGCCTGACCCTCCACACCGAGGCGCTGACCTTTCCCGGCGACCCCGACCAGAGCCTGTTCGCCTTCCTCGCCGACCCCGGATCACCGTCGGAAGAGGCACTGACGGTGCTCTCCGCGTGGGCGGCCGAGCAGGACGGCTCCGGTCGCTCGGAGGCGGCCCCTGCCAGGCATCGGCCGTAGGTCCGGCATCTCGGCCAGGTCCCGGAGAGTTTCTCCCAGGAAACCGCCCAGTTTCCGCGACCGCCGCCGTCAGTACGGGTGACAGCCGGAAGGGGGACCGACATGGGAGGAACCCGACACCATGGAAACGTCACTGCTGACGCGTGCGCGGGCAGGGGACGGAGAAGCGTTCGGCCTGCTGGTCGAGCCCTACCGCCAGGAACTGCAGGCGCACTGCTACCGGATCCTCGGCTCCGCCCAGGACGCCGAAGACGTACTGCAGGAGACCCTTCTGTCCGCATGGCGCGGCCTGACCGCGTTCGAGGAACGCTCGGGCCTGCGCACCTGGCTCTACCGCATCGCCACCAACCGCGCCCTGGACGCGCGCCGCTCCGCAGGCCGGAGGCCCCAGATGCAGCGGCCCGAAGTCGACGTCAACCCCGAACTGCCCGCCCCCACGCACACCAGCGAGGTGGCGTGGCTCGAACCGATCCCGGACCACGCCCTGGAGACCCTGGCCGACCACCGGCCCGGTCCGGCCGCCCGGTACGAGGCCAACGAGGCGATCTCGCTCGCCTTCGTCAACGCCCTCCAGCTGCTGCCGGCCCGCCAGCGCGCCGTACTGGTCCTGCGCGACGTGCTCGGCTACAGCGCGGCCGAGTCCGCCGACATCCTTGAGACCAGCACCGAGTCCGTCACCAGCGCCCTCAAGCGCGCACGTGCCACCCTCGCCCGGCACCGGCCCGAGCGGGCGCCCGCGCCGCCCCCGGACTCGCCGGCCGAGCGCGCCCTGGTCGACAGGCTCACCCGTGCGTACGCGACGGCGGACGTCGACCAGGTGATCGCCCTGCTCGCCGAGGACGTGCGCCTGAGCATGCCCCCGGTGCCGTTCGAGTACCGCGGCCGGGAAGCCGCCGCCGGGATGCTGACCGCGGTCTTCGCCCGGGTCGGAGGGCGCCGGCTGGTCGCGACCCGCGCCAACCACCAGCCCGCCTTCGGTGTGTACCAGCGCGAGCGGCACTCCGGCGTGCTGCACGCGGCCGGGCTGATGGTGCTCACCCTCAGCGGCGACCGGATCGCCGAGATGACGATCTTCGACAACAACGTTCTCGCCCGCTTCGGGCTGCCGCGCACCCTGCCAGCCTGATCACGACAGGAAACACCCCCATGATCGAACAGAGCCGGGTGGCGACCCCCGCCACCCGGGCCGAACCCACGGCCGCGCACAACCCGCGGGCCGTCCTCACGGTCCTGTCGCTGGCCGCGTTCATGGCCAGCCTGGACACCTTCGTCGTCAACGTCGCCTTCGACGCGATCGGTACGAGCTTCAGCGGATCGTCGATCGCGGACCTGAGCTGGGTGCTCAACGGGTACGCGATCGTCTTCGCTGCGCTGCTCGTGCCGCTCGGACGTCTGGCCGACAGGATCGGCCGCAAGCGGATGTTCCTCCAGGGCCTCGGGCTGTTCACGGCGGCGAGCGTCGCCTGCGCCGTCGCCCCGGGCCTGTGGTGGCTGGTGGTGTTCCGGCTGCTGCAGGCCGCCGGCGCGGCCGCGATCACCCCGACCTCGCTCGGCCTGCTCCTGGCCGCGGTACCGGCGGGCAAACGGCTCGGGTACGTGCGGATCTGGACCACCGTCGCCGGGATCGCCGCGGCGGGCGGACCCGTGATCGGCGGCCTGCTGGTCACCGCATCCTGGCGCTGGGTGTTCCTGATCAACCTGCCGGTCGGGATCGTCGCGTTCGTCGCCGCCCGCCGTGTCGTACCGGACTCGCGCGACACCGCCGTGACCAGGATTCCCGACGTACTCGGCGCCGCGCTGCTGACGGTCGGGGTGGGCGCGCTCGCCCTCGCCATCGTCAAGGGCGGTGACTGGGGCTGGGACAGCGGGGACACGATCGCGGTCTTCGTGCTCGCCGCAGCGGCGCTGGCCTGGTTCGTCTGGCGGGCCGAGCACCACCCCGTGCCGGTGGTCGACCCCGCCCTCTACCGCGTCCGCACCTTCGCCGCGGCCAACCTCGCGATGCTCGCCTTCAGCCTCGGTCTGGCCGGCTACCTGCTCATGGTCGTGCTCTGGCTGCAGAACGTCTGGCACTGGTCGACGATCGCCACCGGCTTCGGCGTGGCACCCGGACCCGCCATGGTCCCCCTCGTCGCCGTGCTCACCCAGCGGCTCGCCCACCGGGTGCAGGCCGGCGCCCTGGCCGCCGTCGGCAGCGTGCTGTTCGTGGTGGCCGCCGTGGTCAACCTCCTGCTGATCGGCCCGCACGGCACGGACTACGCGAGCGAACTGCTGCCCGGCCAGCTGATCGCCGGCCTCGGCATCGGACTGACCCTGCCCACACTGCTGGCGGCCGCGACCGCGGGCCTGCCGCCGCACCGCGCCTCGACCGGCAGCGGCGTGATCAACATGACGCGCCAGATCGGGTTCGTGCTCGGCGTCAGCATCGTCGTCGCGATCCTCGGCGCCCCCGCCTCCTACGCGGCGGCACACCACGCCTTCCAGCACGGCTGGTGGACCATCGCGGCCGCCGAGCTGGTCGCCGCGGTGTCCTGCCTGGGCCTGCTGCGCCGCCGGGCGAGCACGGATTGACCGGCACGCGTCCCGTCGGCCGGGCCCCACCACCCACCCGCACAGACCCAAGACACACACCCACATCACGCAGCAGAAAGCAGACCGTCATGCCCATCGCAGTCTTCGGCATCACCTTCGACGCCTCCGACGCCAAGGTCGCCGCGTCCTTCTGGGCCGAGGTCCTCGGCCGTACCGTCGCGGACGGAGCCGACGAGGCCAACGCGGCCATCGAGGCCGACCCCGCCGTCCCGGGCTCCCGGATCGGCTTCCGCCAGGTCCCCGAGGGCAAGAAGGTCAAGAACCGCATGCACTTCGACCTGGTCACCGCCGACTTCGACACCGAGGTACGGCGCCTGACCGAGCTCGGAGCCACCCGGCTCAACGAGGTCGACGCCCACATCCACTACGTCACCCTCGCCGACCCCGAGGGCAACGAGTTCGACCTCATCGCCGCCTGACCTCACCGACGCGGCCGGCCCGGTAACGGCCGGGTGTGGTGCCGATGATGCCCGCGAAAGCCTCGATGAAGCCGCTGGGGTTCGCCCATCCGCAGGCGTGGGCGACCCGGGTGGTGTCGTGGCCGTCGGCCAGCAGGACGAGGGCGTGATGGATGCGTACCTGGGTGCGCCATTCGTAGAAGGTCATGCCCAGCTCGTCGCGGAAGAGCCGGCTGAGCGTGCGGGCGCCGGCTCCGACCGTCCGCCCCAGTTCCGCGAGTGAGGAGTTGTCCGCGGGCTGCTCCTGGAGGATCCGCGCGACGGCCCGCAACCGGTCGTCGCGCGGCTCCGGCAGTTGCAGCGGCTGCTCGTTCGCCTCGTCGAGCTCGTCGACGAGGACCCGGCGCAGACGGGCGCTCGCGGCGCGGTCGTGGCTGCGTGGCCCGGTGAGGGTCAGCAGGATCTCGCGGGCGAGGCCGGAGACCAGGAACACGGCCGGCCGGTCCGGCACCAGCCGGGCCAGGGACGCCGGCAGGAAGACGATCCGCATCTCGGTGTCGCTGTGCGCACGGTGCTGGTGCGTGAACCCGGCGGGAGTCCACGCGACCCGGTTGGCCGGCACGATCGACGTACCGCTCTCCGTGCGCACGGAGAGCACGCCGCGAGCCGCGTACACCAGATGTCCACGGGTATGGCGGTGCACCGAGCTGGCCTCCCCCGAGGGCCACAGATGCACCCCCGCGGACGGCCAGAGCTGTGACGTCCCACCGGCCCGGGGGACTTGGCGGCCTACAGGCATAGCTTGGCATTCTACCGGTGGCCCGCCGCACCGGCCTCGGGCAACAGTGGACCCATGCGCGAACAGATACGGCACTCTCAAAGGGTTACGACGATGAAGGCGGCGGTCTGTGTCAGGGCGGGCGGCCCGGAGGTGCTGGAGCTCCGTGAGCTGCCGGTTCCGGAGGTCCGGGAGGGCTGGAGCCTGGTGCGGATCAAGGGCGCGGGCCTGAACCGTTCGGAACTGAGGACCCGTCAAGGCCACTCCCCCGACGTCAGGTTCCCGCGTGTGCTGGGCATCGAATGCGTGGGAGTCGTGGCGGCCTCGACCGATCCCCTCCTCCCGGACGGCACCACCGTCGCGGCGGTGATGGGCGAGATGGGCCGACAGTTCGACGGCGGATACGCGGAGTACGCGCTGCTGCCGAACTCCCTCCTCATGCCGCTCACCACCACCCTGTCCTGGGACATCCTGGCCGCACTGCCCGAGACGTACCTGACCGCGCAGGGCTCGCTGGACGCGCTGGGCATCGAACCGGGCGGCAAGGGACGGCTGCTGATCCGGGGCGGGACCTCGTCGGTGGGCATGGCGGCCGCGTCGATCGCGGCCGGACACGGCATCGAGACCGCGGCCACGACCCGGCGGCGCGACAAGACCGACGCGCTGGCGGCGGCCGGCGTGGACCACGTACTCCTGGACGACGGCGAGCACCTGACGGCCGGTGTGCAGGCGCTCTGGCCCGAAGGCCCGGACTACGTTCTGGATCTCGTCGGGACGAGCACGGCGGTCGATTCACTGCGGCTGGTCCGGCGCGGCGGGACCGTGTGCATGACGGGCACGCTCAGCGGGTGGCTGATCCCGGACTTCGAACCGGTCGCGATGATCCCCACCGGAACCAGGCTGACGGCCTTCCACAGCGACAACGTCAAGGGCAGCGCGGGCAGACCCCTGTTGCAGCGTGTCGTCGACGAGGTCGAGGCCGGCGTCTACCGGCCCAACGTGGACCGCGTCTTCGCCCTCGACGACATCGTCGCGGCCCACCGCTACATGGAGGACAACCGGGCCGCGGGGAAACTGGTCGTACTGCCCTGACCGGAGACATCGACGAGGCGAGGAGGCGCGGCGATGGCTGCCGAACGCATGATCGACGCAAACGGCGTGGAGCTGTGCACCGAAGCCTTCGGTGCCCCCTCGAACCCACCCGTCCTGCTCATCATGGGCACCGGCGCGTCGATGCTCTGGTGGGAGGAGGACTTCTGCCGACTGCTGGCGGACGGCGGACGGTTCGTGATCCGTTACGACCACCGGGACACGGGTCGATCGGTCACCTACGAGCCGGGGAGCCCCGCGTACACCGGCGCGGACCTCGTCGACGACGCCGTCGGCGTGCTCGACGCCCATGGAATCCCGGCCGCGCATCTGGTGGGCGTCTCGGCCGGAGGGGCCTTCGCGCAACTCGTCGCGCTCGACCATGCCGACCGGGTGCGCTCCCTCACCCTGATCAGCACGACCGGCGCGGTGCCGATGGACCGCGAACTGCCGCCGCCGACCGAGGAGTTCATGCGCTTCGTGTCGTCGGCGCGGGTCGACTGGTCGCAGACCGACTCCGTGATCGACTACCTGGTCGGCTACTCACGGGTGCTCGCGGGAGGCCGCCGCCCGTTCGACGAGAGCGCCGTCCACGACTTGATCCGCCGTGACGTCGAGCGCGCACGTGACTTCGCCGCCGTACAGAACCACGACCTGTTGTCCCAAGGCGAGCAGTCACGCAAAGGCCTGTCGTCAATCGCCGTACCGACCCTGGTCATCCATGGCACCGCCGATCCGATGTTCCCCTTCGAGCACGGCCGGGCGTTGGCGCAAGAGATCCCCACGGCGGACCTGTTGGCCTTGGAGGACGCGGGCCACGGGGTCGAGCGGGCCGACTGGGAAACGATCGCCGAGGCGGTCCTGCGACACACCTCAACACCAAGGGACTACGCCTGACGCAGGTGGCGACTCACATCGCCGACCAGGTTGATGCGAACCCGCCGCTCCACGAAGCGCCACTGTCCGTCCCGACGCTCGAAGCGGTCGTGGTAGCGGCCGCCGGCGATGGGTTGCAGGGGCAGGTCGGGCAGCGCCTGCAGCACGGTCACGTACGAGCGTGCGACCGCCGTACCCGCTTCTTCGTCGACCTCGATGGCGATGTTGGTCGTGACGTGCTGGGTGCGGGGCGTCCCGTCGCCGTAGACGATCAGCGTGTCCCGGAGCATCGTCTCGATCGCGTCGCCACCCCGCACCGGCTCGCCGCTGCCCGCGAACGTGGCGTCCTCGAGCAGCCTGCCGACGCCTGCGAAGTCACCGTCGTCCACGAGCTCGGCGTACCGCACGATCAGGTTCTCGATGGCTCGCTGGCTGGACATCAGGCAAGCTCCAGACTGAGCTGGGCACCGAGTTCCTCGAAGCCCAAGGCGGCCGCGACACGTCGCGAGGCAGGTGGCCGTGCGCGCCATTGGGGCAGCAGTCCGGCGGCGAGGGCAGGCGCGACCGCCGCCGAGCCGGCCACTCGCGCCAGCCCTCGCCCGCGTGCTCGGGGCGCCGTCAGTACGCAGATGTGGGCGGTCCTGCCCGGCCAGGTCCGATATCCCGCGGCAGCAACCGCCCGAGCGTCTTCCTGGACCACGAACGCGGGTGACGTGATCTCGTCGAGTGCGGCCTCACCGGCATCGTCTTGACCAGCCGCCTCCTCCAAGCGGCGCAATTCCGGGTGGTCGGGGAGAAGTTGAGCGACCGTCACCGCACCTGCTCGCGCCGGCCCCAACGCGTCGGAAACGATCAGGGCCGCATTCTCGCTCGGCACGGCCATCCGCGCCGACCCGCCCAAGGCCACATTCGACACCGGCACTCCGGCCAGCCTCTCCCACAGTGCGCGGGCTCTCGCCGGCAACTGATCACTCGCCATGCCGCCGATCCTGCCAGACTCCCCCGGGCTGGTTCGTGCGGCCAGTGGAGTGAGGCGCGTGACGGGTGTTGCGGTGGGCGTTCGCCCTGCCTCTGATGACCATGGCTGATTTGCATCGGTGAAGCAGCCGGGCGGCGCGGATGGCCGTTCCCTTATCGGCCAGACAGAACGTGACCGGACTTGGACCCGGGGCGGTGCCTGCCCGCCCGGCAATTGCCTGGCGGGCAGGCCTATGTCCGTATTGGGCGGACCTTGTTCACAGTTGAGCGGTTTCTCTCTGTGACGTGTCCGGAACAGACCAAGTCCCGCTCTGTATCGCACAGTTGAGACGGAATGCAAGGTGCCGCATTTCAGTCAATGTCAGTGAGTGATCTTGGCTGAGACGGGTCGATAAGTAGACAATATTTTGGGCGGTCGGCCCGGGGCGATTGACCACTGCCCGACGAATGACCTCCAGAGCCAGCGGGTTCGGAGGCAGCGTGCAGGAGGGGTTGTGGAACGCGAATTCACCAGCAGGTGGCACGAGGACCTGCGCTACACGGTCCGGGAGTTCGCCGAACGGGAGGTGCGTCCGCGGATAGCGGAGATGGAGACCTCCCGTGCGGTGGCCCATGAGCTGTCCCGGCTCATCGCCCGGCAGGGCTGGATCGGTGTCACCATCGCCAGGGAGTACGGCGGCATGGCCGCCGGACACCTCGCCAAGACGATCACCATCGAGGAACTCGCCCGCGTCAGCGGTGCGATGGGCGCCATGGTCCAGGCCTCCCAGCTCGGCGTGGCCAAGATCATTCACTTCGGCGACGCCGAGCAGCGCAGAACCTGGCTGCCACGCATCGCCGCCGGCGACTGCCTGCCGACGATCGCGGTCACCGAGCCCGCGTCGGGCGGCCATGTCCTCGGCATGGGCAGCACCGCCGTCCGCGACGGCGACGAGTACGTGCTCAACGGCAGCAAGGTCTTCGTCGGCAACAGTCATGTCGGCGATCTCCACGGGGTGGTGATGCGCACCGGCGAGGGCTCGAAGGGACTGTCCGCCTTCCTCGTCGAGGCCGACCGGCCCGGTTTCTCGCTCGGCGAGCTGCAGCCCGCGATGGGCCTGCACGGCTTCAGCTTCGGCGAGCTCATCTTCGACAACTGCCGGGTCCCGGCGGCCAACCGGCTCGGCCCCGAGGGGCAGGGCCTGGCCGTCGCCTACTCCTCCAGCATCCTCTACGGCCGTCCCAATCTGACGGCGGTCTCCCTCGGTATCCACCAGGCCGTCTTCGAGGAGACGACGGCCCTGTGCATCGAGCGGGTGCGCTATGGGGCGCCCCTCGGCGAACTCACCAACATCAAGCTGAAGTTGGGCAGGATGAAGTCCCGGCTGATGACGGCCCGGCTGGCCGCCTACCACGCCGTGCACCTGCTCGACCAAGGGCTGCCGTGCGACGCGGAGCTGATGAACGCCAAGCTGCTCAACGTCGAGGCGGCCATCGACTCGGCCCGCGACAGCATGGAGATCCATGCCGCCAGCGGTCTGTTCACCGACCGCCCCGTCGAGCGCTACCTGCGCGACGCCCACCACATCTACTCCCCCGCCGGCACCTCCGACATCCAGCTGCTGCGCCTGGGCGAGATCGCCCTGGGCACCACGAAGAGCCAGTGGTCCGAGCGGCTTGCCGATCTCGTACGGACCGTGCCGCCGCGACGCTCGCAGGAGCCGCTGGAGACGGCCGGCCACCCGGGCTGAGCGAAGAAGACCGCCGGGAACCGGGAACACGACGATGTGCCCCCGGCTCCCGGTCAGATTCCGCCCCTGGTCTCCATGGTGTGCAGCCGCTCGACCAGCTGCTGCGCCAGCGACTTGATGGTCGCCAGGCCCTCGCGGCCCCACGGGTGGGTGTCCGTGTCGACCACGCAGATCGTGCCGAGGGCCATGCCCGTCTTCCAGTCGATCAGCGGCGCGCCCATGTAGGAGCGGATGCCGATCTCGTCGACGACGCGGTTGCCGGCGAACCTGGGGTAGTCGCAGACGTCCTCGAGCACCAGGGCCTTCTTGCGTACGACGACGTGCGGGCAGTAGCCCTGGTCGCGGGTCATCGTCCGGCCGACCGGGGGCTGCTGCTGGGACGGCTCCAGCTGCACGCCGGGACGGCCCGCGGCGTACAGGCCGGCGAAGTACTGGCGATTCTCGTCGATGAAGTTGACCATCGAGAAGGGTGCGCCGGTGACATGCGCGAGGTTGCGCGCGAAGTCGTCGAACTCCGGGACCGGGCTGTCGGCGATGCCGAGCTCGCGCAGCCTGGCCACGCGGGCGGGCGCGTCCCGGTCCTCGGGGGTCAGCAGCAGATGACCGGTCGGGTCGAACGGGGGCTGGTAGGGAACCGGGGCTGACATGCAGGCTCCATTCGGCTCGGCGGAGGGGGTCCTCAGCCGAGCGGGTTGGGCTCCGCGGGCGGTATGCCGGGAGTCGAGGCGAGCAGATGTTGCAGGAGTGCGATCAGCACGCGCGTTGCCGAGTTGCACTGGCGGGCGTCGCACATCACCACGGGGATGTCGGGCTTGAGGTCGAGGGCCGCGCGTATCTCCTCGGACTCGTAGCGGTAGGCGCCGTCGAACTCGTTGACGGCCACGATGAAACCGATGCCGCGACGCTCGAAGAAGTCGACGGCGGCGAAGCACTGCTCCAGTCGCCGGGTGTCGGCGAGCACCACCGCGCCCAGCGCCCCGGACGACAGCTCGTCCCACATGAACCAGAACCGCTCCTGCCCCGGCGTACCGAACAGGTACAGGACGTGGTTGTCGTCCAGGGACATGCGGCCGAAGTCCATGGCCACCGTGGTGGTCGTCTTGCCCTCGATGCCGGCCAGGCTGTCGGTACGGGCGCTGACCTGGGTCAGCAGTTCCTCGGTGCTCAGCGGTTCGATCTCGCTGACCGCACCGACGAACGTGGTCTTGCCGACCCCGAAGCCGCCCGCGATGAGGATCTTCAGCGCGGTCGGGAAGGGATCAGAGGCGCTTGCGAAGGCCATGCAGCACCGTCTCCAGGAGATGTCGGTCGGTCGGGGAGCCCGCCTCGACGACGCGCGGCGCGCTCGTGGTGAGCGCCCGGTGCGTGACGAGGTCGGACAGGATGACTTTGGTGACGACGGCCGGAAGCCGAAGGTGGGCGGCCACCTCGGCGACCGAGACGGGCCGGTCGCACAGCGCGATGACCTGGTCGTAGTCCGGGCCGAGGTAGGTGGGCGGCCGGACGCCGGTCGTCATCACCAGGGTGAGCAGGTCGAAGTGCGACGAGGGGCGGGTACGGCCGTTGCTCACCGTGTACGGCCGTATCAGCCGCCCAGCCTCGTCGTCGAGCCACGACCCGTCCGGCGCATCCGGCATCCTCAGCGCCCCGGGTCGAACGAGCTGCCGGCCGCCTGCTGCCGTACCGGGGTGGCGAGGTACGGGCGCACGCTCTTGACCAGCATGGCCATCTCGTAGCCGAGCACGGCCGCGTCGGCGTCCCGGTCGGCCAGCACGGCCAGACAGGCGCCGGAGCCGGCCGCGCAGACGAACAGCAGAGCGGTGTCCAGCTCCACCACCACCTGCCGTACGTCGGCCCCGTCGGCGAACTGCACGCCCGCGCTGCGGGCGAGCGAGTGCAGGCCGGAGGCCAGCGCGGCCAGGTGTTCCGCCTCGGCCGCCGTCTCCAGCCCGTCGAAGGCTTTCGCCAGCCCGTCCGAGGACAGCAGCAGGGCACTGCGTGTGTAGGGGACCCTCTGGACGAGTCCGGCCAGGAGCCAGTCGAGGTTCTTGGTCTGGCCGGCATGCATGTCGCTCACGGTGGGGTTCTTTCTCCTTGTTGCGAATACAGGGGCCTCGGGTCAGCGCGTACTGCCGGTGGGAGGCTCGTCCGGCTCGTTGTCGGCGAGCCGGATTCCGCGCTGGAACAGGGCCATCAGCCCTGGATCGTGTTCCTTGTCCTGCTCCTCGGCCTTCCGCGGCGCGGGAGTGTCGCGCAGCTCGGGTGCCAGGTGCTCCTGGGCGTGGCGCTGGGGCAGTGCGGGCCGCCGGTCGCCGGGCACCCCGTCGTGCATGGGCGGGCGCGTGTATGCCGGGGGCGCGGCCTGGGCGGGCGGCAGGGCCGCCTCTTCGAGGATCTCGGCCGGGCGGCGCAGGTCCGCGTCGATGTAGTCGGTACGGCCCTCGTCGCTGCTGGTGAGCAGGGCACGGGCGTG